>JAJZVR010000049.1 GCA_021847065.1 Planctomycetota bacterium | reverse complement strand
CTCGTCCTCAACATCAGCAGGTCCACCAATCATTACGTTTACCACGGTCGCCGAAAAGACCATCGTTGCGCTCCTCAAAATTACCAATGAGTCAATCATATACGGGTGGACGATTCCCCGCACGCCCTCGCGGCTCGGTCGACATGGCGACAGTAGGCGGGCGCTTCGTTAAGGGCGGCTTCTGCGGAGATCGGTATACAGTGGCGCGCAAGCAGCGGACGAGAATGGCGGCAGCTTCTTTGATGAGTTTCACGTCGTCATCCGTAACCACGGAATCGCCCTGCATGACCTCTCCGTGAGCCTGCGGTTCCATGCGAAGGGAGGTGGCGGCACATTCTATATTCCCCTAAACCGGCTTGACGATCCGGGATTTATCCATGCGGAATTTGCCAAGGGGATGACTGGATCTTTCGGACTGAAGTCATACCAGCTTGATGCCGGACAGACCAATATTATCCTCGCGCTGGAAGATCCCAAAACGCAGAGAGCGACACTGGTAATCGGGGCCGGAGGATTTTGCGTGGGCGAAATTCCGGCTACTGGCTGGAGGGACCAACTGGCGGGTGCGTGGAACCGTGTGGGCGCTGAACTTTACTCGAAATCGAGCAGAAATGTCGGTATTGGCACCGGGGGCATTCCAATCGCCAGGTCCCTAATAAATTTAACGTGCAGGCCAAACTACAACATTCAGTTGGCAAATTTCCTCGGGGCGCTCAGGCATCGGTCCGCTCAACCCAGCCGTGTTCCGCCGCACGGATGAAAGCCTTTTCCGACGGTGTACACCCTCCTTGAAACCAATCCGGCTCAATTCACGGCCTTCATAACATGATGCAGCCGAACAGCGGTCCTGATCTAATAAAAATTATAAGGCAGCGCTTACGGAGCGTCGCTTCATAAAGCATGTCGCTTGGCCGTAGTCTTTCCCTTCAAGGGCACGGAGCGTATTGTGTTCAATGTCAATTTCGTTGCCGAGTTTACTGGTCCAATGCCCATTCGGCAGTTGCCGCGCAACATGTTGCGGTACGTTCTGATCATCAACATAAATAGCTATTTTCTGAAATTCATTTTCAAGCGTAGGCGTGTCACATCCCTCATAACCAATCTGTGCCAATGCCTTCATCCATGTGTCCAAGGTATTCTCCCGAGGAACTTCGGGGGGCCAATAATCGCCGTATGGACTATCGTATCCGCCGCTGCCTTGGCCTTGTGGCAATGGCGACCATAAGCGATCCTGATCCTCGGCAGCCCAAGCGATACAATTGTAATAGTGATCCGTCGGGCTGGTGGCTTTGTAGCCTTCACCCTTGAGGCGAGGAAATACCAGCTCGATCTGCGCAAGATGGAGCCGATCGAAATTCCATGTCGTCATTAATAAGCCCTTTCTCGGCAGCCCATCGCAGCCAGTCCTCTAGCATTAATCGCGGAAGCGAACGATGTTCCGGAGGCACAGGATCCTCACGCGTGATGGCTCGCAACGCCACGAACCAGTGTCCGCCACCGTTTTGCAGGTCCTTGAGAATTAGTGGAAGGACCGCATGGCCCATCGCTATGATCCGCAAGTACGCCGGGTGGGACAGTTGTGCGGCCAAATTAGAACTGAACCGCGTATCCGAGCGCCATTCCTCAAGATCATGGTAGAAAAGGGATTTTGTCTCCTGGCTTACCGTCGGATGTGGATCCGGAGAAACATACAGATATTTTTTCAATACCGCATGTAACTGCCACGCCGCCGCTAAGCGTTCCCAAACAGGCTCACGATTACGATCCGCCCAGACTAATTTCGTCGCGACAGCAGATTCCTCGCACCAGTTGTCCCATAGCGAAGCCCACGAATTTGCGGCCTGTACGCCAATCTGAAAACCTTCGTCTGCACGCTCCATGTGGACTACACGCGTAAACCTTGACAGCCGGTTTCCCTGCCCTCGTCGAGTTTCCACCGTTTCTTCAAGCATTTCTCCCATTTCATAATTATTTTCCAGCATATCCTGCATGTTTTACTCCTCCGGCGGCTCTAAATGGCGCAAGTTAGACCGCTTTATTGTCTCAGCCAACGTTGCCGCTTTTTGTTTCGCCCTGTCGACCGCCCTTGCCAAAGCATCAAGGTCGCGATTATCCAAGGCCACATCCAATTCACGCGGCTGATTTGCACCCCCCAAGCGAAGGCGCAAGTGGTGGACTAGCACTGCTGCCGACGGCTCAAGCTTGACCGATTCTACAACTCGGTCGGCAAATATCGGCCGAATATCCGTATATATGCTAGCGCTCTCAAATGGGTGTTCCTGTGCGGTAAGGATGGTCGCCGCTTTGGCCGTCAAGAATACCGATTCGGTGAGCAGCAGGTTTATGACTCGCTCGCGCCAAAGGACGGCATTCGATGTCAGCACCTTCGACTCCGCTACATTTTCGGCGGCAGCCAGCGCTTTAACAAACTCCTCTACAGTGGCCTCCCAAGCGATCCGCGCCGCCTGCATTCCTAGAACCGCTCGCACCAACTCATCGGCCGCCGCTATCTGAATACCGGGTAAGGCTCTGGTAACCTGCACCACAAAATTGGCACGGCTGATCGTGGGGTCTGTCTTGGCAACTGCGTCCAAAAAACGGGCGGCTTCTTGCTCCGGTAGCGCCGCAAGCGTCTCTAAGGCCTGCACATCGCGTTGCGGAATTCTCGTTATCTTCAACATACTCAATTTATCGGACGTATCCATCCAATTACTTAAATTCTTACACCATGGAATAAGTGACGATGTTCGCACGGGAATCGGAATTCGTCAAGGAAACACGAATTGAAACACGAATTGAAAACACAAATTGAAACACAAATTGTAGATCGCACGCATTTTACGTTTTGATATTTGGATTGGACAGCAGTTGTTCAACGAATGTTGCTCGCTGAAGTGCGTTCACTCGCGACCATTGACTTTCCAGGCTGATCCGTTGCCCACCACATAAATTTATGGCGGCGGTGCTGTGGGCAGCCGTTGACCGGTCGTTGATTCATGCCGTCCCGCCGGAAGGCCCGTGATTCCGTCAGCCATGCCGCCCATGCTTCCGAAGTTCTTTCAGCGGCACCCAATCCCCCGGTGCTCGTTCGTAATGCCAGAACGACCAGCCGTCGGTGGAGTGGCCTCTGGCCGCCACGCCAGCTCCGGACGGAGACATGAATATCTGGCCCTGAAACTTGATCGAACCGTTTTTCTGCACCCGGGCCTTGTAGTCTTTTCCATTGCGCCGGCCCTTGAGCGCAAAACCATCGCGGACATAACCGGCCAGAACCGCCTGGTGTTTTCCTTCCACCTCTTTCTGGTCGGCTTTTGCCACCGGCCTCCGCCGGAACATGCTTTGTTCTTTTAATTTGTAGTCAGAGCGAAAATCCCGGCGGACGACCGGATGAAGATCCTGGCATTTCACAAATTTTCCAAGTTGCTTGTTGCCTTTGGGCTTGGCGATGCGAAGTAGCAACGTTTCCATCTCTTTTACAAATGAATTACCAATAGTTAGATAGACCGAAAAGCGATTCCACGAGCCTTTATGGCGATCTTTGAGGTGCTGCTTGAGACGCCCCTGCAAATTGCGGGCGAGGCCGACGTAATAAAGAGTATCGTTGCGATACAGGGCATAAACGCCATCCCGGTCACGGGTATAGTGACGAATGATGTGCTCGTATTGCTCCAATGCGGAAGCGTCGAGTTTTTCAAGCATCTGGCTGACAAGCTGTCGCCCGCGTTTTCGTGGCATATTTGCTCCTAAACACTTAATTTTCCAATGCGCCTGCGAGGGCTTATACGCCTCATTGCCTCATCGCAAAGCGGTGTTCAACACAACTGCACGAATAAGCAGGTCATCCGTGGAAAGGTCGGCGGCTTGCTTTTCAAGAAATGCGCGAGTCTGTGTTATTGTCCAATCAGGCGAGCTGCTATTCCTTCTGTCGTCTTGGTCCCATTGCGGGCACGGAAACCACCCTACGAGGTAAATCCCGCTCCGGCAATCATTTTCACTTAGGTACCGATCAACAAGTTGGGTACGCATGGCCGTCTGGAGTTCGGAATGCCAACACCCCTTGGACTCGATAATAACTCGGATCGTTTCTCGCGTATCGGCAGACCTGCCCGGCACGGAGGTCGTAACGTAGATATCTGTATTTTCGCCCTCACTCCTTGTTTCGCAGGTTCCTTGGCCCCGGCGGATCTGCACCTCGCGCAGTGGAATGATCCCGCGGCCACAGAGCCTTAGCTTTAATTGCCTGCTAACCCAGTCCGAGAAATGATTCTCGTCTTTGGGCCGTGTTGACGTCGTCCCATCGCTCGTCCTGGATTGATTCCACAGATCCGGTGCCGCTGGGGTTTCGCCTTGCAGGTCGGTGTCAATTTCACCGAGTACTTCCACCAATAGATCTTGCAGTTCAGCAGCGCTGCGTACGAGTCGGGACCCTGCCGCAGCGCAAAGGTCGATAACCTCAGAGGCAGCCGGTGGCGACCATGTCCGCCGCCGGGCGATATCCTCGGCGTCCAGAGCGACATGATTCAACCAAGTATATTTTGGAAATTTCCCGGCAATTGCCCGGACCGCGCAGGCGGATGCAATGGTTCCCTTGTTTCTTAAATTATCGAGGATCGCCTGTCGAAAGAGTTTAACTGCCTCCCGTGGATTTATGAATCCGCCCTTGAAATCCGGATCCTCAGACTGCGGGAACTGTTGTTCCAGCCAAACATATAAGTCAGTGACTTGCCCTTCTGTCAATCGGTCTGCAAGTTCGCCGGAGCGGTCTTGGCGGTAATCACAAGCGACAGCTTCCAGAACGGACCGACCAAAGGCGGTGTCCCTTTGTATTGCGGGCCATAAAGCCGCCCAGCCGCCATCCCCGGCCAATAGGAGCAGTTTTAAGGCCGCTTGGATAGCGATGTCCCGATCTCTTCCGTCCGGTGGGATGGGCGTCGGGATCATAGCGGATGCTAAGCCCGATCCACGCCCGGGGTCATGCTCAATCAGATGCTCGATGAGATCACCCACGGCCCAAGGTTTCAGCGACACATCCTTCGCTTTTTCCATCAGAACCGAGCACAACCGGTCGTCCCAGCAATCCCGCAGACGCAGGAGGATTGGAAGTTTTGAATAACCCGATTCCTCGTTCTCTTTGCCAATTAAGCCGTTAAGTATTCGAATAAATTCATCGGGGGCTTTCTGGTAGGCGTGGGCAGTGATTGAATACACCGCGTGGGACTCACCGGATATTCCTAATAGAGCCGGCGCCTCCAGAATGGCTGTGATCCACTTTTTCCATACCTCGGGCAGGAGACGCTCGAATGCCTCTGCATCCGCATGGTAAACCAATATAATTGCCCAGAACCCCGCCGGCAGGTGCGCGTGAAACCCATCTGGAGCTATCCAGTTATCCCTTGCCGGTTCCCCGTCCCGAAGATACTGCACCGCCGCCCGAACAATCCGTGCGTGCATCGGTTCATCTGTATTTTCCCACATTGGCGATTTCCGCAGATCATAATCGAGTCGGCCGCGGCCGGGCAATTTCCCATCGCGGCATAATAGCAGAGTCCGGTTCAATTGCCACCAGACATCGATATTGCCAGATTCAAAACTGTCAAGTAACTTGCGAATATCGTCGGCCGTCGGTAACGAGCCGAAGTTGGCCCCGGCGATCCGTGTTCTCGATTTTTCCATCATTCCCGATTGCTTGCGCAGTGCGAAGGCTTGGGGCGAATTAATGTCGGTGGGTTCGATAAATAATTTAAATGCTTTGTAGATGGCCGGCTTAGCATGAGCGGCGTCTATTAATTTGTCCAGTTTCGCGGGTTCGTCACTCCCATCAAAAACCGACATCGCTAGGTTGGCAAACCTCGTTGCAGCACCTGCGTCGGCTACCCCTTTTGCTTGATCGAGCAGCCAAGCCAAGTCACTGCACTGAACGATCCGAACGGAGGAAAGCCAATGCCAACCGCTAGGAGTTTCTGGACTGGAGGCTTCTCGCAAGATTATTGACAGCGCTAACCGCCGGCGCCCACCGGTGTCCGTGTCAAGCCGGCTGCGGACGCTATCCGCCGCGCGCGAAGAGAAGATGGTATGGGTCTCGGTCGCAAGTTTGAGAAGGTAATCCCCCAGCGCCTCGCAGACTTCCGGGGTGTCCAAGTGACCCCACGCTTCACTAATAGCCGCATCTGAAAGCTCGGGGTAATCGGTATCGCTGCTGTCGGCACTACGCTCGCAGTGGTTGGTAAGCCATCGCAAGAGCATTGGTATTTCGGCGGGTATTTCCAGATGTTGCAGAAGTTCGTCCTCTAAGAAGTTACTGTAACTTCCCCAAAGGTCCGGTTCCCTGGGCGGTGCGATCGCGCTCAATAATTTTTCAAGATCGATTAATCGCCCCCGCCAAAGCGCCCGCATGGCGTTTCCCCGAAGTTGATCGTCAGGATCTTCCTCCCCCGAAAGATTCAGGAGCGGGAAAAGTCCCCTTAGATGATCGTCATCGCCGATTTCCGCGAGTGCCGCCGAAGCTTGGTCACGGACATGATGCCGTTCCGTCGAGTCAAGGGAAGCCCCAAGCAGCGCCGCCTGTAGCGTTAGCGTATGTGTTGCTTTTGCAACGTTAATTGCCACACGCCGAACGATGTCGTTCTTAGATTTGTCCGTTATGAACGGCGTAAGTTGCGCGGCCAGTTCCGGGTGATGGAAGCGGGCGTAGTACCGTCGGAGTGAATAATCAGAGTCGTTCGCCGTCCCATCCTCCATTTTTTTCAAGACTGCTCCCAATAATGCCGCCCGGTCACTGTCGGGAAGGGCGGCGGCATCGCTGCGAAGCAACAGTAGCGGATCGGTGCTAAGAATCTGTCGAAAGAACTGGCTGTTCATACCTGCAAACCATGCGGCGGTTTCGGAGAGTTGTGGCACGACACGGCGGTCCGCGCCGCCATGGTGATAGACTAGGCTTGCGATCTGGGTTTGGTCGACTTGGTGCTGGCGCAGGTAATCCGCCGCTAAGAATTCCGCGTAGGTTCGGTGAGCGAAACTTACGTGGCCAGTACCGCTTCCAGTGAACAGCGCGGTGCCCAATACCTCGCGAAGGGATTGCTCCGTCACCTCGATCGTGTTGCCCCTCACCGGCTCAACCCCGCCAGTCAATTCCGCGAGCGCCAAAGCATCGTCCTGCGGTACCTCACGGGTTGGCGTTGACGAGATTGCGCTTTTATTACAGAAGACTATCAGGGCGGCGATTCGCCTGGCAAGGGCAAGACGCTGGTCCGGATCCAGTTTGCCCACTTGGCCTGCCGCCTGTCGGCTATCGCTGGTCTCCTCACATAACTGGCGACATCCACGTCCGTATAGATCAATCTTGGATTTCGGAAGCGCATTGGCATGTTTGAATAGATTTATCAGCAGCCCCAATGTGATGGGCTTAATCGCCAGTGGCTGAGCATCCACGCTCGAGATGGCCTTCATAAAAGCGTCTGGGTTGATGCCGACATCTCGCGCCAATTCCTCGACATCGCGCCTGCGCAGCGGTAGAAATTCGTACGACTGGTAGTTGTCCTTTCCGAAGAGGTCTGACAATCCCTTTTCCAACAAATCGGGCCAGTCCGCGGTACGACATGCGATTCGCAGTCGCAGTCTCGGTAGCAGCGAGCTATTTTTCCTCAAAAGATCACATAACAGGGTAGCGATGTTGGAAATGCGTAATCGACATTCATCCATGCTATCCATGAATAAGTGCAGAGTGCCTGTTCCTGCCGCCCACTGCTTCCATCTTGCAGATTCCGAAATATCGGAAAGTAGGCGATCCTCGCTTCCATACAGCCGTAGGTCAATGTCCAGAAAGCCGTCGCCGTTTGCCGCCGCCATATTACGCACTGAATCCACCGCAGCATTTATCGTTGTTGATTTTCCGATGCCCGGTTCGCCCAGTAGCGCAATGCATGGGATTTCCCAGAACGCTTCGGTCGCCACGCACGTTGGCTGGAGAATTTTTTCGTACTGCGAACCATCGGGATCCACCAGATAACCATCGTCATCGAGGGCATAATGCTCCCCCCGCGGAACCCAAAAGCGCTTCCATACGAATGATTCTGACATAATTCAATTATCTTCCATCGCAGCAACCGCCGTCAATCGTCCACCAACACCCAGGCACAATTCATCAATCCGTGTTATAAATATCTCGTACGCTTCACTTGAGGGTTCAGCCATGCCCGAACCAACTTATTTGACTCTCGCCAATTATCATGCCTGCGTTACCCGCCTGCACACAGCGTGGCCGACATTCCTGAAAACCCGTGATGATCGACTTCGCCATGGTGATGAATCGGAAAAAGTTGCCGAGGCAATTATAGAAGACCTGCTGACTGGCGTGCTGGATTGGAGTAAAGGCGATCTGGTGTATCAGATTGAATATGCCGACATTGTATTAAGCCAGAATCTTCAGAAGTATTTGGTCAAAGGCATCCCCGAATGCGATGTCGCCAATGTATTGCTCCGGCTCGCCCGGGCCGCCAAATCCGCGCAGCTTCTTCCCCCGGAGTCTATCCACCCGGCCCCCATATATCAGCAACTGGTGCTGGTTCTGGAACAAAACGATCTGCTGGCACAATTATAGGCGAACCGCGTCCGATTAACGCCACCGCAGGTGGCCGTCTCATTACTCACATCCCGAAGCCCGACGGTATACGTAGTTCATAGCGCGGACACAGTAGTGTTTTCAAAGAGGCTGACTAACCCCCCCGCCCTCGTGTCGCCTGACAAATAAGAAACTGGGATTTCCTAAATCCGGCTTTTCATGGAAGGCTGCGGCAATTGCAGACGCAATACCGCGGAATGGCGCGACATCCTCGGCCAAAAAGAGCCACCGAATTGAGGGAATACAAACTGCCCGCATGCTGTTTTGCCTGGGTTTGGAGACGCCGGCAATCGGACACCGCGATAAATGGAACAGTCGTTTGGGAGGTGCCCACCGGTGCGACGCCGTGCATTAATGCGTCTGGCCGCTTGATTTCAATATCGCACCGCCGATCACGGGCCTCCCCACCCCACCGAGATCGACACCTACGGTATGCCCGGACTTTACGACCACGCGTTTGCCAACCAATCCCGAATACCTTTTGTCTGCTTTGCCAGCGGCCAATGGGGGCACCCAGAACACCCATGTCGGGCCGGGCGGCAAATGCGTAAGGACAACTTGGCCGTTAAGATCAGTCACTCCTTGTGCCCCAAAAACCACGATTGGACCAGATTTCGAAGCCGGGGATGACGCCTCAATCACCTGACCCGCCGCCGATTTTAACCCTAGGAATCCCAGTGCCAATTTCACGTTGATTCGCCCCCAGGGCTTCAATCTTACGAGATTTGATTTCTCTAATTCGCTTTGTTGCACAATTGCGATGCCGAGGTGATCGTACACCGCGATCTGATAGGCTTCGTGCTGCGCGGGAAACCGCAACAGGCCATGGTTGTCCGCATACGCATGAACGTCCCCAGCGGATTCTGAATGATAAGTGTGGCCATAATTAATCCAAGCGCTCCCCTTGTTCGGCACGAGAATCCCTCGGGCTTTTATGGCTGGTTTACCGTCCGGATTTAAGGCGACAATTTTGATCGGAGGGCCAGCGGCAAGAAATATATGCAGGTGGACATCGGGCCGGTCATTTCCGAACGTCCTTGAATCGGTCGACGCGTAACCATCTGCACCAATCCGGATAATATGGCGCAAATGGCCGGCTTTGAAGGAAATTACGTACTGTCCTGTTCCAAAATAAGTGATGGTTCGCTTGGCGTTCCAAACCGCGACCGCCGCGTTGCCTTCTTCCGGCGTTCTTGCCAGAGGTATAAGTCCTTGGGTGACCCGAAAACGTGGAACAGTTAGACCCGTCGCCGCGTCGATAACTGTTAAGTGCACATGAATTGTGCGGAACAGCCGCACTGCGGGCACGGTCTTAATCGCGGGCACTCCTTTCGCGGCGGGTGCCAGAGCTGGTGGATCGGCGGGCTTGGCGGTTTTTACGGGCACCAGTTTCAATGGCGGAATTTTCAGTGGAATGTCCGTGACGCCGCCGGGGATTGGCGGCACGGTAAAGGTGCCGTTAACGGTGCCGATCGTTCCGTAGGAGTATCCAAACCCCTGCGGAACCTTGACCGCGGGGTTCACCGCAGCGGCTGTAACTTTGTAAATGCCCGGAATCACGTCCCGGATGGTAAAGGTATTATCTGCACCGATAACAAAGCTGTAATCGTGGAACTTCGTTCGCATCCATAACTCATAGTGGGTCAGGAAGGCCTTGCCAGCCGCTGTGGCGAAGAATTTGCGGAACCAATGGGATCGCTGCGCATTGGTGCCGTGTTTGATGTTAACCGGCATGGGCCATGGCGGGCGTCTGGTGTCCGCATCGCCCATTTCAAAATACCAGCCACGTATTGCCGCCACGGATCGGGGAATAATTACGCGTCCTTCCACGGTCTGCCCAACGCCACCGAGCGTTACCTTCGCGGTCTTGCCGGGCAGAACGGTTATAGGGCAACCCAGCGCCAGCGCCCCCGACCCACCCGCCAGCGGGCCTGAAATTTGCATTTGAAGGGATGCTTTGCCAGCGGGAAAGCGTGAAATTCTGAACCGCCCAGCCGAATCTGTCCGGGTTGTCACCCACCAGGAAACACCTGTGAAGTGATGAGTATGGTGGTTGGGAACCATAGATACGGAACGGTAGGCGAGAATTTTCTTGTTGGCTCCCGGTTTAGTGCCAAAGAGAAGTAGGCCCTCTATATGCCCCCACTTCAACAAGTGAATAGCACCTGATTTTGGCATCTGTGACCGCGATAAAATGGCGCAGCCATTATGGCCATAAACGACGATCAGGTAATTTCCCTTCTGCGGCACTATGTTCATTTGGCCATCTGCGCCGATTCGCGCGGTGGTGTCGCCTTGGGTTTCATCGAATTCGGATAGGTGGATCATTGCATTATGTCCGGCGGGAATTAATATAACCTTCGCACCGGCAGCGGGCGACCCATCAGGATTGAGAACCTTCGCGGTGATCTCCGGCGCGGGTGCGAGGGCGAACTTCAGATAAATATCCCGCTTGCTATTGTGGAACACCCTGGAGTTTGTGGGGAAATAACCATTGGCTTCAATACGGATGGCGTACGCCGGGCGTTGGGTGGAAAGCGTGTAATCAAAACTGCCATCGCCGCTCACTTTATGTGGATACATCCGATTCCAGGAAAACCCAGTGTGCATACCGCCGCCGGCAGGTTTCTGTTCCGGAAACCCACGGATAATGGTGAATTTATCAATTGGCTTGCCGGTGATTGCATTGGTGACCGTGCCATGAACGCGAATTGCATAGTGTAACGTGATAACATTGTCAGGATTATTCGCTTGAACCGGGGCCCTCATTCTGGAAGCGTAATTGTTGTCCAAAACCTCAACGAGAATTTTACCTGTCGGCGCACTGTGCCAAGCAAACGCGCCACGGTTATTCGTATGCATGTAGTGAATAATGGTGCGACAGCCCTGCCATGTGTCCGTGATGACCGTGGCATCTGGCAAGGGCCGGCCAGCCGGATTGACGACCTTCCCTGCGAGCGTGCGCGGCGGCGGAAGGCGCAGGGTGATATCGCGCGATTTGGATCCCATTGTAAATTTCATCAGCGCGGGGCCCTGGCCCCTGGATGTCGCCGTCACAACTACTTGCTGGCCCGGCTTGGCGGCGAACGCAAATTGCCCATTGGAATCGGTCGTCATCGGAGGCGGTGTGTTGGACCCCCAAATATCCGATCCGAGCACCACGCTGGCATCGGCGACCGGGGTTTTGTTTTCGTCCAACACCATCCCTTTAACCATCACACCCCGTTGGAGAGTAGAAATGGCCGTACCGTTGCGGAGTTTGGTTAGATTACTGATGAACGGCATGGATAAAAAGCCTTGGCGATTCCACACATACCGGTAATCCCACACGCCCACGCCGATGCTTGTGACTCCCGTGGCCGGGATGCCGTCGTAATGCCAAATGCCGTCGGCATCCGTCATCACATTGATGGGGACAACAAAGGGCTTTTCATGAGGCGATTCTGCTTTGGCATTGATCCATAGCATGACGTGGGCTCCGGCAACGGGTTTGCCCGCGTCATCCACTACCCGGCCGGAAATATCCGTACCACGTGGCATATATGCGGTGTAGGATGCAGGGAAGCGCATCGGATTGCCGTTGTGCGGAATCCAATCAAGCTCCTGCCAGACGTAATGTCGCGCCGTTAGAAAAATCTGGAGCGATGAAGAATGCGCGAGCGGCAGCGGAATGGCTGCCTTACCGTTTTCATCAGTAACAGTTTTGGTGGTACCGCCAAAGTCGATCTCGGAACCCACCTTCACCCCCGGCAGCGGCTTGCCGGTTTGTTTGTCGATCACGGTGAGCGTCATGGTTTTCGGCGATGGGGCGACGGGCGGTGCAGATGTCACCGCCATGGCGGGCACGGTCTTAATCGCGGGCGCTGCTTTCGCGGCGGGTGCCAGAGCGGGTGGATCGGCGGCCTTGGCGGTTTTCACAGGCACCAGTTTCAATGGCGGAATTTTCAGCGGAATATCCGTGACGCCGCCGGGGATTGGTGGAACGGTGAACGTGCCGGCCACTCGGCCAGCGGTGTCGGAATAAACGCCAACTGCACGGGGATGGCGAATGTGGATGGCATTAAGGTAGATGCGATAGGTCCCCGGCAGGACATTATGGATGACGAAAGTGTCATCCGGCCTGACGAGGAAGCCGTAGCCGTGGGCGCGTACCCCCCACCACTTCTGGTTAGCGATTATCGTAGCCTTCCCTTTGGGCGTGGCCGCAAAGGCTTTCAACCATGCTAATTGGTGGGCAGGCGTGCCGTGTTTGATATTTGCGGGCATCGGAAGGGGGCGGAACTTGGTCATTACATCACCAATCTGGAAATACCAGTCGTGGCGATGCGACAGCGATTTTGGAATCTCGACGGATCCTTCCACAGTCCGTCCCACGCCACCAAGAATAATGTGGTTTGTTTTCCCCGGCTTTAACACCAGCGGCTGGGAAAATTCGGTGCTGCCCATGTAGGATGGTCCGCCCGCCGGTTCCTGAGAGATAGTCATTGCGATTGAACCGGTTCCGGCGGGAACTTGCGGGATAAAAAATCGGCCTTGGCTGTCCGTTGTCGTCAAGATTTGCCACATGATGCCATGATCATATGGCGGGGGTGTGTTAGGCCCCCAGTGCATACTGATGGTTGCCTGCACTTTCCGTTTGGGCGCGGGTTTGTTGCCAAAAAGTAATTTGCCGCGAACGTGAACCCATTTTGTCAGCACGACTGTGGGCGATTTTTGCAGGGCGTTGTGCGTCAGCACGGCGTAGCCCATGCGGTTATAAATCGCCAACAGGTATGCGCCGCGTTGGGGCTTAAACCGCAAATGTCCGTGTGCATCGACTTGTCTCTTTATATCGCCCTGCAATGACGACCAGGTGCCGAAGCCAATCATCGCAATCTTGCGTGCGGGTACCAGAATTGCCTTGGCACCGACGGCTGGTGTGCCATTCGGGTTCAGCACCGTAGCGGAAATGTCCTGCGACGGTACCAATTTAAACCTAAGCGATATGTTGCGTTTGCTATTACGGAAAAGCCTGGAATCCGCCGGAAGATAACCACTGGCTTCTATTCGAATCGCGTAGGCCGCACGCTGGTTCGGCATTGCGTAAATAAAATGGCCATTACCCATGATCGTTTTGGGGTTCATGTGATTCCAGCTTATCTGCTTCGGTGTAGGCGGATTTTTTGAACTGGAAGCGAAGATACAGCCGCGGATAATGGTGAATTTCTTGATCGGTTTGCCGGTTTTAGCATTTACGACCGTGCCGTGGACGGTTACCTCATGCCGCACGGTGATAACATTGGACTTCCCGGGCCAAACGGGAACATCCATTGTGAATGGATAGCCGCCGTGGGTGCTGATGTTTACGAGTATCTTTCCGGCCGGAGCATTCTGCCAGACAAATCGCCCTCAGAGGTCGGTTCGCATGCTGTGTGCCAGCGTACGGTAGCCGCGCCAAGTGTCGACATATACACCGGCACCCGCAAGGGGAATTCCGCTTTGATTTACTACGCAACCGGTCAGTTCATGCGGAGCAGTGAGCTTCAACGAGATAATCCGAGGTGTTTGAGCCATGGTAAGTTGCGTAAGCGCGGCACCGAAGCGTTTGGCCGTTGCGGTCAAAACTACATTGTGGCCTGGAGTGGCGGCGAAGGAGAACCGTCCCATGGAATCAGTCACCATCGGGGATGGCACATTTATGCCGAAGCGCCAAGGGGCAACAAGAACCTTAGCGCCCGCTAATGGCTTTCCATTTGGATCACGCACGACGCCACGCACCATAACACCACGTTGCAAGGTGAAAGTCGCGGTACCTTTGCGGAGCGGCGCTAAGTTCTGAAATGTTTGCAAATGCAGCAGTCGTGACCCCCACACATAGTTGTAGTCCCATACGCCAACTGTAACGTGCGCGACACCGTGTGCCGGGACACCGTCATAGTGCCACACACCATTGGCATCCGTAAGAACCGTGATTGGGGACCAGTCAATCATTGCGTGAGGCGATATTCCATGCGCGTTGATCATCAATCTGACATGGGCCTGCGCCACCGGCTTTCCCGCGTCATCCACAACGTGGCCGGAAATGGCTGTTCCCCGCGTCACTGTAAGAACATACCGATGCGGTATACGTTGCAGCTTTCCAGCATGCGGCAACCATTCCAGGATTATGTGGACGAAATTTTTCGGCATCACTTGGACAAGGAAGATGCTGGAATTACTCCGCGGCAGCGGCAGCGTGGTGGTCCCCGACGCGCCAGTGCACCGCGTTGTTACAACTTCGTTATGGATAATCGCATGAACCTTCACCCCCGGCAGCGGCTTGCCGGTTTGTTTGTCGATCACGGTGAGGGTCATGGTTTTTTGCTGCGCAACGGGCGTAATTACGGTCTGGGTTTTGTTGGGCTGCCCGGTGCGTACCGGAGCCTTGGCTTGCAGATGCAGGGCTGCAAATGACGCCACTATCAGAGTACCGACCAACAGCATACCGACGGCCCGCCCCACTGGTATGGGCCGTCGATTTCTGCGCTCATCGAGAATCGCTATAATGCGGCCTTTGAGTTCTGATGGCCGGGCCATGGCCACAGTTGCCGGCAGCGGCAGCACGGCGGGACGCAGGTCACGCGCGATGGCCAGCAGGTTTTCGGCATAATCCGCCGGCGCTGTTGAGCAACGCAGCACAGCGTCATCGCAGGCGCGTTCACATTCACTGCGCAGCCGCCGCCAACTCCCCCATACCAATGGATCGGGCCAGTGCAACGTGCAGGCAATCTGGCCTAATAAAAGACTGGCACAATCCCACCGCGCTACATGGGCCAGCTCGTGCAGCAAAACAGTCCTCAATTTATCGCTCGGCCAGGATTCCGCAGCGCTCGGCAGCAGCACGCGCGGGCGAAATACGCCGTGTGCCAGGGGAATCAGGAGGCTATCGTCGATGGCAATTCGCACGGGCCGGCCCAGCTTGAGTTCCCGGCATATTCCCGCCGCCAATAGCGCGATTGAACCAGTTGATATTGTTCTGGCCCGCGCCAGCCGCCAGGCCAGTCGCATGTATCCCATCAGCCCGACTAGGCCGATCAAGGCCACCCCGATGGTCCAAATTGCCAAGAGCAGCAATGGCCAGCGGATAGCCACCCAGTGCTCTATAGCTGTGGTCATCGGCCTTGTCCGGGCGGTTGGGGCTGCGGCCAACATGCCATTGTGCGTGCCGGCAATAGCGTTGACATGCGGTGTGACAGGCGCAGGCAAAGCGGGGCGCTGCTGCGGCCTGGCATCGTGATCCGCCGGTGCGCCGGCAGTTACCATCAGGGACGGGCGAACGGGTGGCGTGCGGACCGGCAAAACGCGTATATGCGATGCCGATGTGTGCCTCGGGGCAACTGTTGTAAATGTCGGCAGGATGGGCAAGCGGAGGCTTGGCACCACCACCGAGAACAGCGGCAGCATCAGCACACCGCATAGTGCAATAGCCCAGACCAGGTGCCGCGCGGCAGCCGAGGCTTTGCGCATTGCCATGGTGATCAGGCTGGCCGCGAACAACAGCACGGCCCCTTTGACCAGTACGTCGCAGAGAATTGCGAGCAGTTCGATGGAACGTAATAAGGGGATATCATTGGCGTTCATGGCGTTTCCTCCTGGCACGGGCCTGTGTGATCATGGCGGAGATTTCATCAAGCTGTTGATCAGAAAGTGCGGCATCCGATGTCGCCAGCAGTGCTGCGACAGCCTTCGGAGCCGAACTGTCAAAAAAAGTTTCCACCAGCCGCTGCAACGCCGACTTGCCCGCCGCGGTCCGTGTTTGGCGTGGCATGTAGATATATTTACCTTTTTCGCAGCGGTGTTGCAGATGTCCCTTGTCCTCAAGAATGCGCAGCAGCGCCCGGATCGCGGAGTAGCTCGGCGCGTCAGGCAGTGCCGCGTGAACCTGCGCCGCGGTGGCCTCATTGCGCGCATAAATGGCGTCCATGATCTGCCGCTCCCGGCGGCTTAAATGCGAAGTGGTGTGAGCCTTCATGGCACCCCCGGTATTGCGAGAATATAAATCTGCTAAAATTTTAGCACGTTGAAGCGGTCGTGTCAATTGCGGGCCTGTGACAGAGCACGGGGGCCAAATCGTTATTGTTTTTAGCGCAGTTGCGCGTTATCCCTCTCACTGCAACCCTATAGCCTTCCCGACGAACATTTCAGACCCGCTGAACAATGTTCTTTGATCCCGGCGCGCCGGGAAATAATATGAGGCGTCCCGCCCGTCGAATCGGATGCGCCTGAACAAAACGCGAACCGGTGTTCCGCGCAACGAAATGTTGTGGTCCAAGACCGCAAAACGCCTTCGACCGCCCGCAGGCGGACAAAAGAGTTTTTCATCCCCAGCATGAAACGATTCGTTGTGCTGCCCCAGGCAGCACCTATCATTGCCGCCCGAAGCGGCGGGACGCTTTTCGTTGCTCGTTGCAGTCAAACGCCCGCGCCCACTCCGCGCCCACCTGTTGAGGCAGGAAGCCGAAATCCCGATGCCGCAGGAGCCGGCTAATCGGGGCTCACCTGTTCAACGATCACCTGATCTCGCCGCCGCAGCGGCTACCCCCCCCCTTAAAAACATCTTGGGCAAGTTGAAATTCGCAAAGACAAAGCCTTCTAACTCCTATCTCCTGGCCCCGTAGGGGCCCCAAAAACAACTTGGCCATCTTGGCATCCTTCTTGCCCCGGCGTGGTACTGAAAACTGAAAAACTACCTGTCACCTGTCACCTGTAACCTAACACCTCGGCCGCCGCCGCCCTACTAATCAATACTGTTCTTAGCTTCGCGATCTGGCCTTGGGGTGTCGCTGGAGGGCCTATCAATAGCGGGCGTATGCAAAACCGTGCGGTGGCCAGCGGGGAGTTAGCCCGGTCGT
>JAJZVR010000048.1 GCA_021847065.1 Planctomycetota bacterium | reverse complement strand
CAGGGAAATCCTCCCAAGTAGGTCTGTACCAGAGCCGTTTTTTCGACAAAAAACGCACTGGCGCTAGCGCCACGGCCATATTATTTTCTGAATTTCACCGAAAAAGGCGCAAAGTGCGAAGGTTGGGTTAAAGCCCACCGCGGAAAGCATTTGCGTAATGCTGCGAATATCCGCATCACCAAAACCGTCTATAACGGCGGCGTGGCGCGGCCAGGCGGCGGAATGATCAACGGCGGCATCGCCATAAACACGCCGGGCGATGCTGGTTTTCCCGCTGCCGCTGGGACCGACAATCAGGCCGATTTGCCACTTTTCCTGCGCGGTCGGAATATCCACGGCAAAACGTTCCGTTGCGCCAAGCCCGCCGGGCAGATCAAACAATCCCCGCACCTGCTGCACGCGGAAACTTTCATTAACGGGACAGGAGACGGTGGCGGTGATGAGCATGGTGGAAAACTCCGTTTGGATTTTGGGTGATAGGGTACAGGTTGCAGAGGACAGCAGCGGAAAGGCAATCAACCCGGAAACGCGTAACTTGCGGCCTGTTTAATTGACCCCTCAGATTGTCAGCACGCGGCACTTTCGGCCTTCCTGGGTGAGGCGTTCGTAGATTTCGCGTTGGTCATCTTCATCGTGGCATTCCACAGCCACTTCAAAAACTTGCCGCAGTGGAACTTCACCGCCATTATCGGCGGGGGCTTGGTCCAACCCGGCGGTAAGGGCGGCCATTTCCTCCGGTGTAAATCCGGCGGCCAATTGTAAATGGGCATCAAGAGCGGCCAACTGGCTGGCCAGAGCGGGTGAATCCCATTGGGCCAATTCAGCGGTGCGATTGTCGGCAATGGCGTAGGCGACAGCATCACTTCCGGCAAGGGCGGTTTTGATAATCCAGATATTTTTCCAGCCCAGGGCCTTGGCCGCGGCCCAGGTGCCGTTGCCGGCGCGGATGATGTCCGCGGAATCGACGACAATGGGTTTCTGCTGGCCAAAGCGTTTCAAGCTGGCTTTAATGGCGTCGAGGTTATTGTCCGGATGCCGCCGGACATTGGCGGGATCCGCCGTAAGAGAATCAATCGGGACTAACATTGCCGGTGAAATATCATTTATCATGCGACTGTTGTAGGCGCGGTGATGAGGAGATAAGGGAAGCGGTTACAATGACCACTGATCACGGATCACGGATCAAATTGGGTTACAGGTTACAGGTTACAGGTTACAGGGGCATTTTCACGGATTAATGTGGCAACGAACAACGAGCAACTTTCACTGTATAGTGAGTGTGTCTCGGCCCCGGACCGCGGTGCATGCCAATTCCCTGTGGGCGGGGCGGGAGATCCTCGTTTTTTTTAAATGGCGCGTGGTGAGGTCGGGCGGGCGGCTGAATCAGCGAAACCTTAGAACCGCGGATCAACAGCATTACTTCCGTTTTTTATCCGCTATATCCGTGGCATCCGTGGTGCACATGTGCCTCCGTCGTTAATCTCAGTAATCTGTGAAATCTGTGGATAACGCCCCCAGCGCCTTTGTGTTGAGCACTCCATCCCTCGCGTGGCTAAAAAAATCTTCCGTTTTTGCATTATCTCCCACTGGCCAGAGTCTATAACGTCGGTATGGAACATATTGAAAAATCGGTGGCGGATGCCTGGATTTCGATCGGCTCGCCTTGGCTTAATAGTACCGCAGGCCGCAGCATTCCCACCGATGCCCAGCTTATGCTGGAGTATCTCACCAATGATCTGGTTTATACCTGTGCCAATTGGAATGCCGCGTCTGTAGCGCAGGTGCCCTTTCGACTTTACGCCGTTCGCCGACATGGCCAAAAGGCGGTAACTGATTTTTCCACGCAAGGGGTGCCAGCTAAAACGCTGGCACAACTCAAGGGTAATCCAAATTTTTCGCGGACACTTTCCCGGGCTGCGGATGTGGAAGAAATTACCGATCATCCGTTGTTGAATCTGCTGGAAAAAGACAATGACGGATTAAATGGGTATCAATTGCGGTATATGACCGGCGTATACATGGAAGTGTTTGGGGGGGCGTATTGGCTCTTGGAGCCGGGGCCATTTGAACCGGTGCGGCGCATCAAGGTGTTGCCCACGCAGCGCGTGCTGCCGCTGCGGGATAATGATTTAGCGGTCGTAGGCTATAAATACATGCCCGCTTTGACTGGTGCGTGGATTCAATTGGATAAACAGGATGTGCTGGATTTCCGGTTTCCGGCGGTGGAGGATCCTTATGGCGGCCGCCACGCGCCGCTGCGCAGCGCGTACATGCAGGCGGAATTGGCCGCCAAATATGCCATGTATGAAAACTCGTTAATGGACAACCGCGCCCGCGTGGACGGCACATTTATTCCCAAAGATCAACTGACCAAAACCCAGGCCGAGCGGGCGGAGCTGCTGTGGAATCAAAAATTTGGCGGTGAAGGCAATGGTCGCGTGCTGGTGGCCCAGCAGGCGGGCACATTTGTTCCGGCACGCTATCCACCGACGGATTTGGGGCCGCTGGAAATCAGCCGCGAGACGTTGAAGCGATTGGCCCATGCGTTTGGCGTGCCTGAAGCGCTGTTAAGTAAAGATGCCACCTACGCCAACATGCAGGCGAGCTTAACGCTTTACGCCCGGCAAACCATTTTGCCGCGGGTGCTGATTCTTGAGCAGAAGCTCAATGAAATGCTCACGCCGTTGTACGGTGATCGGCTTTTTCTGGCGGCGGAACATCCGGTGCCGGCGGATGAAGCATTTGAATTGGAAAAAGCGCAAATTGCGATTCGCGCCGGGGTGTTGAGCAAGTCGGAAATCCGGCGGGCCATGGGCTTTTCCGAAAACGCGCCGGAAGAATTCAGCAACAATCCGGCCATTGCCGCGGATGCAATGACGACAAGGCCGCCGGATCAGGCAATGGGAACGCAATAAATCAGATTGCGGGTTTGCGGCTGTGCATCCCTTACGATGCTGCCGGCAGGACATCGGGGAAATTCACGTACAGAAACAATACCACGGACAAAAAAACCGCCCAGAAATAATTTCCGCCGTTCAAACAGGAGTTGATGATGGCAATGTTGCGCAAAGCATTTGAAGGACAACTCATTGAAGTTCAGCCGGGCCGCCGGGAAATTGTGGCGTGCATTTCCACATCCGCCGTGGATCGGGATGGAGATGTGGTTTTACCGGAGGGGCTGGTGCGGAAAAATTATGCCGGTTTAACTGTGTTTTATAACCATGACACCGCGCTACCGCTGGGGGCTGCGCAATGGGTCAAGAAAAGCGGTGATCGGGTTTTAGCGAAATACCGGTGTACGGATAAAACGCAATTTGGCCGCGACATGTTTGCCTTGGCCCAGGATGGCGTATTAAACAGTTACAGCATGGGCTTTTTGCCGGGAGAATTTTCCAATCCAACCCCGGAAGAAATCGCCCGGAGACCGGAGATGAAAAAAGCGCGGCGCGTTTATCGCCAATGGGAACTGCTGGAATTCAGCCTGGTGGGAATCCCGGCAAATCCGGAGGCGACCATGCTGGCGATCAGCAAGAAAGTCGCACCGGAAACGTGGGCGATTCTGCAACGATCAACCTCCGGCGCGGCGAGGTTACAGGTTACAGGGGACAGGTCACAGGAACTTCCAACTCCGGGCATAGAGGATCGGAACACATCAAAATCCATTCGCCTGCTTAGCTGCGGGGAAATTGCCTGGCATATCGCAGAGCAACTGCGGGCGGTGGATACAGAAAGCATTGTGAATGCCGCATTTGACCGCCAGGCGGGAATTGTGCGGTAGTTTTCTTGCGTGGTAAATCGCTCGGGGCGCGTACTTTCAGGCCTGCGATGAAATAGCCGTGACAAGATTATCGCAGATGTCACACACAACCAGCCTGGTATAACTTTTGCCGAGCTTGGGATACCAGTCCCACCCAGGCTCCCAGGGATTGCTATTTCATTATGAACAGGCTAGTCTGGCTAGAATCATAATGAAAGGAGAATGATGATCATACGCACAATCGGCATCTACGAAGCGAAAAACAAACTTTCAAAGATTCTCGAACAGGTGGAGGCCGGTGAGGTCATCGCTCTGTCGCGCCATGGCAAACAAGTGGCACTGCTTACCCCCGTGCACCCCGTGACCCCACATGTTGGCAGCGTCATTGCACGGTTGCGCAAATTGCGATCCGGATCGCGACTCGCCGGATTGAAAATCAAGGACCTCCGTGATGCGGGCCGACCATGAGCTGGATCGCCGATTGTTCCGTGGCCATGGCCTGGTGTTTTGAAGATGAAGTAACACCGCGCACGGAATCATTATTGGATCGCACGCGAACCGAGGGCTTGATCCTGCCGGGGCACTGGCCGCTGGAGGTTACCAACGTATTGCGCAGTGCCGCTCGCAAAGGCCGTCTGACCGAAACGCAGGCGTTGCAGCGGGCGGCGATTCTGATGTCCCTTCCCATTCAGTACGATTCGCTGACGCATATTGTTGCATTCACCAGCACTTACCGTCTGGCGGCACGATACAAGCTGACCATGTATGATGCCGCCTACCTGGAACTGGCGATACGTATTGGTGCCTCGTTGGCAACCAACGACCAGGATCTGGCTCATGCAGCGGATCAATGCGGCGTGGATCTATTGTAGTGTGGAAAAATCCGGGATACTTGGAGATTGAGGATATCGACGGGGAATGGCCTTATATTTTCGGCCAAACTCAACCGGAGCTTCGCATGTGATTTGGAATCCCAGAGCAGGCAGGCATGCCAGGCGGGAATTGTGCGGTAGGACACATGCGGCCAGAAAAGTCATCCATCGCTTCCGCGCGAGCAGCAATTTATAACAATTTATACTGCATTATAATGGTGTATAGAGGAAAACTTGTATACAAATCTTACGCGGAACGACTTTTAAGCTTTCCCCCCATCGGGGCCTTGTCGGAATCAGATTCAGCGCAAGCCCTTGAGGAGCCAACTCGCGCCGCCGGGGTACTGTTCGATGCGGCCGCCATGAGAGAGGTTTTTCGACTGACAAAGGGATACCCTTATTTCGTGCAGGAGTGGGGGTATCAAATATGGAAAGCCGCCTCCAAAAGCCCAATCACCAAGAGTATTGTTGACGCCGCAACGCAGGCGGCCATTCCACGTTTGGACGAGAATTTTTTTTGCGTTCGCTTCGACAGACTTACTCCCAGCGAAAAGAATTTTCTTCGAGCGATGGCCGATTCAGGCCCGATGTTTGCGCGGACCGATGACATTGCCGAGAAGCTCAATCTTAAAATAAACCGCCTCGGTCCGGTGCGCGCCAGCCTGATAAAAAAGGGGATGATTTACAGCCCCGCGCATGGGGATTTGGCGTTTACGGTGCCGCTGTTCGACGAATTCATGAAGCGGGCCATGAATCCGGATGGGCCCATAAACTAGGGATAATGGCAAGCATTCTTGCAAAACAGGAATTTAGTCCTATAATACAAAACATGCTCAAACGTGCCATCAAACCGCTGCTTTTAAAACGTCTTGCGGAATATCCGGCGGTGGCGCTGCTGGGATCGCGGCAATGTGGCAAAACCACGCTGGCACGATCTTTGGGCGGGCACCGCTACTACTTTGATGTTGATGCGCGTTTATTCCACGACACCATGAGTTTCGCTACTGTTGGGATTCCCGCGGCATCCTGACCGGTATACGCTTCGTGAATCATATACGCTCCGAGCATGTCCCAGCTTTTGAAGTAGCCGCCATTCTGACCCGCACCTGTATTTGGGTTATAGGTCTCGTGCATTCCGCCGGTGGCCTTAATATCACGTAACAACGTGGTGACTGTGTTGCGTGCCAAAAGTCGGGCTTGCGTGTTGTAGCCGTAATTCATCAGACCGTGCATAACCATGTAATCGGTAACAATCCAGATCGGTCCCTGCCAGTAGCCGTGAACCGGGTGGTAACTGGGGCTTCCCGGAGCCAGGCTGCGTATGCCATAATTTGTCCAGAACTCGCGCGGATTAAGAGCATAACGGGTAATAAGAATCTGTGCCTGCCGTCTGGTGGCCACATGGGCCCACAGCGGCACCAGATTGGTCCATTCCGGCACGTGGATAAATGCGCCGGTGCGGCTGTTGCGATTGTAAAATGTGCCGGCGCTGGCATCCCACAGCCTTTTTTGAATCAGGCGTTTGAGTTTCGCGGCGCGTTGTTGGTAGAGCCGAACATCGGCGGGTTTTCCCAATAGGCTCGCCAGATCAGCCATAGCAAGATATTCGCGGTAAATATAACAAGCCAAGTCCACCCCTTCGGTGCGGTCGGCCGGTACACTGAGGACCGCCGGGCTGTTGTCCGTGCCGCTTTCCACCCCGTCAAACCACGTGAAAAGCCCATCGGGGGACCGCCGGGCGTGTCGCCAATACCACAACGTATCAGCAAGCCGCGGATAATATGATTTCAGCCAGGAGGCACTGTGCAATGTTAAGCTCGCGCGCAGGGCCATCTGCGCGAGGAAAGGCTTACACATCTCCGGCAGTGCGAAGAAATGATGTCCAGCTACTTCGCGCGGGGTATAACCTCGGTAGGAATCATCATGGTCGGTAAAGTGAAGAAAATCTTCCACCGAACCGGCGAGGCTGTTGCCGCGATGGGCATAGCTTAACGCAATACCCATAAAATACGTGTCCCAGTCAAAGAGCTGGTAGTACATGGCACCGGGAATAAGATAGGCATGATGCAATCGCCCGTTGGGTTGTCGGACGATCTGCCGCCACCATCCGGCCTTGGCCATCGCCTGCCGCAACCGCTGTTGCAGCGCGTAAGCGGTCAACCGCCCGGCGGGAATACTGGCGGGATTATTTCCGGCAGACTGAATCGGTCCAGCAGCGCAGGCAAGGGCGTTTCGTCCGGCCAAAACGCCGACCACGACGGATATTATGACCAGTCTCACTAAGCCTTGATTGAATTGTTGTCTCACGGAATTCTCCGAAACATAAACGGGTCGCGTGCTTTTTCCTTTACCAGTTCCCTGCCAAGACCTTTCGGCCTGCCAGATTCACAACGCGCCTGACCATGGACTAAAGTATACCCGCCGGAGAAAAGCAAAGATATTCCTACGGAAAAATTGGGAATAAAATTTCAGGCAACCGTTCACGGCCCTGAGGGAAGTGGCGAGGGGATAATTGCATGTATGCTTATGTTTTAATTTCAGTCTCGGCACGCCGGAATGGAAAACCATGGCCGGGTCGGATTACCGGATTATCTGGTTCCCGATAAGAATGTGCGTATCCGGCATCAGGACAAGTGGCGTCGGGGCGTATGCCTTTCGCTTTACAAGCTTTACAATAAGCTCTGGCCCTGGCGAACAGCCGACTCTGATGGAGAACTCGGCGAAGAGTCAAAACGTATGGACAGACTTTAAGGGAAATAAGCAATGCGAAAAGCCAGTATTTTTACGATATTTCTGATTGTGTTTGTGGACTTGGTGGGATTTGGGATTGTGCTGCCGAACTTGCAGTTATATGGCCAGCAGTTTGGCATACGTAATTATTTTTATCTGACACTCATTGGTGCGACCTATTCATTTTTTCAATTTCTGTTCGCGCCGATTCTGGGGCGGTGGTCGGATCATATTGGCCGGCGGCCCGTGCTGATTGTCAGTCAGATCGGGACGATTGTGGGCTTTTTCATGCTGTTTTTCGCCAATTTTTTTCAGGGGCATGTCCTGGGTATTGTGCTGATTTTCGCTTCACGAATTCTTGATGGCATCAGCGGAGGCAATATTTCCACCGCCAATGCCTATATCGCGGATATCACCACGCCGGAAAATCGGGCCAAGGGCCTGGGCGCACTGGGAGCGGCATTCGGGCTGGGATTTATTTTCGGGCCCATTATCGGCGGTATGGTGTCGCATTTTCTGGGATTGCAATATGTACCACTGGTGGCGGCGGCTTTTTCCTTGACCGCGTTGATCCTGACATTTACACAACTGGCGGAATCACGCACACCCAATAATCAACGCAATGATGCCGCCGCCCGGCGCTTCAGCTTTCGCGGGCTGGAGCATTCACTGGTGCGGCCCATTATCGGGCCGCTGATCCTGTTATTTTTTGTCAACGGTTTTGCTTTTGCCGGCATGGAACAGACACTTAGTCTACTGATTCAACATCGCAATTACCCCATAACCGTCCATGCGATGCTTAACACCCATGGCACAAGTGGGGCCCATGGGGCGGCAGATGTGGTTGCGGGAAATAAGCCGACAGATGTCCATGCAACAGCTTCTTTGGCGGCGTTTGGAAAAAAGCAGGATGACCGCAGCAGCTACGCATCAGGCTGGCTGTTTGGTGCCATTGGCATTGTGATTGTCATTATTCAGGGCGGGATGATCGGACGGCTGACAAAAAAGTATGGCGAATTGAAACTCACGCTGCTGGGACCGGTGATTACCTCGGCGGGACTGGTGCTGCTTGGACTTCCCATACATTGGGCCTGGCGTTGGACAGGATTTCTGGCCGGGGGCATTTTGCTGGCGATTGGCAGCGGCTTGTTTAACCCGGCCATGCAGGCGCTGATCAGCCGCCATTGCCATGCCGATGAACAAGGGGAGGTCCTCGGCGCCAATCAGGGTATGGCAAGTCTGGCCCGCGCTTTGGGGCCAATTCTGGCGGGATTGTTGTTTGAATATGTGTTTCCCGCGATGCCATATTATGTATCGGCGGGTTTATGCTTAATTGTCACGGCGGGCATATTTATCAAGCGGGAGAAGTTTGCACTTCCGGCGCCAACGTCCGTTGAGGCACGCCCAGACGCTCTGCCATCCAAATAGCGCAGCCAAATCCGCAGAACCAGCCGATGGTGCCACCGGCGATAATATCGGAATAAAAATGAGCCTGCATGACAATGCGGGAAAAGGATGTCAGCCACGCCACGAGCAGAAAAAGTCGGCGGCCTTTCGGGGACAGATACGTGAGTGCCGCGGCCATGGCAAAGGCAACACAGGCGTGGCCGCTGGGGAAACTCAAATCGACTTGCGTATGAAAACCACGGAACCAATGCCAGACATTCAAGCCATCGTTCAAGTGGCCATTGGGCAATGTGCCAATGGGGCGCACGCGGCCACAGACGCTTTTAAAAGCTTCAGAAACAGCGCCGGCTCCCAGGATGGAACTGAGCATAATGGCAATGCCCTTCCACCGGGCGGGATCATAAACCCATACCAGTAAACATATAAATACAACTTCAGCCGGCACGCCCACATCCCGCAAGGCCCGCCAGGTGCTTTCTGTATGATGATACAACTGGGAATGAAATGGCGGCGTAACCGTGCGCCACCAGGGCGCGTTGGGATGCGTTTTGGGATTCAGTTGCACAGCCTTCCAGTTGTATGGCTGTTGATCTCCCATCAGCCAGCGCGTGGCCCGCCAGGCGGTGGTATCGAGCCGGGCGTTAAAACTCAGCAGGAGAATTTCCGCCAGTGCCACAATGCCCAGAATGATCAGGTTTTTTTTCAATGGCGAAGCGTGGTGCGGCTTACCGGTGGAAACGGTCACTGTTTGCATGATCTACCTCGCGGGGTTGGGGAAAACCGGCCCGGTGCGTTTATCACCATCGCGGACTGACCACCGGCATCAGGCATCGACACGGATGTCAGGGCATCTATGCACGCTTTACCCGATGGCCGGACAACAACAAAACGCAAGCACCCAATGCCACAGCCGATGGCGGCAGTAGCCTTTCGGCAAAAGTATCGAGCTTGCACGTTTAGTGGCCTAGCACCGCGATATCCGAGCACTGACGGTTAGCCGTTAGCGGGAGCCGGGGCATCGGCGGAAGGCTCAGCGGCGACCGGTTCGGCGGCAGCGGCTTTTTCCGATTCAACCTGCTCTTCCGCCTGCGCAGTGGTGGTGCGGCGGCGCGTGCGTTCCGACTTTACCGCCCGCTGTTGCACCTTGTCCTGTTCTTCTTTGGCAATGCGGCCCGACTTACCTTCCAGTACCGCGGCCAGAATTTCCTTCATGATCAAATCAATACCCCGTAGCGCATCGTCATTGGCGGGAATGGCGATATCAACCATATCCGGATCGCTGTCGGTATCAATCAGACCAATAACTGGGATTTTCAGTTTGCGAGCTTCCTGAATGGCGATGGCTTCACGGCGAACATCAACGACAAACATGGCTCCGGGCAACCGGTCCATGCCGCGAATACCGGAAAGGTTACGGAGGATCTTACGATACTCACGGTTCAAATTCGATACCATTTTCTTGGAATAATTCTTGCCGACATCCGGAGACTGCAAAATACGTTCCAACTCTTCCAAGCGCTGCAGGCGCGACCGAATGGTACGGTAGTTGGTCAGCGTGCCGCCGAGCCAACGTTCAGTGACCACCGGCATTCCCGCCTGCTTACCAATTTCATCAATGACCGAGCGGGCCTGCCGCTTGGTGCCGACAAATAATACATCGCGGCCACTGCCCACAAGGCGGCTGATAAACCGTTGTGCGGCCAGCAGACCTTTGAGCGTTTCACGCACGTCGATAATGTGGATAAGATTGCGTTTGCCGTAAATGTAGGGTTTCATTTTAGGATTCCACCGGCTGGTGCGGTGGCCGAAATGAATACCGGAATCAACGAGCTGACGAACCAATTCAGAATTGGCCATGGGGAAAACCTCATATCAGCGATTTCAGAGCCATCTGCCGCAGAGGCTCCTACCATCGCTTAAAATCCGCCCTGCGGCGAAATAGCGTACAATCGGCTACGCAGCACACGCCGCGTATAAGCCGAACAAGCGGCAAACCACTAATCATATCGTTTGTAGCCGTTGGTGTCTAGGAGTCTGCCCAAGCAATGGCCGGGATCGCGATTACTTGGACAGGCTCCTATGGCTGCAAAACAACTAACGCCCCGCCGCGTTCAGCGCCTTTTCCAATTTAGCCATAGTTCCGCGCCGCGGCTGATGCCTACCGGATTCCAACCGCGATATCGTTTCCACCCGCACGGAAGCGACCTTGGCAAGCTCCTTCTGGGACAGACCTGCCGCCAGGCGACGTCTAAGGAGCTTCCGCGCCAACAATGCCAGCATGGCGGGGACGGCCGGACGATTTCCATTCTGGTCGGCGGCGGGCAATGGCGGCCCAATGTTCATCAACTGCTGCGACCAAGCGTCAAATTCCCGCTTCGGAATCAGTACGAACGGCTCGCCGCGAATTTCAAGTGTGCTGATACCCATAACATCAATCCTCATATACGTCGCGTCGATGCGCAATGCGAACAATCGCGATGATATCCCTTTGAACACGGAATATGATCCGGTAGTCACCCGTGCGGATCCTGAAATGGCCCTTCCAGCCGTGCCTTTGAGGTACAAGTTTCATCTGGTGCCCGCTGGAAACGTTTATCTGTTCTCGTCGGGCTACCTTCCGCACACCGCCATAATCAGACCAAGGTTGGCGGCACGGACTTGGCACTATTCGTTCCGGCGGCCGCCGTGCCCGCAGAGCATTCGTCAACCGGATTAACGCGTGGGCTCGTCAACCAGCCAATCCTCCAGACGTAGGCCAGGTACGAGTGAAAAGTGCTTTTGATTGTGCGTTACGACCGTGTAATTATACTCCAACGCCGTACATGCGATCAGCAGGTCGACGGTGGGAACCTTAACGCCGCCGCGCTGCAAACCGGCGCGAATCTTGCCTGTGCGGCGAGCGATCCGACCGTCAACTTCCAGCATGTTGACGTCGCGGAGCATGGCGGTCAGCCCATATTCTCGCTTTTCCGGCTTATCGGCAACAAAAACCCACGCATATAGCTCAGCAACCGACAAGATCGAGATATACAACCCCCCACTATGTTGTATGAAACGGCCAAACACCCCAGCCTCGCCGCGCAGAAACGCAGACGCGGTGTCCGTGTCCAGAAGGAAACTCATCGGGAACTCCTCCGTCCATCCGCCCGATTCGCGTATGTGCTGGTAATAAACGGACCGAGCTTTTTCGCGTCCTTCCGCCATGAGCCGAAGGCTTTTCGCAATCCTTCTCCCGTTGGCGTCGCCGGCCGCACCAGAACAGAAACCCGCTGCCCATCGCCCAAGCGGGGCGCATTTTCCAATTCAATGGTCCGTCCATGAATAACACCCTTCAATATCTGTGTTCCGACCGTCACGATGCACCTCTTCAAGAAAGCCCGTTGGGCGGTCAGCCAGCCGCCACCGTTTCATCAATTTTACCCGACTGCGGGACGATTTGGAATAATGTTTTAGAAACATCCATTGCCGAGCGTGGCAATTTTTCCGGGCACCCCTGTGAGGGTCCCGAATGCTACCGGAATCCTCGCCCGCTTAGGCCCTTTGGGAAGGTCCCGGGACATGCCGCAAATGGTCTGTTCTGCGGCGATCTCACGCCCCCCCCCGGAAAAATTGCCACGCCCGCACCCTTTGGCAGGGCAAAATTATATAGGGATCGGTGCAGGTTTTTCTCATCCATAACATTCGTATTTACGGATTGCCGCCAACTGCGCCTTTGTCGTGCAAGTTCAATCCAGTAAGCACAGCCTGTCAGCACAATATGCCTCGGCTTGAAACGATCAAGATATGTCCCATGAATGCCTGGGCCGGAAAGTGCGGCGACCTTTATGAACGCCGGTCTAACCGGAAGGTTGACGAAGAACTGCCGGGCCATCTGGCCGTTTCGCGGCCCTCTTCTGCAAGCCGATATTTTTGTAAGCGGCTCCTGGGTTTATCGGGCAGCGTATATTCAATTGCCCCTTGATCCAGAAGCGTCCGAATGACTTTATTGAGTTGGCCGGAAACTGTCTTCTGGCCAAGGCTTGCCGCAATTTCCGCCTTGCTTAGCGGCTGCGGTTCGAGTAAAAATACCACCCGTTGAGACAGCGACTCTGGCTGTGACTCTGGCCGTGACTCTGGCCGTGACTCTGGCTGCGACTCGACCTGTCGATCCGGGGTTACCATCTGCACCTTGAAGGTAACGATTAAAAATCCATGGCGATCCTCGAATACCGGCGCTGCCACTCCATTTTGTTTACATAATGCGATCACACGGTTTGTTCCGCGGCCCCAAACCTCGACAGCCCCGGTGCGGTGGAAAGCTCCGGCGATCAGCGGATTGGTAGGCTTTGAGTCGTGCCGTCCGGAAAGCTGTTCCACGGTTACCCCGGTTGGAAGTCTTCCACAACTCCGTATTTCGATGCGGTCGTCAAACATTGCAATAGCGACATAGCCCGAGTAGTTGGAATAGTCGCGGTGCATCACCGCATTGAGGAGTATCTCCCGCAGTGCGCCAAGGGGAACGGGAAACCGATCTTGCCGAAAAACGCTCCCCACCGGGAATCGTGCCCCCAGCGGCATAGTACGCTCAAGAAATGCCATTCCTTCACGAACCATTGTGAAGGCGTTCATGTATTCCTGCCGGTTATCGACTATCTCGCCGGTCACTTCCGTGCCCCGGAACCGTCCCATTTTCAGCAGGCTCTGCGGGTAGTTGGGAAGAAATTGCTTGCCATAAAGCATCAGTGCGGCCTGTGTGAGAACCCCGTCAATTCGCAATCCTAATCTGTCAAGGATTTCACCAATGTCAGAACTCGTATCCGACGAAATACGATTCTGCTGGATGGCCAGCTCGCGCGTTCGTAGTATTTCCTTGCGGTCTAAGTCCTTGAGCGTCAATCCCTCCGCCGGAAGGTTTTCCCAACGGTGTTTGGCGTGGCCACGATCGACAAGTAAACGCTCATATTTTGCCTGCGGCATCCGACGAGTCGTGCTGCCGACCCGCTCATAAGCGCGGCCCTCGTATACGAAGGGCCGCATATCGCGTCCACCTTTGACAGCCACGGCGATGGCATCACGGCCGGGACTGACTTTGATGCGTCGAATGGAAACGTGGGCGGGTGGTTCAAAGCGATCGCAAGCCTGAGCGATGTCACGAAGCGTGTGGTCGGAAACATCCTGCCCTGCAATTCTTCCGTCCGGCCGAACTCCAAACAGCAGTGTGCCACCGGAGCTATTTAGGAAGGCACATAACGTCTGCATGGCCTCCTTTAATTCGCCTGTTGAGCGTTTGAACTCAACGGTCCCGCCCGCGTCCGTGCCAGGAGACATTATTTATGGTCAGACTGAATCAACATCGCGGATTTTCACTTATTGAACTCCTGGTCACAATAACCATCCTTGTGCTATTAATCGCGATTATTTTGCCGGCGATGCGCAAAACGCGGGAATTGGCCAATCGCGTATCCTGTTCCGCCAATCTACAGACGTGGGGACAGGCTTCGCTGCTGTTTGCCAAAGATCACAAGGGTTTTTTCCCCGCAGCCTGGGGTTTTGGCAATGGCAACGCCCAAAGCACCTATTCCAAGTATGGTATTTCCTCTGATCCGGAAAACGGATGTATTTTCCCGCTGCTTCTTAATAACGATTCAGCGGATGAGAATAATTCAGGTTACGGTCAGGATTGGAGGCGTTTCGGTACACCTTACTCCACGTTTTTGCAGTACGGCGGAACGGGTTCAACAACCGTGATGTCCAGCTTTGGTGCTGCGGTTGCAAGCGCTATGAGCGGCCCGGAAATACCTTATATTTCCGGGCTGAATTCCAAGAATTGGGGATATACCGGCTATGATCCGACAACGTGGGGCCTTAACAACGGCTTAAGCGCGGCACCTAGGCCCAGCGCGTATGTACGACTGGCCCCTTGGATGATCTGTCCAAGTTCCGACTACCAAAGCGCGCGCTATGCCGGTGATCAGCCAGGTGACTGGGGTTATTGGATTACCGATACCTACATGTATGTCGGCGGAACCGTCAATCGGACCCGATTCAGTTTTCAGCAGATGACCGCCGGCGTATCCGGGATCTTTAAGAATGCCGGTATGTCGCAGACCAGCGGCTACAATGGCGCTCTGACACCCACTTGGGGCAATCGCATTAACGAGCCGGCCACAACCGACCAAGATTCACCCCAGTCGATTCTGGCCGCGGATGCCATTGCGTGGGGCGGCAATAATCAGGAGCAGGATGGCATGCCAATGAGCGGCCAGGGAAATATGTATCTCATCAACCATCCCAGTTATTTTAATGCGTCGGTGCCGTCGTTCCAGAATATTCTCTACGCTGACGGACATGTCACCGGCATCAGCGATCCAACGTTTTATGATTATTCCACCGGCAAGAGTTCCAACAACCTTACGGCCTACAATTGGGCCATGGCCCACATGCCGCCGCTCAATGGCCGCCCCTCTTATTACCGCGGTTACACCGGTGGCTATAGCTGGCTGAATGTATGGAATTATAATTGGGCCGGCTGGTATTTCTATTGGCCCAATCAGCCCGGCGGGGATTGACGCGTACGTGGCGTTACCGCCGATCTACACGATTCCGTTAATGCAAGGTCAGTGCCCGGACGTCGGCAGCGTGCGCTGATTACGATACCGGCGGCGATACGCGGTAGCGGCCAATCCGTGTGCCAACAGAATTTTTACCTGCCATTAAATCGGAGTTTCGGCGAAAGAAAAAATGGCAAATCATTGTTAAATAATCACTCATATCAATTTTCGACTTCCCGGCACTGAAAATAGACGCCTTGAAAATCAAGGAAATTCGCAGTACTTACATGAAAACACTCTACCTCCCCAGATCATTTTTTGGGCGAAACCCCGGATTAAAAATATGGAATCTGGTGTGATTGTTAACGTCAGTTCGGGATAAGTAATTGACGTTATTTTACGGGCACAAAGTGCATTTTTTGCAACCATTTCAGGCAGGCGCGTGACCATTTGGTTACACCGTGTTTTGGTCCTGATACAAAGCCATGCTCGCCCACCCTGTAAACGCGCAATTCGCCGGACACACCGTTGCGTTTGAGCGCGGCGTAAAAGCGTTTTTCGTTCTGATGATTGACGACCGTGTCGTCATGGGCGTAACAGATAAATGCCGGGGGCGTAAGCGGCGTTACATTCAATTCACTGGAAAAATACTCGGCGACATCTTTCGGCGGGTTTGTGCCTAACAGATTATTACGGGTCTGAACGTTGGTGATGCTGGGCATCATTGAAATTACCGGATAGCCCAAAATCAGAAAATCTGGCCGCGTGCTGAATCGATTCAACGGATCAGCGGCATCAGGATTTCCCGGCAGCCAAAGTACGCCCGCCAGAGACGTCACAGATCCGCCGGCGGAAAAGCCCGCCACGCCTATGTCATTGGGATTGATATTCCATTGCTTGGCATTGGCGCGAACAATCTGCACGGCACGTCGAACATCCTGCAGCGGCCACGGCACTCCGCCAGGCGGCAGCTTGCCAGCCGGCAAACGATATTGCAGCACAAAACACGATACACCAATGCTGTTAAGCCATTTCGCCACGCGTGCGCCCTCCCAATGCACACACAGCACGCCATAACCACCACCCGGGCAACTGATCACCGCGCAGCCATTGGCTTTGTTCTTCGGAACCAGATATTCCGTGAGTGTCGGCCAGCGCACCGGAGGAAATATAATCTTCCCGAGTTCGGGAACAACTTTGCTTTTAGCCGTGCACAGAGCCGGTGCTACCTGCAAATGTGGCCAAACCGGAATAACGGTATGCTGCATTGCGGCGGCCAGTGCTGAATTTGTCAATGTCAATATAAGAGTCACGAAAATCCATCCAGATTTCAGCGGGTTCAACATAATTACCTCTAAAAAGCATTTCCATTTGGCCAACATAATGACATAATAATGTCATTTGGGGATGAGGGAAATGAAATAAAAGATCCCCTGGCCCGTAAAGGACTATAGTGGTGTGTAGCGAGCCCACCGGGTACTTTAAGGCAACGGACATCCGGCATGAATTGATCCAGCGTGGCAGCGCCCTTTCGTAAGCCGGTAAATCCAGCGCAATAAGTTACTGATCATCCCATTCGTGGGTATCCCATGCTTGGCCGGTCCCAACTACTCTGCCAGTTCCTGACCATGATCGCGACACCATTGAAGAATGGCGTAAATACTGCGTCCACCGCACATTGTGCCCACCGCCAATAAACTTAAAACCGCCGACAACGGATGGCGATACCACCGCCGGGCACGCAAAAGCGGGATCAGTTATTTCTGGTATTCAATTTTGTCGAGATAAAACGTAAAGGGCTTGCCATTGGCGGGTGCCGCAGTCCAGAAAAAGCAACAACTGCCAACCGCTGCCGGTTTTTATTAGCTGCACCTTAACCGCCGCCGCATATACACTGTGGCTGGCGGACACAAGCGATCCGGCCAAAGCCAGAATAGTTGCAACCGCGGAAATGCGTACGTGCCGAATGTGAATCCCCCTCATGCGTTTTCCTTTTCATGTTGCACCGTGGTTGCTGGTGAAATATAAACTCATCGCCGTACGACTCGTTTGCATCAATCTCTCCGATTGCCTGACCGTCTAACAGCCATTGCAACTGTTGCATAAACTGGTGCGAGACTACAATTTGCCGCGGCATATGTCAACGGCGAGACGAATGCCGGAAGATGTTCATATCCGACCGATTGTCGAACGATTCAACCGAAGTTTTGGGCATTGTAAACTTGGCCTGCCGCCCGACGATATTCAGGTGCGCCGACGTGGCAAGACTATACATGCTGGCTGGGACAGCCTAATGCCCCGTGCTGCCGAAGCCGCCGGTGCCGCGGGAGGTTGATGACAGGTGTTCGGGAGAATCCACCTGCTTCCATGCGGCGCGCGTAACCGGGGCGATAACCATCTGCGCGATGCGCAT
>JAJZVR010000047.1 GCA_021847065.1 Planctomycetota bacterium | reverse complement strand
ACAAACCACCCTACCGCCAGCGCCACATATCCAATTGCGCCTGAACCATTATCTTCAATTGAAGAATCCAAGAACCGCTCCAAAATCCGCTGCGGCAATCTCCGCCCAAGCAGCTACAACTCGCTTTTATACCGATTCAGGCAACTTTTTGCCAATCTGCCGGGCAAGGATGGGTGTGGCAATTTTTCCGGGCGGCACCAAATTGCGGCCTCAATCTCGTGTTGTGGCCTTGTGTTTCCATCGGATATTCCACCACCGGCAAAGCCGGCGGCTATGTAAGGAATGCCATGGCGATACGCTGCCCAGAAAAATTGCCGCACCCAATCGCAACAATTTTCCGACTTTGACTTCCCAGTATCCCCTGGGCGCTCTATGATTTGCCGCGATTGGTTTGGCACGCCCTGAACCGGATACTGGCGTTATATGCCATTGATCTTTAACGGGGCTTTTTGAGCGAGACTGTGACAAAAATATCAGGCGATAAACAGAACTCTGTTGCGAAGAAATTCGCGTTGCGAAGAAAATTTTGCGCGGGGCTTTCCGCGGCTGTTGTTGCCGCGCTGGGAAGCAGTTTTTGCCTCGTGCAGGCGCAGAGCATTGAACAGCCAATAACCCCGACCATTTATCCGATTCTCAAGCCCACCGGAACCATCGGCGTGCCGCTGGTGGTTGCGGCACAGCACACCACCACTTGGCAGAACAACGGTGGAACTTTACATCTATTAGCTGCGGGCCATGTGCGTATTGACGTCGGCTATCGTCGGCTCTCGGCGAACCATGCGGCAATCTGGTTGTATCCGCAGGGGCAAGGGCAATCGGGATATTACAAGGTGCAGATATATCTGGCGGGACAAGTGGTTATCCGTGAAGGCACAACCAATGCGGCGGTGAGCACGGCCAATGAAATGCTGGTAACCACCCGCATTACCGCACGGGTCCGATTATCCGGCCCCCCACCAATGGCCCGCAATGAATCGAAAAATGCCATTGTTATCCGTGGCAGAAGGCTTATCCGGGAAATGGCTTCCGCCCCGCAGGCCCAGATGGCGATTCCCAATATTGAAATATCGCCAACCGAATTGGCTTTACGCAACGGCTGGTTTGCCAGTGGATCGCGTGTGCCGGTTGCACCGATTCCCGTAGCGCCGGCAAAAGCAACCTCTCTTTTAAAACCCAAGCTCGCAAAAGCTGCCGCTCCAACCCTACCAACGCCTGCGGTCATGGCAACCGGCAACATCATCACCGAGCAAGTTATTGGAGATCAACGCGTCACGGTGGCCAAAGGTGAATTTTTCCTGTTCCGACAATTGCCCGGACACAATGCGCTGGAACTTCGAGCCAACAACGCGGTCATGTTCAGTCCAGTCGCACGGGGTTCAGCCGCCAGCCCAAAAGCGACCGCACTGGAAACCACCCCCATCGCGCGTAAAGTGCAGGGCGTATATCTCGATGGCGATGTAACAGTGACGTATGGGGATCAGACGCTTCATGCCAATGAAGTATATTATGATTTCACAACGAATCGGGCGATTCTGCTTAACGCGGTATTAAGTTCGCAGGATATCCAGGCAAATTCGCCTTTGTATATGCGGGCCAAGGAAATTATTCAATTAGCGCAGGGGCAATTTGAAGCCAAATCGGTAAAATTATCGACCGATGAATTTTACCAGCCCCACTATTATATTGGCGCCAGCGCCATGACCGTGCGCAGCGTCTCAGCGCCGGCACCGCCGGGCACGAAACCAAAAACCGCCTACTATGCCTTTACATCCACCAATACCACCGCCAATTTTCTGGGTGTTCCTTTTTTCTATTGGCCTTATGTATCAGGCACAACGCAGCAAAGCCCGTCGCCATTAAAATCCGCAAGTGTTGGTAATTCCAGTATTTTTGGCGCCACGGTGCAGACGGATTGGAACCTGCTGGAACTAATGGGAATCTCACCGCCGGGGGGCGTTGTAGCGGATCTGAATATTAATGAATATTCCAGCCGGGGGCCGGCGACGGGTGTCAACGCCCGTTATAACATTGACGGTATGCATGGCGTGGTCAATAGCGCGTTGATGTATGACACCGGCACCGATCAACTCGGAGCCAATCGCGACAACTTGCCCGTAACCCGGCATACGCGCGGTTATATTTCCATGCGGCACATGCAACAACTTTCGGATCAGTGGACCGTGGCGGTGGAAGGCAGTTACGTTTCCGATCCCAATTACCTTGAACAATATTTCCAGAACACCTATGCCACCGCTCCGGAGCAGCAGACATCCGTGTATCTTAAACAACAACATGATACGGAAGCCTTCACCGCGCTGGGAAAATGGAATCTGACCGGCTTTATAACCAATGCTGATCTGGAGAATAATGAATACTCGGTGCAACGTTACCCCGAAGCCCATTATTACCGCGAGGGAGATAAGATTCTGGGCCTGTTCACGTATTTCAGTGACAGCAGCGGCGGCATCATCAACGATCAGTTCAGCAATACCACCTCCGGCGTGCGGGGGCTGGAACTGAATTTTCCGGGATTAAATCCCAATGAAACTTTCTCCCAATATTACTTGGGAAACGGCTGGACTAATCAGCCCGTGGCCCGATTGGATTCACGCCAGGAAATAGACTTTCCTCTGGCCGTTGGCCCCGTACAGTTCGACCCGTTTGTCAGCGGTCGTCTGACCTATTGGGATACGAGTTTCCCCGTGGTGAATAATCAGTTGGGGGGCGGTACCACACGGGCCTGGGGAACGGTGGGATTCCGCAGTTCCACAACATTCTCGAAGGTTTATCCGAATGTGAAGTCAGATTTGCTGGATGTCGATCAACTGCGACATATTATTGAGCCACAGGTCAGCATGTTTGCCACCGGAGCTAACGTGCAGCAGGGATATCTGCAACCCTTTGACCGCAACGTGGAAGGCATTACCGATGCCAGCGGTGCGGAATTTGCACTGCGCCAAACCCTGCAAACCAAACGTGGTCGAAAGGGCCACCGGCAGATTGTGGACTGGATTACGTTCAACGTGGCCGCGGATGTGTTCTGGAATCATCATTTGTCCGGACCTTTTAATCCCAATAATCCGCAGTATGCCGGGGCTCCATTCTCCACCAGTGATTTTGGCAATCCATTGATCGGATATTATGACTGGAGTCGGCCAGAGCTAAGCCAGATTGCCGACAGCATCAATGCCAACTTCTCCTGGCGAATCGGTGCCAACGTGGAATTCCTGGCCGATGAAAGCTGGAATATTGACTTGCAGCAGCTTGAAGAACTCGACTCTGGAGTAGAGGTGAATCAATCACCAAACTTAAGCTACTTCCTGGGTAATCGGTACATCCGGGCGGTGGATTCCGACCTGTGGACGGCGGCAATTTCCTACAAGCTCACGCGAAAATATACCATAGCAGCTTCGGAAAGTTACGACTTTGCGTTAAATCATAATGTCATGACAGATTTTACGCTGGTACGGGAAATTCCACGGTTTTATGTCGGTATAACGCTGGCCTATAACGCGGATACGGCGTCCACTGCGGCCATGGTAAGCCTGTGGCCGGCGGGTTTCCCGCAGGCGGGCATTACCAATCAGCAGGCGTTGCAGACCATTGCGCCATAAATGATGTGGGGAACTATCTGTGACTAAAAATTTCGCAATATATGGTTTAGTTCTGGCGGCCGCCTTCACCGCTGGGCCGGTGTTTGCTACGGGCGTGGATAATGGCATTATGCCATTGCCAACGCCAAACTTCGGCCCGGACAATCCGGCAAATGTTGAGGAAACAGGGGGAAACCCGCCTTCATTGGCGGCATATCATGCCCACCGCCAGCTCCTGCATGTTACCATGCAGTTCGGGTATTTTAATGATTACTGGTTTCGCTATCATGATGTGGCCCCCAATCGGCCCAACCTGCAAAATGTGACGCGAATCAGTTTAAGTCTGAAAAAGTGGGGAACGGTATATCTGCGCACATTTGAAGATTATTCTTACGATGTTCGCAATCCGTATATCAATGCGTTATCCCGCGGAATTGCCGGCAGCCCCGTCGCGGGCGGCAATATAGCCTACGTTCCCTCCAGCAATTTCACTGAGGCCGATATTACCATCGGCTATCAATATGACATCATGAATGTATTTCGGTTTGATACCGGCTACACCAATTTCATTACGCCGGTAAGCCAATATTTTGTCCCGTCCGCCAATCCTATCGCCAATACCATCATCAGCCACGGTCAGGCCGACAGCCAGGAGGCTTACATTCGCTTGAGCTTCGATGATGATCGGTATCTCGGGCAATTTGCATTTCACCCCTTTGTGCTCGTAGGTTTTGATTATAATGGGGCCTATTACACCAGCGGAGCCGGGCAATATTTTGAAGTTGGCATGGATCCGGTTTTTGTGGTGCCCCATACCGGCGGATTGACCATTTATTCTCCGCTGAGCGTTTCGTTCATTCACGATGAGAAACGCCTGGATGTCAACCAGCGCAGCTATCGCGACGGATATTTGGGCACATACGTAGGCACCACGCTGGCCTACCCGCTTAATGGGATTTTCAATATCCCCGCGGACCGTGGCCATTATGAAATCGGAGCGGTGATCGACAGCATTTTTGCCGGATCCAGGTATTCGCAACCTGCCGGAACCCATAGCGACGCCACGATTCTTGGATTGTTTATCCGCATGAGCTATTAACTATCTTTCACCGCAGCGGCCCAATTCGGGTAATATAAAAATATGATTGCTCCCTTGCAGGTTATTATTCTTCTTCTGATGGTGGCGACGTTCGCCAGTGCGCCACAACGGCCTCCCGTTGCCCTTTCTCAATCCATGGTGGTTCTGCTGGTGGTTCTGGCGCATGGCGGATTGCTCGTTGCGGCAAAGCGCGGATTCACACGCATTGGCCGGAAACTGGAATCCGGCATCTTTTCGAGTTTGGAGGCGGGAACCGCGATTCAGAAAGCAATCCGTCGCCTGATGGCATTGAACACACTATTGCTGGCAGCCGATCTATGGCTTTTCGGATTTGGCTGGCTGGTTAAATTCCATTGGAATACCCGGCACCTGCCCGTGATGTCCTCGGCCATCTGGCTGATCGCCCCGGTTCTGACCTGGCTGGCAATATGGTATCTGGAATATCCGCTGGAAGTGCATATCCACAGAATCTCTGAGCTAACACAGGGCGACAGCGACTATCCGACACATCCACAGCCTTCGCGAATGCAATACGTCAATATGCAGTTCCGCCACGGCCTGTCGCTGCTGATTGTGCTGCTGGTCTTTGATCTTCTGACCGTTCCATTTACAGCGCTGCTGAATTATCTGAATTTAGGCAGTTGGTCGGCTGTTGCATCGTTGCTGCCGGCAATGGCTTTATTTCTGGTATTGCCGGCAGTGGTGGTACGTTACTGGCGGACCAGCCGTCTTCCGGACGGGCCGTTGCGCACGCGGCTGGAAGATTTATCCCGCCGCAAACGCGTTGGTTTCATGGACATACGTATATGGAATACCTATTACCGCATTCCCAATGCCGCGATATTGGGACTCCTGCCCTGGTGCCGGTATTTTCTGCTTACCGACCTGCTTCTGGAGCGTCTGGAACCACGCCAGGTGGAGGCGGTCTTTGCGCATGAAGTGGGGCACGGATACCATCGGCATATCTGGTGGTATCTGCTGACGTTTACCGCTGCGGATTTACTGGGCACTGGAATATCTCTCTGGGCCGGAAATTACTGGGCATTAAGTGCAAATACCTCCATGCTGCTGAATTTTTCGATTGTCGGCATTTTGGTGGTATTTGGCTTTTCGCGCGTGAGCCGCCTGTGTGAGCATCAGGCAGACTGGTTTGCGGCACGGCATATTGCCGAGCGTGTCGGCGTCACCGTTCAGGTACCCGTTGCCTGCACGGCGGCGTATGTATCCTCCGGTGATGATGGCGCAACCCTATCAGCTGAGGCCAATGAGCACCCAACCGCTACGGTCGAAACGCCGGCGCAAGCCGGGGCACGGATATTTTCTGAAAGTTTAACCGCACTGGTGGGCATGACCAATCGACCGCGTGATCGCGCCGGATGGATGCATCCGAGCATGCAAAACCGCGTAGACCTGCTGGCCGCGATGGCGGTATCTCCGAAAATGCAAAAGCAATTCACCCGCCGGATATGGTTGATGCGGGTGGGTATTATGATTGCGGCCCTGGCGGGCGCAGCACTGACATTCTGGGCGGCTGGCCAATAAGTGACTCAACGCATCTTATAATTGCGTTTAGTATTGCGTTTCTTTGTCATTTTTCCACCCTGGGGCGTATAATTCTCGGCTTGTCTGACGCGTGTCGGCTTTGAGGAATATGAACATGCATAAAGATTTTGTCGGTTGGGTGGAAGAACATCGCGGAACACAATATGACCTGCATACAGATCATATCAACCCAGCTTTTGTGAAAATGCTTAAAACCATCGGTTTTGACCGCAATTACACGCGCGGAGAAGGGGCTTATCTCTGGGATGGCGCGGGCACAAAATATCTCGACCTGTTAACCGGTTGGGGTGTATTTATGCTCGGACGCAATCATCCCAAAGTGCGCGACGTACTGCGGCAGATTCTTGATGCCAACAGCCCCAATCTTGTCCGCATGGATTGCAGCATTTTAAGCGGTCTGGCCGCCGAGGCGCTGGTGCGGCATACCCCCGCCGGGCTTAACCGGGTGTTTTTCTGCAACAGCGGAACGGAAACCGTGGAGACGGCAATAAAATTTTCACGCTGCGCAACGGGTCGGCAAAAAATCATATACTGCGAGCACGCATTTCACGGACTGACTACCGGGTCCTTGGCGATTAACGGCGCGGACTTTTTCCGCGAACGTTTTGGCGATCTTTTGCCCCACACCCAAGCAGTTCCATTTAATGATCTGGTATCGCTGGAACAAGCACTTGCAAAACACGATGCGGCGGCGTTTATTCTTGAACCCATTCAGGGTAAAAGCTGCGAGATTGTCGCAGACGGTTATTTAGCCGAAGCACAACGCCTGTGCCGCAAGGCCGGCACTTTGCTGGTTGTAGACGAAGTACAATCCGGTATGGGCCGCACCGGCAAATGGTTTTGCTTTCAACACTGGCCGGAAGTGGAGCCGGATATTATCTGTGTCGCCAAAGGCCTCTCCGGCGGCTTTATTCCCGTTGGAGCGGTGATAACGCGCCCACGCATTATGGATACGGTGTTTAACTCCATGGAACGCTGCGTGGTGCATTCCAATACCTTCGGCCAGAATGATCTGGCCATGGCGGCGGCACTGGCGAGCATACAGGTTATTGAAGAAGACAAGCTGGTTGAAAATGCCGATGAACTGGGCCGCTATGCGATGGCGCGCCTGGCGGAAATCGGCAAGACCTGTCCATTTGTCATGGAAGTCCGCGGAAAAGGGCTGCTGTTCGGCATTGATTTTGCCCGTCCGGAAAATTCCCTCAAGCTCCGACTGGCATGGGATATGCTCCATAAACTCAACTTTGGCGTTTTTGGACAGATGATTATTATCCCCCTGTTGAAAAAGCACCATATTCTCACTCAGGTGGCGGGATATCACACCGAGGTTATAAAATTTCTCCCGCCGCTGGTATCGACAAAACAGGACATGGACTGGTTCCTCCAAGCCATGCAGGATGTTCTTGCCGACACGCAAAAATTCCCCGGTGCCGCATGGGATACCGTACTGGGGCTGGCGAAAAATGTTGTAAAAGCTTAACCGCGGCACCGCTTCACCGGCATTGTGTGATAATGCCAACCGGTGGATGCGCTTATTTGCTTGTCTTCTATGGGTCCGATTCATCGAAGAGTTTTGAAAGATACGCTGCGGCTTACACGGTACCCCCGCATCGTGCTGGGCATCGCGTTGCTGCTGGCGGGCATCAGCGTGTTTCTTGCCTGCACACGCCTGCGGATTTCCACGGATCAAAACAAGCTTTTTTCCTCGCATGTGGCGTTCTTCCATCAATACCTCCAGTTTATTAAACAATTTCCGGAAAATGAGGCCGCTTATGTGGTCATAAAAGCCCGTGATCCAAGCCATCCACCGGCAAGCAGCCAATGGATTAAAGCCGCCAATGCGATAACCGCATCGCTTACACACATGCCCAAATATGTAAAATCAGTGGACAGCCATGTGCCGCTTAAAGAGCTTGGGAATCAGTCGCTTTTATTTGCCTCATGGTCGGACGTGCGGGCGGCGGCCAATGGGGCTGGTACATTAGCGCAGTTGGCATCCGTCTGGGGAGAAAAGCCCAGCCTGCCAATTTCCCTGTTTGGCAGTACCCGTATGCAACGATTTCTGCGACTGCTAAGTACGCAGGCACCGACCCTGCAAACCACTGCTTTCACCGGTGCCATTGGCCAATCCTGGCTTCAGGCGATAAACCAGCCGACGGCAAGACCCGTTGCAGTTCCGGATTTATCATCTCTATCGGCATCGGGGCCAGCCACTCCGGCATCCGCGGGCTATTACTACATTCGCGCGGGAAATGGTTCAGAACACCTGCTGCTGATCAACGTATACCCAAAATTCACCTTTGACTCTCTGGCCGCGGTATCGCTGCCTCTGGACAAAATTCATGCCGCCATGGTGCAGGCCGCCAGGCCGTTTAATTCAGAATTTACTTTTGGCATGACTGGCCGTCCCGTACTGGCGGCCGATGAAATGCGGATCACCACATCAGACAGCGACAAGGCCGAGACATTGGCGATGATTGTGGTGCTGATTGGCCTGATTCTCATGCTGCGATCCATCTGGATGGGATTTGCCGCCGGTCTGACACTGGCCATTGCCATCGCTTGGACGTTTGGGTTCGCCACCATTTTTGTTGGCGAGTTGAATTTGCTATCCACGGTGTTTGTCATTGCCCTGATCGGCATTGGCATGGATTATCTCATACAAATCATGGTGCGTTATCGGCGGGAAGCCCGACGTTATGAAAGACAGCAAGCAGTCTGGGCCCGGGTTTTCCGTTACGCCAGCCCACCCATTGCCACATCCTGCGCCGGGGCGGCAGGTGCTTTTCTGGTGGCATTAACCACACATTTTCGTGGTGATGCGGAACTGGGATTTATCGCCGGCGGCGGTCTTTTACTGTGCCTGCTGGCAGGTTACACCGTACTTCCCGCTCTGCTGGTATTATTTCCCCCAAAACTTGGTAAAGTCCAGCCTGCCCGCCGATATACCGATGACCGTCCCCCGCCGCGCGCGGGCGTGAAAAATTTCCTCGGCCTGGGAATTTGGCTGGCAATCCTGATCGGACTGATTCCCTTTGCATTGAGCCTGCGGTTTGATCCAAACCTTCTGGACTTACAAGCGCGCGGACTTACCTCGGTAAAACTTGTTAAGGAAATGCCCACCTGGTACGCAGTGGTCGTGTCAAAATCATTGGCGCAATTAGCGCCCATCCAGGCGGCACTCAATAAAGCCGCTGCCGGCAGCACATCTCCCGTTTTGTCTACCAGCAGCCTCTTGGATGCCGCGCCAAAGCAAAAGTACCTTGAAACACACAATGCCACATTACGCAATATTACGTGGAGCAATCCGGCATCGGTAACGCCCAACCATCTGCACGCCATTGCGCAAGCCGCCGATGCGCTGGCCGCAATCTGGAGTAAGCAAGCTGCCCACGCCGCACCAGCCACTGCCGCTTCAGCGAAAACAACTGCCGCCACCCTGCGGCAGATTGCCGCACGAATAAACGCGGCAACTCCCCCGCAACAAGATATTTTGGCCCATCAACTCTCACGCTGGCAGCATCATTTCAGTCAGTCACTGCAGTCATTAGCCGCCATGCTCACACCCGGGCCACTGGATATTTCCCGCCTGCCGCATCAGGTAAGCCGTCATTTTCTAAGTGCCGATGGCGATTATGCCTTATATATATATCCGCGCTTTGATCTGTGGAATCAATCCCGATTGCGGCAATTTGTCGCCACCGTGCAGGGCACAGCCCAAAAGCCCGGCCTGGTACCATCGCATGTTGATTTAACTGGAATTGCCATTCAACTTTATCACTCCACCGAATCGATTCGGGCCGCTTTCATGCAAACCACGATTCTGGCACTTCTGGTGGTAATTTTCCTGGTGTATTTGGACTTAGGTTCTTTAGGCCGCACGGCCATGACCGTATCGGTATTGGCATTGGGCCTGCCGATGCTGGTGGGCATTATGGGGCTGCTGGGATTAAAATGGAATTTCGCCAACTTTTTTGCCATGCCGATCCTGATCGGAGCCGGGCACGAGTATGGTGTATTTATGATGCACCGCTATCGAGAAGCGGAGCATAACCCGCGGCGCATCTGGCGATTTTGGGATGTCAGCGAACGGGCACTATTAATGTGCGCTTTTGTGACCTGCAGCAGCTTTGGTTTCCTGGGCCTTTCGCGCGATCGCGGCATCGCGAGCCTGGGCATTATCATGGCGCTGGGAATCGCATGTATTTATCTATCAGCCATATTCGTCATCCGCCCCATGCTAACCTGGCGGTTGGCGAATAAGGGCGTCTATGGAACTGCTGACCGTTGATTCTATTATGCCTGAACCTGGTGATGCTCACGTATCGGCATCGCCGGCGAACCGTCAACAGAATCCGTATCGATCAGCCATTTCGCCGATGCGTATATCTTGATTTATCACCTCCGCCGATGCAATGCCGGATCCACTACCGCACACATGGCCGAGGTATCAAGGGGATAGTTTAAAAACATTTTGATTTGTTCCGCCTGATGCGCCGAATTATTGATGAGCTGTTCATGCGGCACATTCAAGACCGTGAAATTACTTCGGCCTTTCAGCCACGCATCAACAGAATCAAGTTCCTTTTGAAAAATCGCCATCATGCGCTGATTCTCCGCATCCGAGGCACCGGTTTTTCCCAGCATCGCCTGCTGGGACGCCACGACTTGCCTCAGATCACGCCGCAGGAACAACACGCGATATTCATGATCGTCAGGCAGATCATACAACAGGCGATAAATCATTTTCACCGCCCGGCCGGGCGCATCGACCAGCCACGCCGCATTGTGGCGCGTGTGTTTGACCGCTTCAAGTTCGAAGTAGCCGCGCGGATTGCTGATGTCAGCTTGACGAACATTATCCGTAAGCACTGGCATTGTACCGGCGTACAGCATCTGCATCATTAAGGATGTGCCAGATCTGGGTAATCCGGAAACAATGGTGATCGCCTCTGATTTCTGCATAAGCCGCCACGCTGCGAGATTTTATGTTAATGTTTCATCGGAGTATCACAGACTGTCAATATATGTTTGCAACTCTTCCATCGGCACCGCCGCATTTACCGCCATGTACAAAATCAGCAGACTGAAAGCCGACACAACAACAACATCATACGGAAATTTCAGATAATCCAAACCGCCAGTCATGCTTTTAGAACCAATGCAATCCAGAATCCACAGTCCACCGAGATAGGGAAATACCCACCAGGTGCTTTTCCACGGCAGTGCGGCAATACTTTCACGTTTAATAAGCCGCCAAGCCAGGAATAACACCAGCGCTGCGGAAATAACTTCCAGCAGAAACGTGAGCGTGGCAAATCCGGACCAGTACACAATGAGATTGGAGATAATAAAAGTAATCGGAGCCAGAATATTGGCCATCGGAACCCGAAACGGTCTTGGGCGACTGGCCTCGGGCAGTGTACGCCGCAGCGAAAGCAGCACCACGGGGCCGATACCATAAGACAAGACCATCACATCCGAGATTTCATTAACCATTTTATGCCAACTCGGAAATGGAAGCATAAAAAAACATCCGACGACAAAACTTACAATGCTGGCCGCCCATGGCACGCCAAAGCGATTCAAACGTTGCAACGAGCTATGAATAAAGCCATCCTCACTCATGGCCCCGATCACCCGCGATGAAGTCGTGGCATAGATAAATCCGGTGCCGCCGGGAGAAACAATTGCATCGGCATACAATAACATCGCCAGCCACGCCAAACCAATACCGGATGCCAGCGCTGCCAGCGGCCCGGCTCCCACCGTAAACCCCTTGGCATGGTCCAACGCCCCCCAGCCGTATTTAGCCAATTCCGTCGGGCTGATCGCCATGACAAATGCCAACTGTAAACCGATGTAGATAACCATGCCGATGACAACCGATCCGATAACGGCGATGGGAATATAGCGTTGCGGTTGCGATGTTTCACCGGCAAGTTCCACCGCCTGCCTGAAGCCCAGAAAGCTGAAAATCACACCCGCTGTACCTAACGCTGTAAATATGCCGCGGATATTTGATGCCAACTGATGCGGCTGGACATGCAGATTGGCCGTATGATGGGATTCAATCAACAGACCAATGATCGTGACAAGCGGGACGGCAAGCTTCCACCAACCGGCGGTCGTGCTGATGCGCATCACCCATTTAATCCCAAAAAGATTCAACACCGTAAAAAATGCCAGCATAAGAACCGCAAAGCCGAAGCCGGCAGGCGTCAATGCGTGATTCTTTGGATAAATCAGCCACGGCCAGATATTCGCCATGTAACCCAGCGTGGCCAGTACCTCTACCGGCGCTACGGAGACATAACCTAAGAACAGTATCCAGCTCCAGATACGTGATAAGAGCACACCGTGGCTTAAATGCGGAAAATGTACCACCGCGCCGCTGCGCGGAAACAATGTCGCCAACTCCGCATAGACCAATGCCAGCAGCAGAATAGCAATGCCACCAACCAACCAGGAGAAAATGCTTAACGGACCAGCCTGTTGCGCCGCTTCCATCGGGCCTTTCAACCAGCCCGAACCAATAATTCCGCCGAGGCTGGCGTATAAAAGGCCGATGACACCCGCTTCGCGCCGTAAGCCGATCTTCTTACCTGATGAATCTGCCATGCCTGCCATCAGCTCCTGCTCAACAACCCCGGCGAATCTTCGCCACCGTTTGTTACCGCATGAACACGGGTATACAAGCACCAGCATTCACGAATCTATGTTGCAGGTAGTTTACCAAGCATCGACGGGATCGTCTGCCAAACCCCAAAAGAAAAGCCGTCGACAAAATCTGCCGACGGCTTACCAAGCAATTGGAGGCTATTTGAGGAAAGTCTGTTTTCAGGCTTGCCGCCGCTTACGCCACGCCAGAACGCCAGCCGCCCCTGCGGCCATCAGCAGAAGCGAAGCCGGCTCTGGCACCGAACTGGGACTGCCCGCAACGAGTGCCGCCCCACCGGTATCGCCAACCGCGATGGGTGTGTTGGCCGAGCTTTCAAAGGCATAACCAAGGATCTTGCTGTTGAAATCCACCAGATTGGTCGTTGGTTCTGTGGTGGTGTTGAAAGAAAAGGCAGCCCATCCATAAAAATCTTTGCCGTTTGCACTTGTCGCGCGCAATCCGGTGTAAAGAACTTCATGGTTACCGGCTTTTACCACATTGGTGCTGTTGTATCCACCGGTGGCAAACACAAAGTTATTGGCGGTGCCGCCGACTTCCGTCCCCTTGGGCAGAAAATCCAGTGTGGAAGTTGCGCCGCCGCTGGGTGATGCGGTAACCGTTACCGCATCAGTTCCCGGCACCATTCCGGAGAAGGTCAGACTGGCATCACCGTTCATCCGGTTAAGCGAAGTCATCATTCCCAGGAAGGCGTTGCCGCCGCCATAGTTAATAAATGCCTCGCCGCCAGGGGTTAGCGTGCTCATTGGAGCATTAATTTGCGTGTATTGTGGTGTAGCCTGGGACGCACCTGTTGCAATCATTGACAAACTTACTGCGGCGTAAGCCGCCAGACGGGCATCTAGAGATGCTCGTTCGCCCGTGATGACTTTGGAAGGATATTTGAGTTTATGTGTCATGGATAATCTCCTGAAAAAAACTAGTTTTTTATCAATATGTAAAACACAAACAGAATATTTTGTCGCTTAGCGTTTGGCATTGCCATGTCGGCGACGCACCGGTATCAGCAAAGCCAGAGCACCGATAGCCATCAGCGCCAGCGGTGCGGGTTCCGGAACCGCCGCCAACTGACCAGCCGCGTTCGTGGCCAGATCCGGCGATGTTGCCGCATTACCGGCGTAACCAAGACCATACATTGACTCCAGTGCCCGCAGAACGCTGTAGCTGTTGAACATCTGACTGGACTGACCGGGAACATACAGCGACGTAGCACCATTGATAATCGTGGCAATATGGTTGCCATCCTGCAGCGTGTAATTGTTTTCATCCCAGGTCACCAACAGCAGGCTGTTATTGGTTTTGGCCCACTGAACATAACCATTGAGGTTCTGCTGCAAAAAGCTGTCTCCAGCTTGAATGGTGCCATTGTGCATGTCGTTGGCCAGATTGGGAATGACAAATGACACGGTGGGCAGAGCCGCATAACCTGCGGCGGTGGTGGGGAATTCTGAAAAGCCGGTCATCGTGGAAAGCGGAAGCTGATTACCGGAAACACTTGCCAGGCTGGGATTGACCCAGTTAATAACCGCATTGTGCTTACGAGCGTAGGTTTGATTGGTCGTGCCATTGTTGTAGGTGGCCTCGTTGTAATTCGTGGCGTTATCAATAGCCGAATAAGTCTGGTTATATTCCTTGAAGGAATAACCCGCATTGAGCAATTGGGCCGCGAGGTTCGGCGTGTTGAGTGGTTCGGCGTATTGCGGGGCCGTGGGGAAGTAATCGCCGGTAATTCCCTGATCGCTTCCGGAAAACAGATCGAGATAATTGGGCTGACTGGGGTGCTCCGGAGAGTAGGACTGGGTGTAAAGCAACCCGCTATTTCCAATAAGCGTGTTGTTGATGTACGGAGCATCAGTGGTGTTACCGACAATCTGGCTGTAGGAATGATTTTCTTCAATCACTACCACCACATGGCTGGGAGCCAGAATGCCCGCTTGGGCCACGCCCGCACTGCAACCGATAAAAACGGAGCCGGCGACTGCGGCGACGATTGCGCTGGCCACCATCGCCGAGCCTTTTTTTGCCATTCGATTCAACCCCATAACATTCTCCTTGCGCGTCCCTGAACAACAACATGTCAACCAGTCGGACGGTCGCGATCACTGGCCACACTTGCCATCAAGACACAATGTCTTGAACGACTCGATTGATGTTATCGGGCAAATATATGGAATGTTTATGCGCCAAATAAATTAGCCATGAGCCGTTGATGAGCAACGTGTTAGCAAAACACTCACACAGCGCTTGCGCGATTTTAAACGCGGATGCGTATTCTCGGCTTTTAAGCATGAGCATTAGCCACGATTGTCCGCGGCTGACTCACGCATTTAAGGAACCGCAACATCATGGCCAATCGCATCGCTAAAAAACTTCTCCTGATTGGATGGGACTCCGCCGACTGGCAGGTCATCACGCCTCTGCTGGAACAGGGCCGACTGCCCGCGTTAAATCATCTCATAACTAATGGCGTCATGGGGAATCTTGCTACCATGGAACCGATCATCTCCCCGATGCTCTGGAATTCCATTGCCACCGGAAAACGCCCGGACAAACATGGTATCCTCGGATTTATTGAACCAGACCCGGACAATCGTTACGTACGCCCGTTTACCAGTACGTCCCGTAAATGCAAGGCATTATGGAATATCTTTACCCAGCAAGGCATGAAGTCCCATGTGGTCGCCTGGTTTGCCGGCCATCCTGCCGAACCCATAAACGGAACGTGTGTCAGCGAATTATTCCAGAAAGCCGTCGGGGCTGTGGATCAACCCTGGCCAATAAAGCCCGGCACCATCCACCCCCCTGAATTGGCCGATACACTTGCCCCCATGCGCATCCACCCGATGGAACTGGAATCCGGCATGATTCTTCCATTTGTACCCGATGCCGCAAAAGTCGATCAGACAAAAGACAAGCACTTATCCACGCTCGCCCGGATGCTCGCCGAAACCATCAGCGTCCACGCCGCCGCCACGCATCTACTCGAACATCAGCCATGGGATTTTGCAACGGTATATTATGATGCGGTGGATCATCTTTCCCACGCGTTTATGCCTTTTCATCCGCCTAAACTGCCCGAAGTTTCCGATGCTGACTTTGACTTATATAAAAATGTCGTTGCCTGTACATATCAATTTCATGATCTGATGCTGGGCCGGCTGATGCAACTCGCCGGGCCGGAAACCCACATCATGCTGATTTCCGACCACGGCTTCTTCAGCGATCATCTGCGGCCACGAGGCATTCCGGATGAACCATCCGGCCCGACGGTCTGCCATCGTCCATTCGGCATATTCTGCATGGCCGGCCCCGGTATCAAAAAAGACGAACGCATCTACGGCGCGGGCATCCTCGATATCGCCCCGACGATCCTGACGCTTTATGGCTTACCGGTAGGCCGGGATATGGACGGCAAAACCCTGGTCCAGGCCTTTGAGCAGCCGCCGGAAATTCAATGTATCGATTCATGGGAAACGACCCCCGGTGCGGCCGGCATGCACCCGGACGAACGCCGGCGCGATCCGCTGGAAGCCCAGGAAGCCATTGATCAGCTTGTGGCATTGGGATACATGGATCCACTGGATGAGGACAAATGCAAGGCGGTGCTTATTGCCACGCAGGAAATCCAATATAATCTCGCCATTGTGCATCTCAGCGGAGGAAACCCGGAAGCGGCCCTGCCATTATTGGAAAAACTCGCGGCTGATTTGCCGCAAAGACCCCGCATTCGACTGTTGTTGGCGCAATGCCACCAGCGCTTGAATAATCACATAGAAGCGCGAACGATTGTCGAACAGGTCATCGCAGAAAAATCCGGCAGCCCTCTGGCCCATCTGCTTTTGGGATCGCTGTTGTTTTCTGAAGGAAAACCCTCTGCCGCAATTCGGCGCCTGCGCGAGGCAGAAAAGGCCGATCCACGTCTGCCGGGCCTGCATTGCACCATCGGGTCGGCATACGCCCGCCGAAAAATGTGGCAATCCGCCCGGCGCGCCTTTGAAAAAGCCCTGCAAATTGATGGCGACAGCCCGATCGCGCATGAAGGCATGGCCCGTTGTCATCTCGCCATGCGGCAATGGCAGCAGGCCGCCGAATCCGCCCTGCGCGCAGTGGGACTCATGCACTGTTACCCTTCCGCTCATTATGATCTGGGGATAGCCTTAATCAGACTTAACAAAATAGATCGGGCCATTCAGGCATTAGAAACCTGCCGGTATTTTAATCCACGGCACGTACGCGCCAACTTATGGATTGGCCGCATTTTTCTGCGCGTTTATAAAGACCCCGCCAAGGCCGAACATTATTTTCAGCAAGCTGCCGAGCATACAAAACTGCACGCCGACAGCCAAAGGACATAAGTATCAGTCCTTCATGCGTTTGGCCTGCTCGGCGGCTTCTTCCACCGTGCCGACGTACATGAAGGCACCTTCGGGAAGATGATCCCATTTACCTTCAGCGATCTCACGGCAACTGCGGATGGTGTCCACGAGTTTCACGTTCGATCCGCTCTTGCCGGTGAACACTTCGGCCACGAAGAATGGCTGCGAGAAGAAACGTTCCAACCGTCGGGCGCGGCTGACAGTAAGCTTATCTTCTTCACTTAATTCATCCACTCCGAGAATGGCGATAATATCCTGCAAATCTTTATGCCGCTGAAGCGTCCGCTTGACCATCTGGGCAACCGTATAATGTTCCTCACCAAGATAATTCACATCCATGATGCGGCTGTTGCTTTCCAGCGGGTCCACAGCGGGGTAAATACCTTTTTCCGCAATGCTCCGGCTTAACACCGTAAAGGCGTCCAAGTGCGTAAACGCGGTGGCCGGGGCCGGGTCGGTTAAGTCGTCGGCGGGAACATAAATAGCCTGCACAGATGTCACGGCACCTTTGGTGGTCGAGGTAATGCGTTCCTGCAATTCACCCATTTCCGTGCCCAATGTGGGCTGGTAGCCTACGGCTGATGGCATACGCCCCAGCAGAGCCGACACTTCAGCACCCGCCTGGGTGAAACGGAAAATATTATCAATAAACAAAAGCACGTCGGCCCCGGTTTCATCACGGAAATATTCCGCCATCGTTAAAGCGGACATCGCCACGCGCAAACGCGCGCCG
>JAJZVR010000334.1 GCA_021847065.1 Planctomycetota bacterium | reverse complement strand
GCCATCCGAAGCTTGGCGATTTTGTTCTCCATGAGGAATGGCCGGAGGGCATCAACCCGATGCGGCCGGAATTTAATGTATTCAAGCCAATGGTGGAAAAAGAGGTTGATCCGCAATGGCGTCCGGAAAAGATACTTCATACTCCGGGGGCGTTTCTAATGCCCATTGGGCCGGTGTATTCCGATTATGCCGAGTCGGCGCAATTTTTCCTTGAAACCGTTGGCGAAGATGTGGTGCGGATGATTCCTCGCTTCTTTTTCAAATATCGTGGCGTGGAAAGACTTGCCGAGGGTCGCAGCGTTCGCGAAGTTCTGCTGATGGTGGAGCGGTTCTCCGGTACGTCGGCGGTGGCGCACGCGACGGCCTTTTGTCGGGCAGTTGAATCCATCGGACAAGTGGCTATTCCGCCGCGCGCCGAGGCGCTGCGGCTGGTTGCGGCGGAACTTGAACGCATTCGTCATCATTTTGGATTGCTTTCGGATATCTGTCATTCCACCGGTATGATTGTGCCTTCGGCGGATATTGACATCATGGAAGAAGAGGCGTTGCGACTAAGTGCGCAATGGGCTGGGCACCGTTATCTTTATGGGCTTATAACTCCCGGAGGTATGGCGCGCGATTTTTCGCAATCCGATATGGCATTCCTTTTCGCTCAGGTAAAGCGGCTGGCAGATGATGCACGACTGCTGTATGAGCGTCTCCAATTTACCAGCAGTTTTCTGGATCGATTTGAGGGCGTCGGCGTAGTTCCAAACACCAACGCCCAGCGGCTGGGACTCGTAGGCCCCATCGCCCGCGCTTCAGATTTTAAAACCGATTTGCGGGTTCATGCCCCTTACGGATTGTACCGCCAATGCCCGTTGGGGGCGGAGGCTTTGGAAAGTGAAGGGGATGGTTACGCACGCATCCGGGTGCTGTTTGCGGAGGTTTTTTCTTCCGTGGAATTAATTAATAAAGCTATGGCTAATCTTCCGACTGGCGCGGTGATTACCCCAGTCGAAGCAGTTGTCGCAGGAGAGGCGCTCGGATCTGTGGAGGCACCCAAGGGGGCAGCGTTTCATTTTGTGCGAATGGGTGGAGATGGCCGCGTGGCACGGTTGCAGATGACCACGCCATCGTTCACAAACTGGCACGGATTTCATCTGGCGGCGGAAAACTTTGCCTTCCAGGATTTTCCGATCATGATGGCAAGTTTCGGTTTGTCTATCGCCGAATCGGATCGATAACAGGCCACGCGGTATTGTTTTGGAGTATTACAGATGTTTGGATGGTTTCTCAGAGGTGCCGGCTCACGGGTAAAAACGACACGCTATCCGCCTGAATTTGATTCCAATGTCGGCATCTCGCCCGGGCGGCCAATTGCCACACAATTTGCCAGTAGCCAAGAGGCGGATAATGCCGCCGTTCAATGCCCCACACAGGCCATTACGGCCCATGATAACATGGCGGATATAAATGTTTCGCGTTGTGTACATTGCATGGCGTGTTCACGCGGTGAAACGGCGATGAAGTGGCAAAATGATTACGATTGGGCCGCGCTAAGCGGCGCTGGCGCATCAACAACCACGCGACCATTTAAGAAATCGTTGCACATCCGTCTTGTGGATTCCGGTTCCTGTGATGCGGTAATTCAGGAAATTAAGCAACTTGCAAAACCCTATTACAACATGCACAAATTGGGATTTTTTATTACGCCCACGCCGCGCCACGCCGATGTGCTGATGGTTACCGGCCCGGTTACCAGCCACATGCGACTGGCCTTAAAGAGAACTTATGACGCCATGCCCGGCCCGAAATGGGTGCTTGCGGTGGGCAATTGTGCCATTTCGGGATGTGTCTTTGCGCCGAGTTTTATGGCGGCGGGAGCGGTATCAAGCGTGATTCCTGTGGACGTGCAAGTGCCGGGATGTCCGCCGCCGCCTTTGGCAATTCTTCATGGATTGCTGGTGCTCACGGGCCGGGCGCAGGAGGCTCCACCGCGTGTGACGACCATCGCAGAGGTGCCATTATGAATATTGCGGAGTTCCTTTTTCTTTTGGTGCTGCTGCTGTCCGTGGCGGGGGCGGTTATATCAGCCTTGGCACCGGCGCAATGGACGGGAAGGATATTGGCGATTTGCGGTACTTCCGCGGCCACCGCACTGTTGATTGCTGCGGCGATTATCCTGGCTGGCCATGAGAGCATCCGCGTTGATCTTTGGCGTTTGCCGGTGCTGGGAATGTTACGACTGCGTGTAGACAGCGTATCGGCTTTTTTTATGCTGGCGTTAGGCATTTCATTTCTTTCGGCGTATTGGTTTTCCGACGGGTATATGCGCCGGTATCTGGCGCATTATGACCCACGGAGCTTTAATATATTCTTTCATCTCTTGTTGGCAGCCTGCGCATTGGTTTTGGCGGCGGGAGACGTGATCAGCTTTTTATTGGCGTGGCGAATCATGTCCGGTCTGGCCACGTTTCCCATTACGCTGGAACACCGCCAAGATGAAAATCGGCGGGCCAGTTATCTATTTCTGGCGATGAATGAGGCCGGAATCATTATCTCCACTGTCGGCCTGTTATGGATGGTGGCTCTGGCGGGTGGTCACACCGGATTCAGTGCTTTGCACGGATCACTGCGCCACATATCCCCGGCGGCGCGATGGGCGATATTTCTGATTGTGTTTTTCGGATTCTCGGTTAAGGCGGGATTAATTCCCTTGAGTTCATGGTTGCCGCAGGCTCACCCGGTAGCTCCGGCAAATATGTCGGCGATCATGTCCGGCTGCCTGCTGAATTTCGGAATTTATGGCATTGTTCGATTTGATGCGATTATTCTGCCGCCCATCTCTGCCGGACCGGGCTTGGTGGTGTTGGTTGTCGGGGCGCTGTCGGCGCTTATTGGGATTCTTTATGCGACCATCGACAACGATATGAAAAAGATGCTGGCGCACAGTTCCATAGAAAATTTGGGCATTATTGCCGCCAATGTGGGAATGGGGATGGTGTTTACCGCCTATGATTTGCCGGTGCTGGCGGCTATAGCGTATGTCGTGGCGATGTATCACATGATTAACCACAGTGCGTATAAGACGTTGCTATTTATCGGTGCCGGGGCTATTGATCAACAAACCGGTACGCGCGATATGAATCAACTGGGGGGATTGCTTAAACGCATGCCCATGCTGGCGGCGTTGTTTCTGGTCGGCGCTCTGGCTATTGCGGCGTTGCCGCCGCTCAATGGTTTTGTCAGTGAATGGCT
>JAJZVR010000333.1 GCA_021847065.1 Planctomycetota bacterium | reverse complement strand
GGCGTAGCCTGCGAAATGGGGGTGGCCACTCGCCCCGCTTGGTCAATGGCGATCACCGCGCGGTTGGTGATGATCTTAAAATCGCCTTTCGTTAAATGTGTCAGGTCGGTACCCAGGAAAAGTGGGGCGCAGCTAATGGACCAGAGCGTCATCGCGGATTGCCGCTCAATACGGGTTAATCCGTCGCGCTTGCCATTGCCGATTTCCAGCGAATCCAGATCATTCCAATAACCGGGGCCGGCATATTTAGCCCACGGCGGCGCCGCCCGGAAACGCAGGAGAATGTGCGGCCAACTCGTCAGGTAAGGTGTTCCGTACGCTTCAATATCGCTAGCCAGTCGACAGCCGTTGACGTAGGTGGTCCAGAACTTCGCATATTTGATATTTTGTCCGGCGGAAAGCTCCAGCCATATTGGTCGCCCCGTCTTTTTCAGGGCAATCGCCCAGTGTTTAATGTCGGCGCGGTTATCCACCGGATGCCGTCCCCCGCGCACAGCCACCCAATCCATCTTGATAAAATCAACACCCCAGGAAGCAAATAAATCCGCTTCGCTTTGAATATAGGCCTGGGCACCGGGCTTGTTATAGTTGATCGCATAACTGCCGCGATAAACACCCTGGACCGGCACCTGATGAGGAAACGTGCTGCCCCATCGGGACGGATCGGCAATTTGCCGCACGCGGTACGGTGTTCCCAGAATCCGGCAATCGGCTTTCCAAACTGGCATCTTCAAACCAGGACTCATGTAGATGCCTATTTTCAATCCCAGAGAATGCACATAGGCGGCCACCGCCTTTATCCCTTTTGGAAACTCATACCGGTTGGGCATGGGCCGACCATATTTGTCAAAGGAATTAGGATGATTGTTTCCGTTGGGGTAATAGCCGTTGGACCATCCGGAGTCGATGTTGATATAGGTATAGCCATATTTCTTCAGCCGGGCGGCCATCACCCGGGCCGCAGTTTCAATCTTGCTGGCCATGACATGGCGATGCATGGAACTCCAACTGCTCCAGCCCATGTAAGGGCGCGGGGCGGGTTGAACCTTCTGAAATGCTGCCGCAGCAGTGGATCCGTTGGTGGATGTCACTGCCGACAGAATCGCGACGATGAAAATAGCGGGACAACATAACCGTTGTAATTGAATATGCATGAGTAGGTTCTCCAAGACGTTCCATTATGCGTTCATTGTCCGGAAATGGAAGTCCAGTTGTGCGGCAATTGTCGCATCGTGTTTCTGGTTAACTTGGCGATGGTATGCATGGCGAATTGACCAAAATAGGCACTGAAATTGACGAAAAATGAAATATATTTGCGGCAACAGCGGCCCTGCCGCAACGTTATAATTGCAGGTGAAACCAGTGCTATGGATGGCTGCGTTTCAGGAATCTTATGAATCGCTGGTTTTTTTGAGGCTTCATCATGCGGAAATTGCATTATTTCTTGTGTTAGCGTAAACGTCGGAATATACTCATCCTTGGTTTTTTGAGCGGTAGACGCATGGCGTGCGATTCGGCGGGTTTGGGCGTCGAGTGTTTGATGGGTAGGCAAGCAGTATGCTTTCGTGCATAACCCAGATTTTAACGAATTGCCACAGGAAAGAAATACGATAATGGAAAATTCAAAACTGGATCGCCTTTCGGCTGCGCGATTGAGCAGGCGGAAAATTCTTTCGCTGGCGGGTGCCTCCATGGTGCCCTTATTGGGCCACCGCCATACGGTTGCCGCGTCACCTGCGCCATCCGGTGGCGCGATGCCACCGCCGCCGGGCGATATCAATACCGATGTATTGCCAGTGCGTTGCTTTTACGATCATGGCGTGGTCATTTTAGAAAACGGATTTATCCACATCGGATTCGATCCGAAGCGCGCCGCGATTACAACGCTTAAGGCCGACTTTTTTGGAAAAGGCCGCTATCAGAATAATCTTCTGGGGCGGGATGGTATTCGACTGGAGGGGGTAGCGATTGATGGCCAGATTATTGCGCCACGGATTGAAGCGGTCCAGCGCGTTGCGGCGGCGGAGAAAGTAGCGCGCGTAGAGATCAAACTGCCGACTATGGGCATCGCTTTTAATGCTACAGGAACCGCAGCGGTAATATCTCAATGGACCCTTTCACTGCAACCATCGGCGCGCTGGTTTGATTTGCATCTGCATTCACATCTTGCCGAAGCGACGCTTCCCGGGCTGGTACGTTTACGGTGTGGTTGCAATCAGTGGTTCTTTAATGCGATTTATGATCGTGGCAATGTGCAGCGCGTGCAGGGCCTGTCGGAAATGTTCTGCTCAAAGAGTCCTTTGCATGTATTTTACACCATGGATTGCGAAAATGGATCCATATCGATTGTGCCGAATTATCCCAGTGCGGTGGGAGAAAACAATATTTTTTCCGGTACGGTATCGCAGTGGGGCGGCAGCGAGTGCGGATTGGATCAGGTACTTTGGGGCAAGTCGAACGTGCTCGATACGTGGGTTCCGCTCAAGGACATTGCTCCCGATATGTCACACCATCAAGCCGTTCAAAGTATTGCCACATCCTTGCGGATCTACGCTTCTGACCAAGCATTTCCAGTGCATACGCTGCTGCCGGAAACCAAGATGGAATTTAACGACCTGGCGGCATTTTATACCACGGCTTATGGCAGTTCCGCCGGTGTAATGGGTTCCTACACCATTGCCGGTTCGGCTTATCCCAATCTGGCTACACCGCAGCGCCCCTACGGCGACGGCAACAGTTTTTTCGATCCGGACGCTTGGGAAACGGTGGCAACCCTAAGTTACTCGGGGGATCCAATTCTCGCACGCATGGCGCGGGAAGTGGTGGAGCGCAGCGGCAAATATATGAACGCGGCGGGACAGATTCCCCACAACTTTGACGGGACCAAGCCGACCGATATTGCTATATCCGGAGCCACGCAGTCCGGCCCGAATGTATTCTGGTCCATGGCGTGCATTGATTACGCTCTGGGAACGGGTGATGAATCTTGGCTGCGTGCGAATTATCCGTTAATAAAGAAAGCGGTGGATTGGCTATTAAGCCGCTACAATTCCAAAGAACAGCTTGTAGAATTTACCGGATCGCTGTTTATTGATGTGTTTATCCGTTACGGCTATACGCTTGATACCAACATGGCGACAGTGGGTCTTCTGGCGCAGATGGCTCCGGTTGCGGAATTTTGCGGTGATCGGGTCGGGGCGCAACGTTTCAAGCGACTTGAAAAAGCCATTGCCGAGGGTATCCGAAAGCATCTTTGGAATGGCAC
>JAJZVR010000332.1 GCA_021847065.1 Planctomycetota bacterium | reverse complement strand
ACTGGTGAAGGCGTTAAGCACTGCCTCCCATCGGACGCGTCAGGAACGCAGCGAGGCTTTGGGAATCAAGGAATCCGCGGAGATGACAGTTTCCAGATTGAAGGCGATTGTCGAAGCCCGCAGCACGGACTGGGCGCAAATCCGACCGGAATGGGGACTGGCTGGAAATGCGGCCTTCATCGCGGCACCGCGGCGGCGCACTGAAACAATAAACTTAAATGGACGGGTATTTCTCCATGATTATCAATGGAACAAAGATCCGGACTTGGCGGTATTACGACTGATCTTGTCAGCTCCGATGGTCGTGGCAAACTGGATCAACATGCAATATTTTGCCTCCACGGTCAGTAACGACGTATTTGGAAGTGGCAGTAAACTGCTTCACAATGTGGTCGGGACGCATGGGGTTTGCCTGGGGAATGCGGGAGACCTGCGGTGTGGCCTGCCGCTTGAATCGGTCCATGATGGCACCAACTGGGTTCATGAACCGTTGCGACTGCTGGTGATTGTTGAAACACCGCGATCGCGTCTTGATACAATCATTTCCTCCGAGCCAACGGTAAAAAAGCTCGTTGAAAATCACTGGGTGCATCTGATCGCAATTGAGGCACCCGAACCGACGTTCTGGCGATACGAAGGTGGCGGTGCGTGGCGAGCGGCTGAGGCACGCTGATGTGCGTTATCTGGTCGCCCCCCTGTCGGCCACTGGACGACGGGACGAATCAGACGATGAGAAGCGGAGATATTTGGAGATGCCGGCGACCGTTTTGGGGCCAAACGAAGGCACGCGCCGCAAATCATTGAGGCCATGAAATACAGTTTGTGAACGTCCCGTTTGATGAGCCTTGCGCCACGCCAGAAGTTTTTCGGCTCTTGCCGGGCCGATATCGGGAATCCTTACCAGCGAGGCCCAACTCGCGGTGTTTGGATCAATCGTGGATTGAGTAACGCGGGTGGCAAACGTGGCAGAAAACCGGTTTTGCGATGGTCGTTGCGTGATGCTGTAACCCATCCAGATCAGCAATACGCCAACCGTCGCGAAGATAGAAAACAAAGCCGGTGGCGATTCTACCGACAATACAAATTCCGATTGATTCAAAACAGTTCTGCTATCCGCAGACTTGATAGGCACTCTGACATCCGAAGCAGATAGGGAACGATGCTCCCCCGATTCTTCCGGGGAACCTGATCTATATACTGGCGTCATACAGGCCCCCCGCAATGGAAAAGTCCATTCGCCACAATAATGCACTCTCACCAACTTTCTTATCCGGAAAGCATGGCTTACGTGGGACTGCTGGAACTACCCTTGCTCACCGGCGCTGCCCCAGCCGCAACTGGGGCCTTCTGTGCCCCCTGCCGCACGGCCATGACGGCTCGTCGCACTGCCAGCCAGGTCTGCATGGAGGGCTTGGGGGTCAAATCCGCTGCCAGCAATCCACCGCCCGGCGTGGAACCGCCGTCGGAATCAACAATATCTCCCCATGTCATGGCTTCCACAAACGGCTTGGAAAGCACAATGTTGGTCAGCGCTTCAAGCCATTTGCTTTGCAATTGATCATTCCACGGCTTGCGCCATAAACCCGCTCCGGCATTTTTTTCCGTCTGAATGCTCGGAACGCCCATGCGACTGATCACGACGGGCTTGCCCAGAACCGCAAAACGATCCAACACCGCACTGACCTGAAACAAGTCGCGTTGCCAGCCACCATCACGCGGCGCGCCAAAACAGAGCTGCACACCGAATATATCAAACGGAATACCGCTTTGCACCGCCATTTCAGCGTAAATCATCGGAGGAATGCTCCGCTGGTTTTTGGCGTAATATTCACCCCACGGCTGGGTGATTTCTATCATCGTTTGGGCATTGGGAATAAGTTTTTTAACCAGCGTAATGGCCATGCGTGTAAGGTCCATGAGCTGATCAAAGGTAAAAGAAAAATGTGAATTCACATGTAGGCCGCTCAAGACATTCCACAGCACCACATTGGGACCATAGCGCTGCACGACACGCTCAATGTGTTCGTAAAGCAGGCCCCGCACCGTTTCATAATCATGCTCCCAGATATACAACCAATCCGGAATGGCAGCTTCCGAAAAATGCACCAGTGGACCGGCCACAATGGGCAATTTAGCTTGCCGCAGATATTCAACCCAGTTATCCATAACCGCCGCGTTAAAAGTCTGTTCCTGCGGTTCCATGAATTTCCAGGTCATTGGAAGATAGACAAATTCACCGGCAGCAACCAATTTGCGACGGTAGGCATCATCAGACCGCTCCGGTGCCGCGGAACACCCGAAAACATTCTTCGGAAATGTCCGTGTGCTGATTCGGCGCTGCAAGAGTAATTCGGCATGAACCACGGCCGTTTGTTCTGACGCGGGAATCGCAATGGCTAGGCATTTATCCGCATATTTGGCGGCCAAAGCCGGGTTTTCCAGATTTTCCATGGCATCAATAAGCAAATCGCGTGCTTCATTGAATTTCTGATTCACCGCCTGCGCTTCGGGAATGTCCAAAAGCCCCCAGTCTTCCCGTTTTTGCAGCAAGCGCATCATACGGTTACGGGCTAATTCGACATTAAGCACATAAGGCTGACTGCGCTCAGGCAGCCGAACCGTCTCAAGCATAATGGTGCCAAAATTGCGAACTTCCCACATTAACGTAAGCGCCGCCGGCCCGGCCGGGCGCTTGCGGCAGCGGATTTCACCATCCACATACGCGAGTTCCCCGCGGATTGGCACACTATCCGAACCAACTAGGTAAGCCGAGCTTAAATCAAGCTCTGTAGGGGCCTGGCCATCTCGGAAAACCTGAAAACGTAGCATCAACTTCTCGCTTACCTAAACCGGAGTACTATTTATGCAGCCTTATATGGCACTTTTTTTGCGGACAAGCCACAATCGCACTGCGTTTTATAGCCTAGAACTTACAATGCCGTCAAACGCCGCACCGAACCTAACCAGCAGAATTCTTTGCCCCTCTAGCGCGGCAAGAGTTACCGGGAAACCTTTACCGCTATCTACCCCTGTGGCCGGCGCGGCTCGTTGGCCTCAATTTCATGCAAATAAGCCAACGTTCGCTCCAATTGCCCTTTTAAATGACGCACCCGTAAAAGACTTTTCACTCTTGTGAGCAATTCAAGCTTATTAACCGGCTTGGTGAGAAAATCGTCAGTACCGCTCTCTACTCCACGCTCAATATCACCTAATTCGTTCAGCGCGGTAATCATGAGGATGGGAATATCGCGGAAACGCGCATCGGATTTAAGTTTCCGGCACACTTCAAAGCCGCTCA
>JAJZVR010000331.1 GCA_021847065.1 Planctomycetota bacterium | reverse complement strand
GCCAGATCAATGGTGCGAGAACTCATAATCAGCGCGGTTTGCGAATTAATGTATGCACTAAACATTGGCATGGCTTCATTCTGCGAGGTTGAATACAGAATGCGGGGCAAATAAGGCAAAATGCGCACCAGTCCGGTGCTGGTGTACACCAGCTTGATACTCTTGTATGTCAGCGCACTACCGGCGATCGCCAGCATCAACCCCAGCAGAATGGCCCAATGATAGCGCCCTGTCAGCAGCCGATGGATCAGCAGCAGCGGATTGGCCATCGGTTCGCCGGAATCGGAATACTGCGCCGGTCCGGAAACCATTTCGGGCCTAAGTGATGTTGGCGCGTAATCCATATTGTCATTTTGCGTATTCATTGGACACCCCATGTAAGATTGCAGTAATGAGCTTCCAGTTCGCGCCAATCAGGTCATGAAATACCTGCAACCGATCAGCGGGAAGCATGTCGCCAGGCAGAGTTAATTCCACCTGCGCGGCCCCAAACACACGTTCATCAAAACTTCCGGAATCATGGAGAAATTCCCGTTCAGTGGCGAGAAATTTACCGTCCGGCATAATAAAGAAATCATCAACATATATATGTGATTCAGTATCGAAGGCTCCGCGATGAAATTTGTATTCCATTCCCGTGATGGGCGTTTTCTCAATCACCCAGGTTTTCGCGGTTGATTTATCCAATATCCAGCCGTTGCCGGGATAGCAATTTGGTGGATAGTGGCCAGAAAGATTGCGGGTATCCGAGCAGTCGATGACCATTAAGGTGGCCTGTTCACCGGTTTTGCTGTTGACAAAGTTGCGGCATAAATCCACATTGGGTTGCAGCAAATGTACAGCGGAAAGAGGTAATGGCACGTCGCGGCCGATCCAGTGGCCAAAAGCCTTCGGCATCTGTTCCGCCAGAGACTGGACATGGGCCAGATAAGCTCCCGCCTGCTTGGGCGGCTTTTCAAAGTACGCGCGCGCCTCAATGGCCGCCAGCAAAATGACGCAGGCGAACGCGGGTGCCCAATTAAACCAGAGCGGACGATGGGAGAATGTTGTACGTTGTTTTAGCACGATAAAGTTCCAGTGAAACGACTCGGCCTTGGTGAAATGAACGGCAGGCCTTTGGCCGCGTCCTTAGTGAAACAGTCCCGGCACGCCGGGACTTCAGCGAAACACTACGCGGCGCGGCGCTCAATGAATAATGAGACGACCTGCGGCCCTAATGAGTAATGATATCCCGGGGCACCGGGACTGCGCTACACTTAAACGGCGGCTTTCCTTCTCTACTGAATTCGCCGAAGGCGAATGACTCACTAAGCCGAGCATAGCTCGGCCTTTCACTGATCGTAGGCGAGGCCGAACGGAGCTACCGGTACAGACGCCCAGCGCAATAGTCGCAAAATGGACCAGAATAACAAAAACGCGATCGGCAGCATCAGCCAGCCGGCAATATTATGAAAATTCTCGGCGGCGGCGTGCGGGTATTTACCGAAGACCCATACCGTCGGAACCAGACGAATAATGTTACAAAGCAACGCCACCACAGGACTTAAAATCAGAAAGATGGCTCGGGCCCAGCGATTCATTGGAATACTGAGAGTGAATGTTGCCACAAGCACCATAAGGGCAATGGCCATACGCATTCCGTCACAGGCTTCGGCAATTTCCACTTTTACGCCATTGACAATCAACACATTACCCGCACGGGAAACAGTTACACCAACGATTTCCAGAATCTGCTGACTAAGCAACGCGCACAGATGTTCCAGCGGAACGGAGATTGCCTGCCGAACGGTTGCCGGTACCGGCACGAGGAACATCAGCATCAGGAACGCCGGGAAAAATTTCCGGACAATATCAACACCGAGCACAGCGATTACCGCGCCAAAGACCATCAGTAAAGCGCCGAAATGCCAAAATACGGCCATGCCATGATCCACGCCAAAATTACTGGTAGCCGCACCAAGCAGCAGCAACACCGGCCCCAGCCAACGGCCTGTCAGGCGGCATTCACGCCAGCGCTGGCGGCGGACGAAAATCAGCCACGCCGTCAGGAACGGCACCAATAGAATATGGCTGGAATCCTGATCGTTAATGGCGATGGAAAACACATCATGCCAGGCCCGGTGCTGCACCAGCATGCTTAACAGTACCAGTACCCCAACTGCCACGGGATAGGCACCACCAATACGGTCTTTGGGAGCAATGGTATGGATTTCGGTCAATGCGGCTGTCACGTTTTTTGTTTCGCCTCTCAAAGATGGGTCGGGCTAATTCACGTAGCTGATGTAAATTGCGGTTAAGTTAATTTTGGCCAAAGCTCCGCTATTGTCACTTGCGCCAATTTTTAGCGCGAAGGGGTCAAGGGAACGGCTTCCCCGAGTTTGCGACGGCGCTTATCTGTCGGTTGGCTTATGCCGCCCGAACGCCGCCTTTGGTATTCTCTGCCACTGCCGGTGCATCCTCAAGGACCACAAGCAGGTCGGTATCTACTTCAACACTGATCGCCTGGCCGAGGATTTCAACCTGCAAAACCAAGCGATCCATTTTCAGTCGGCTTTCCACTACGCCTCGTACCCCCTGCAGCGGCCCGGATTTTACCTCAACTCGCACTCCCGCGACAAGGTGCGGATGGCGATCAAAAGGCTGCTCCGCATCCAAGGCCCGCGTCAGGCTGCGAAGTTCCTCCGCAATTTTGGCCTGATCAAAAACCGGAATAATGCGTACGAGCCGATTCGTACGATCGGCCGCATAAGCATCCTGAATACCGCTGCGCACGAAAACATAGCCGGGAAACAGCGGGAGTTCTGATTTTACTTTACGTTTGCCGTAATACGTGGTTTTAGCAACAAGGGGCAAAAGATGCTCGATTTGGCGCTCTCGAAAAAAATTGCAAACCACTTTTTCCTGGCGGCTTTTGGTTTGTAAAACAAACCATTTCCGAGCATCATCATTGTTAATGACCGAACCGGAAACGGCGGTATTCCCAACGTGATGACCAGTGGGCAAAACACCAGAATTTGGCACAGATAATCCGGTTTCCGGACTTTCCGTTCCAAGTGCGTGATGCGATAATGTTTCGGTCATATTCTGCCCTGTTAACAATTTTCGGCCCTCGCTAATTTCGCCATTCAGTTTCGCCTGCATGGCATAACACCCTTACTTATGGGCTTCGCTCATGTATTCGGACATTCACGGCGCGTGCCTTTAACTTTATCGGTTCATTCCAGCCATAAAAATAACGATTTTCGGACGGTAAAGCCCGGTAGCCTTCATTCCGCATGGGCAACCGCCCATGCAATCGTCGTCATTAGCGCGAAAACTAAACCGCAATTG
>JAJZVR010000046.1 GCA_021847065.1 Planctomycetota bacterium | reverse complement strand
ACAACCAAAGATCACAGCCACCGGGTATATCTTGGTGAAGGTATTTTTGCCGAGGTAACGCTGCATTGGACCGCAACCGGCTGGGCACCGTGGCCCTGGACGTATGCGGATTATCGCACGCCCACCGCGCAGGCATTTTTTATGCGGTGCCGGGAAGCGTATGTAAAGCAACTGCCCGTGGCGGCTGGCGCCCTGTAATTGTCAATGCTACCGGCGGTCAATGGACGGTTTAATTGAGGTTCATGGATGTTCCAAATTGCCCTGGGACTTTTCTTCAGCAGCCTGGTGCTGTGTGTACTGGGCACCGCGATTGTGCGGCGCTATTCAGCGCGCATCGGGCTAATGGATCAGCCGGGATTGCGCAAGGTGCATCAAACCCCCATCGCCCGCAGCGGGGGCATTGCCATATTCTGGGCGATTGCCATTCCATTGCTTATCGGCATTGCGACAGCGGGCTTGTTTACCCACCAGCCGCTGGAAAACTATTTGCCGCAATCCGTGCGGATGTATCTGCCGGGGCTGGCAGCCCATCGCCTTCTGGCGTTGTGGCTGCTGATCTGCACGCTGGGAATTCATATTGTGGGGCTGATGGATGATCATAAAGCCATGGCGGCAATGCCTAAGCTGGTGTGGCAACTGCTTATTGCCGGGGCGCTGGTGGGCGGTGGAGAATGTATTCAGACCGGCGGGTTCCGGGTGCTGACATTTATGGATCACTTGTTTCCCGGCGGAGCATTGCTTTCAGCCGTGGTCAGCGTGGTGTGGATTGTCGTGCTGACCAATGCGTTTAATTTTATGGACAATATGGATGGACTTTCTGCGGGAGTGGCGGCGATATGCGGGGCACTTTTTTTTATCGCCGCGCTACAGACACACCAATGGTTTATCTGTGGCCTGCTGCTGTTGTATGTGGGCGCGGCGACGGGATTTCTGTTTCATAATTTTCCGCCGGCAAAAATATTTATGGGTGATGGCGGCAGCATGGTGCTGGGATTTTTTCTGTCCGCATTGACCATTCGCACCACCTTTTACGCGGGCCATGGCCGATGGTATGCGCTGCTGATGCCGCTGCTGGTGGCCGCGGTGCCATTGTACGATTTTGTCGTGGTTTGCCTGTTGCGGCTCCACCGGGGGCGCAGCCCATTTCTGGGAGATACGAATCATTTTTCGCATCGGCTTACACGCCATGGCTTTTCCAAGCGCGGGGCGGTGCTGGTGATTTATGCGGTCACTTTAGCCTGTGGATTGTCCGCACCGCTGCTGGCTAAAGCAAATGGCTTAGAGGCCGTCCTGATTGGCGTGCAGTGTTTAAGCATATTAACCATTGTGGGAATACTCGAACGCCTCGGAGAACATGTGCAATGACTGAGTCCCGACGTAACACCATGGCGTGGATGGCGCTGGCGGGATTGCTGGTGATCATGTGCATTCGCATGACCATTCCCGAACCCATAGGCGACGGGGTATGGAGTTCAACGGTCGCTTTTTTACGGGTCGGCACCTCCACCATGGGGAATCTGACCGGGCCGGCGGAAGTAATGGGACTGGGAATTTTAACTCTTCTGGCGTGCGGCATCTCGGCACTGGCCGCAGGTAGTATATCCGTTGGAAAATGGATGCAACTTGGCATTATTGCGGCGGTACTCGCGGCGGCGATTGTTGCCATTTTCAACGCGGCCAACCGGTTCGCCGCCCTGGTGGGCGTCTTTGATCTGGGCATGGCGCTATTGGCTGGGTGGAGCGCGCAGGTTTTATGTCATACGCACCGCCGACGGCGACTGGTGATTGCCGTGCTGGTGGGTTTATTATTTGCCGTGACACTTAAGGGAATATATCAGCGATATGTGGAAATTCCACAGAGCATTCATTATTTCCAGAAGCATCAACAACAATGGCTAAAGCAATCCGGCGTGCATGGAAACAGCACCGAGGTAAAGTTATTTATCAGCCGATTGAAAAGTGGCGAAGTCAGCGGATTCGGAATCTTAAGTGACGGCTTTGCCGAGACATTAATCCCGTTGTTGCTGGCGGGGTTGGCTCTGGCCATGGCGGGATTTTTATCTAAAGATGTCGCGGCAGCATCGACGGTTGAAAAAAGAACCGGGAAAGCCACCGCAGTGATAAAACCGGGCTGGCCGGGAGATGTGAATTTACCGGATCATATTGTGTTGGGTGCGGTGTTGCTGCTGGTTTCGCTGGCGGGTATTGCGGTGCTGATCTTTACCGGCAGTAAGGGTGGTGCGGCGAGCTTTGCCATCTGTGCGATTTTTCTGACATGGGCCTGCTGGAAGCGAAAGTGGCTCTCGGCGCATCGACGCATGGCTATCGGCGCAGCGCTGGTTTTGGCGGCCATCGGAACGCTGTCGCTGCTGGTGTATGGGTTTTCACATCATGGCCTGCCCACCAAAGATTTACTGTATCGCTGGGACTACTGGACCGGCGCAGAGCGGATGATTCAACACCATCCGCTGACAGGCGTTGGCTTGAATAATTTTGGTTACTACTATACACAATACAAGCCCCCCAGCGCACCGGAGGATGTGAAAGATCCACACAATATGTTCATCCGCATTGCGGCGGAAGCGGGATTGCCTGCCGCGCTGGGGTTTGTGGTATTGGTGTTATGGGGATTTATTAATACCGTGCGGGCGCAACAAGTTCCCTCTGACCAGGATGATCAACGGGCATTTCCCGTGGCGGCATTGATTATCTTCGCGCTGGTATGGTGGGCGGGGCGATTGGCCTTGAATCATCCGGGCTTTGGCACAAAGGGTGTCGCGACGTATCAGTTGGCACTCTCGGCTTTGTACGCCGGGGCGGCGGTGGGCGGAATGTTGCTGACCAATCGAATGTTGCGGGTCATTTACCCGCAATATCGAATCGTCGTCGCCAATGCGGCGGTGCTCGGTGCGGCGGGAATGGTCCTTTATGATCAGATTAACATGGCCTTGGCCACCGGCCCGGCGGCAATGTTTTTCTGGATTATTCTGGGCACCTTTGCGGCTCGGAGTGCGGAGAATCAGCGCGCGGGGAAGAATTCTTTAATAGCACCGGCAGATACCCCTCGTGCTTTCGCAGGAATAATTGTCGGCGGTACATTGTGTGTTTCCGCAATTGTCCTGGCTATCGTGATCTGGATACCAACGGTGCGCGGAACGTTGCCGTGGGACCCATCCACATATCGTCATGCGTTTAAGCAAGCGGTGAGCGCGCATGATTGGCCGGCGGCGCTTAAAGCGGCGGATGCGGTCTTAGCGCGCAACACGCGATCACAAGGATGGTTGCAGCGGAAAATCGGCGTGGAGATGCAAATGGGCATTAACGCGCGCGGGGACGTGCTGAAATTATTATCCATTAACCGCACCGATGCGCGTGTGCGCCTGCCCTACGCCGAGACCCGCCGCGCCGGCCTGACCGTGGCACAGCGGATTGCACAATTAAAGCTCGCATTGCAGCTTAACAGTGCGCTTGCGAAAAATGAATTGCAACGATTATCACCCAAAGAGGTGGCAGAGATCCAGGCGGAAATCAAGAAATTGAACGCACAAATACCCCTCCGGTAGGTGATTTGGCGGCATAAGGCATCATGCCCGTGTTTGTGCATTGCAGCGTAACCCAATGAGCTCAAAGGAAATTCAACCACGGATAAAGCCAAAGGTTCTGTTGTTGATAGCACACGGCGATGTAAGCCGAATATCTTCCACGCGGAGTTGCCGGTGATTGTCTTGAACCAGCGGGTTGGCCACCAACTTAACCGCTGGTGCCCTGGCGGTACATGTGTTCCGGCTCTTGAGCATGGTGTCGGGCCAGTTCCACGTAGTGCTTATTGTTGTATTGCATATCTTCCAATTCCGCCTCCCGTACTGGCCGAACCACTCTTGCCGGCACACCCATGACGGTCTGCCCATCAGGAATGACCATTCCCGGCGACACCACCGCACCGGCTGCCACGATGCAATTTTTTCCCACCACCGCCCCGCCGAGGATTACCGCTTTCATGCCGATCAGCGTCCCGTCGCCCACACTGGCGCAATGCACCACCGCGCCGTGGCCAATTGTTACGTTGTCGCCAATGACCAGCGGTTGGCCATAATCACAATGCAGCACCGAATTTTCCTGTACGTTCACGCATTGGCCCAGGGTAATGGGTGCCACATCACCACGAATTGTCACACCAAACCAGATGCTGCAATCGGATCCGAGTGTCACATCGCCGCAAATGACTGCGTTGGTAGCCTGCCAATGCTGGTCCACACGTTGCATCCGGGCATTACTGATATAGTTACTCATGGCACTATTATGCGCAAAAGAAGAGTCTTATAAAAGCCAGTAATGCAATTAATATTTGTATAAGCGAATATATAGGGCCTTCAGTGTATGAAAGGCCACAAACACGGTGTATTAAAAAATCGCAAAAAAAATCTTCCGTTTACGCTTTCAAATTGCTATACTCATGGAAACCAAGTGTGGTTGCCTGTCGTATGTGATCTTGTAGTGATCGTCGGCAGCAGGCTCCGGGATGGGTTTAGGAGCCACCAAGGCTGGCAAAACGGTAGAAGCCGACATCCTGCGGGATCCGCAACGCCGGTTGTATTGGAGGGACTTTGTTTTGGAGACAGAAATGTTGAAATTGGTGAGTAAAAATAGGATTGTGAAATAAAGATACAAAGTTTTGTGTCTGGTTTGGCTGATGGCAAAACGTACGCCGTCAGCGCGAATCAATGTGTTATAAACAAGTGTAATCGTTTGGAAACAGGATGTTTCCACGAATTTTAATGAGGTAAGGCCAATGAAAAGTCAAAAGGAATCTACCATGAGCGTTCATCACAAGAAACCGCGCAGCGCGGGTATCTCCGTGCTGGTTTATGATCGTCCGCTGCATCCGGAATTAATTTCCGCTGATATTCGTCGGGCGCGCGCTGTGGGCGAATTTGATGTCAATATCTGGCTGCTCAACAACGGCGGCCACATGCTGGCCATTACCGGCCCGCACACCGTTTGCGAGCTATGCTGCTTCCCCAATAAATCCCTGCCGGAACGCGGCCTGCTCGAACGCATTCCCTGTAAGGGCGACAAACTTTATGATGTGGCCCTGGGCGAAACGCATCATTATTACCTGGCAATTAATGAAGAGCACGTTACCGATACCCTCTTTGAAAATTCGGTCGCTGAACTGCTCCGAATTGCCGAGGAACAAAATGGCGTTGTCTCGCACCGGAAAAATGAACTTGGTGAAACCGTCGGCTTGTCGGTTGTCGTTACGCAGTTGCACCGCCGGGCGGTACACATTGAAGGATTCCACCTTTTGAACGACGCCCATGTGCTGGTCCGCACGCAGTCGGTCGTGGAACCCACGCGATAATTCCGCACTATGCCAAGACCTTGAAATCTGAAATTCTACGTTTCAGGTGCGTGGGAGCTTTGCGCATCACTTACAGTTGATGGCCAAATGCGAAAAAAAGGCTCTTTGAAATGTAACATTTCAAAGAGCCTTCAATTGCTGCGCACTGTTAATTAGTGAGATGGTACCTCATCACGGCGATGCAATTTCCGCAGACCAGGCTTTTTTCAGCCACGCCTGGGGAATGCGCGTTGTCCCGGTGGGATCCGCCAATGTTTCCTCAAATTCAGTGCCCACACGATACCCGCCTTCAGGCAGTTGCCGACAGAAGCGCACGAGGCACAAAACCAACATGCCGCCACCCTCGCGAAACTGCAACGGTGCAACCACATATTCATTTGCCTGCAGGTGCCGCCGAGTTAAAAAACCCATCCCTTTAAGCGACACATCTTCCGCATTCACGCGGAAAGCCGCACTGCGTGGCCGCTCCGGCCGTGGCAGGCGTTTTAGCCACATGACTTGTTGCACGGGCCGTCGCCGATGCTTCCGGCCAAGAGATTCCCCTTCATTCTTCAAATTTTCGATAATCTGAAGAATCTGCTTTCGTTCATTTTTAGATAAAGTTGTTGTGCTCACCGCACTACTCCGCACACTATTCTTACCAACCGTATGTTATCGAACCGATAGGCGCAAAAGGTTTACGAAATCTTCGGAAAATTTAATTCGGGTCAAATATTTCGTCGCCGGAGACCATCTGGCCCGATAATCATGGCGTTTTGCGCCATCAACATTCTCCGCGGCCTATCCGTCCATGGCGGTCACGCCGCCCGCTTTTCGGCAGGGAGGGCCAATTCGCGCACAGTATCACGCACCTGTACCCGGAAAATATTGCCGCCACAGCTTGATTTAACGCTGATCTTGCCGCATACTACTGTGCTTTCGCCAAGTTGCCGGGGTTACCGGGACTCTATGGGCGTTGTGTTGAATCAGGGAGGCCGCTAAATGGCTTACGCGATTGTTGAAGACAGTGGTACACAGTTCAAGGTTGAACCCGGCGATAAGCTGGAAATTGATCTCCGCCCATTCGCGGAAGGTGATACCACCCTGACGTTTGATAAAATCCTGCTGGTTTCAAATGATAGCGGCGTGAAAATCGGGCAACCGGTTGTCGCCGGCGCATCCGTGACTGCGAAAATTATCGGCGAAATGAAAGCTGACAAGATTTTTGTTGAACGCTTCACCCGCCGCAAGGGATTCCATCGTCGCGTTGGCCACCGTCAGCGCTATATTGGCGTTCAAATTGAATCCATCAATGGCTGATACCTCTTTGCGTTCGCAAAATCCTATAACATTGAAAATATCAGGCAGCTTTGCGGTAAATTCCGCCGAGCTGCTTTTTTATGCGCCCCCGGCCAATGCGAGAAAACCGCGAACGCCGTTGATAGCGCAAACGCACGCCGGTCCTTCAGCGTATCCCGCGACCGATTGCGTCCGGAGAAATTTAGCGGACAACACCTGGCGAAGTTCTTTCATTATCACTGCTGCCGCGCAGCTGAATTCACAATGCCGGTGATGACGGAACGAAATACAAAAAAAAGGCGGCGGAGTGTTGTACTCCGCCGCCGATGGTTTTGATGAAACTTCTGCTGGCCGAAACGATCTTAGAACTGATAGATCGCGTCAATGGCCACAGTAGTTTGATAATGTTTGCCGTTGAACACCTGATGATCGGCCAAGTCTTCACGAATTTCCGGACGAATGTAGAAATTCTTGCTGAGACTCCCGTTGGGGAATGGGGTGATCTTCACACCGAAAGTAAGATCGCCAAAATTGGTGTAGTTGTTGATGCCAAAGGGGTTAATGGCGGCTCCATTGAGGTCGGTTAACCCTGACCCAACATAGTCATATTCTTCACGGGTGGTGAAGCTGAAGGAGCTGTTGAGAGCATAGTTCTGATATAGCGCTTCGCTGAACCAACCAGACGATTGGAAGCCATTGGTGCTGTTGCCCGCGCCGTCGTAACCTATGGTGGTGTCCGAGACCAAGGTCAGAGCATTATTGAGAATTGGCGGCGTATAGGTGATCAACGGTTCAACGACCGTGCGGTAATCGTTGTTGTTGCCAAGTCCCGCATTGCCTATCGCACCATCCTGCGGCCCCACGGACGTGTTCAATGTAAGAGTCCACTGGGAGTTCGGCATATAACTGACTTCGCCAAGGAAATCGACACCATTGCTGTTGTTATCGTAGAAGGTCTGATTCCAGCCGCGCGTAATCCCGCCCCAGAACGTCCATTGGCTGTTCGGCACATATTCCGCCAGCACGCCGGTTTGCGTGTATGGAATCATGTAGCCGAAAGAATAAGTATGGGAGTAAAGGAAATTGGTCGTTGGATTGATGGTTTCTTCACCCAACAGCGTTACAAATTTACCCGCTTTGAACTTCACATCACCAGCACCGCCAAGGTGCAGTGCCAAGGTGACATAAGCCTGTTCAATATCCGCCTGATACAGCGGTGAATATACGCTGTTCGGATTGTAACCAAAATCCAAGCCCGAAGAATGGAAGCTGTCCCCACCGTATGATGGATCATAGCCGTAAACGAATTCAAAATGACCACCGACATCCCAGCCGCGCTTGATGTAGTTGGGATCAGAGAAGTTAATGGCTTTGGCAATGGTCAGATCCAACTGATCCATCTGCACATGATTGCCATACTCGTTGTTAAAAACCATACCCGGAATAGTCTTACCGGCCGCCGGTGGACCCGCAAGGTCTGCGGTATAACCCATTTCCAGGTAGCCATAGATGTTAATCCCGGCATTGGAAAGGGTTTGTCCAACGGACGTATCCCCGGTCTTAATTTGATCCAGTGAATACATCAGCAGCGGATTGGTATCCGCCGGCGCAGGCGGCGGGGTGGGCATTGCCATATTCCGCATGGCAGCCGGCACCGCTGCCGGCACGGGGGTTGTGGTGGTGGACGAATCCGCCAGTGACAGGCCTGCGGTCGCCAACACAGCGGCCATGGCCAACAACGTATTAATTGGTCGCATTTGTTTCTCCTTCAAAATGCAAAAACCGTTTGTTTTATAAGCAAAGTCCGTGCCAAAGAGGATATTCGGTCGATGACATGCCGCGCAGAGCCGCATAAAACCAACATTCGCGCAATATTTGAAGCATCTGCAGTTCCATGGGTGCATAATTTAGAGGCTCTAGTCATCGATACGCCTGTTTATGAGGCAGCATAAACAAGGGCGACGAAACAATTTTCGCCGCCCTTTGGTTTTTATAAATTCAGATATGTTTACAGCTTATAGCTTAGAAGCTGTAAACCGCGTCAACGCCAAAGGTGGTCTGATAGTGCTTGCCGCCGCTGAGAAGGGCATGGTCAGCCAAATCTTCCCGCAGTTCAGGACGAATCACCAATGTCCGCAGCACCGGGCTGTCCGGGAATGGCGTCAGGCTGATACCGACGGTCAATTCACCAAGATTCAGAGCGTTCGTCGTCTCGGCAAATTGGTCAAAATCAGCACCGACATCGGAACCCTGATTACCGAGACCTTCCACAACTCCGGTTCCGAAGTAAGCGTATTCCTCACGGAAGTTGTAGCTGATGAAACGGTTATAGCGATAGGTCTGATACAGGGCTTCATCAAAAGCGCCGTTATTCTGACCATTTACGGTATTTCCCGCGCCATCATAATAGAACACGGTATCTGAGGTAAGCGACAAGGCATTGTTCAGAATCGGCGGTACGTAGGTGAGAATGGGTTCAACAACCAAGCGGTTGGGGTTGTTGGTGCCATTATCCTGCGGTCCGAACGAAATATTCACCTTGGCATTAAGTTGGCTGTTTGGCTTAAGCCCAATACCAACCAAGCCGTCTACGCCCGTGTTGTTATCACGGAAAGTCTGATTCCAGCCGCGGGTTACGCCCGCCCAGAACGAAACATCTTGTCCGATAACAACCTTCGCGAGAAGGCCCGTCTGGGTATACGGGGTGAGATTGCCGAACGCAAACGAATGTGAATAAAACGCGTTTTTTGTGGGATTAATGCGTTCATATCCCATCGGGCTGTCAAACTTACCGAAGCGCAGCAACATCGCAGCATTGTTGCCCAGAGCAAAACCGGCATCAACGTACAACTGCTGGAGGTCGAATTGATACAACGGATAGGTCTGGATGTTGGAGTTATTGCTGTGGTAAAAATTCAATCCGTTGGAATGGATAAAGTCGCCATTGTAGCCATACAACATATCAATCTTGCCGCCAAGAATCACACCCTGCTGGTGAATCTGTTTGCCGCACAAATTGATTGTTTTGGCAATATACAAATCAATGGCATTGAGCGTGAGATTATTGTGGGCCTCGCTCGTGAATGTACGGCCTGGAATTGGGTTGGAGTTACCCAAGTCTTTGGTATAACCCAAGTCTCCGTAACCGCCGATCTCAATACCGGCGCTTTGCAGATTCTGCCCAACCGATGAATCACCGGTTTTGACCTGATCCAGTCCGTACATCAGCGGTGGAGCATTTTCCGTGCTCATCGCCGGTGCTGGTGCTGGTGCGGCAGCATAACCTGCGGAAGAAGAAGTGTCGGCCCAAGTAAGGCCGGAGGTGGCGAGCATGGCGGCTGCGCCGAGCAAAATACCCAACGATCGTTTGTCCATAATGTGTCTCCTTAAAAAAGGATACCCTAACCAACGCCACGGTTTCGACCGTTTTCGTCCCCGCCAATTATGGGACGAAGGAAAGTTCCATCTTCCAGGCGTTCCTACACGGTTTTTGAGGATAATGTTCGATAACCTTCATGTCAACTCGATTTTAGTGCCGTATTAACCGCGCCTTAACAATTCCTTTACATGTCCAACATTTCAGCAATTGGCCATCCAACGCTTATATTATCGGCATATCCCCTCATTCAACACTCCCGCCCGCCAATGAGAAACTCGAAATTGCCTTAAAATCAAACGTTCTCGCGTAAATATGCGGCAGATTCAAGAAATTATGGTACATTTCACGATGAACCAATTTGGAACGCTGTTTTGTTCCAACGTACCTTAGCGGACGGATCAGTCATGATGAATAAAAATTCTCCGCCCGCGGGAATTCTCCTGATTTTCAGCCAAACCTTCGCGCCAGACCCCGCTGCCGTCGGACAACATATCACTGATGCCGCCATTGCCATGGCACGCCGTGGCCATACCGTGCGCGTTTACGCCTCCAGCCGCGGATATGAAGACCCCACCCGGCAATATCCCTTAAAAGAAAATATGCAGGGCGTCGACGTTCGACGATTGCGCTTCAGTTCCTTCGGCAAAAAGAACCTTCTGATCCGCATTATCGGAACCGCCAGCTTTCTGATCCAATGCTTTTTTATTGGACTATTGACCCCGAATGTCAAAGGCATTCTCTTCAGCACCTCGCCGCCCATGATCGGCTTTGCCGCCGCTTGGATTCATCTGCTGCGGCGCGTGCCCATTGCGTATTGGGCCATGGATCTGAATCCAGATCAGCTTATCATGATGGGAAAAATAAAGGCCCGCAGCTTCCGCGCTCAATTATTGGAACGCGTGAACCGCTTTATCCTGAAAAATTCCGCCGCCATTTTTGCCTTGGACCGGTTCATGGCCGACCGTCTGGCCAAGCGCGGCGATTTTGCCGAGAAAACAAACATCGACCCGCCCTGGCCGCACGAACATGTTATTGAGCCGGTAGCGCCACAAAACAATCCCTTCCGCATTGAACATGGCCTGCAGGGCAAATTTGTGTTCATGTACAGCGGCAATCACAGCCCCGCCAATCCGCTGGATACCATCCTCACCGCCGCAATAAAGTTAAAGGATGATCCACAGCTCCGATTTGTTTTTGTCGGGGGCGGCCTCGGTAAGCGGCAAATCCAGGCGTGTATCCAGGAGCATCAGTTATCCAATGTGCTTTCACTGCCCTACCAGCCACTCGAATCGCTGAAGTTTTCTCTCTCCGCCGCCGATGTGCATCTCGTAAGCCTCGGAGAAAATATGGTCGGTATCATTCACCCGTGTAAAATTTATGGAGCCATGGCCGCCGGTAAACCCATCCTTTTCCTTGGTCCCAGCCCCAGCCATATCGCGGATATTCTTGATGAACATGAAATCGGCTGGCAGATTCGTCATGGTGATACCGAAGGGGCCATTGCGGCCATTGCGCATATCCGCAACACGCCGCAGGCCCAACTCAACCAGATGGGCCGCAACGCCCAGCACCTGTTGCGCGAACGCCTCAGTCAGGAAACACTCTGTAATCGCTTCTGTGATCGCCTGGAAGTCGCTCTGCAATTACATCATTGATGGATTGTTTTGCGCCAAGCTCGAAGCCCCATTTCAATGCCACAAAATCTGCGGCACGCGGCCCAGTGTCTCACTTCGCCACGCGACGCCATGCGTCTATACGCCACTGCTTGCCGCTGGTGGCGCTGGGGTTTCCGGCTTGCCCCGCGCAAGGATCCGTTGAAATAACGCCTTCATGGCGGGATAAAACGCATACCAATATATGCCCAGCAACGCTGTGAGTTGCGGCTGCCAGAAAAATAACAGCACCAGAAGAACCAGTCGCACCACGTATGAAAATGGCCGACGACCGCGCAAATATTGATTGATCACATGCGGGTATTCAATTCTGCTGACCATCAAAGCCGAAAGCGCCAGCAAAATCACCGGCATTAAATACGGAAAGGCCGTGGCCACACCGGATTGTACAAACTCCGGCACATGAAAGGGCAAAAAGTGCGAGGCATTGGGCCGCAGAGCCTCAAAGAAAATCACCGTGGCCCCCACCACGCCCGCCGCCCCGGGCGATGGCAAACCACGGAATATCAAATGCGAATCCACGCCATGCGCATTATGCGCATTAAACCGCGCCAGCCGCAACGCCGTACAAGCCACATATATCGCCGCGATCATCCAGAAAAACCGCCCGTCAACATTTTGTGCCAGCGGGTTGATTAATTCTCCCGCCGTAACCGCCAGAAGATGGGCAATAATTTTCAGGCTCAAAAACGCCGGCACAATGCCGAAGCTCACCACATCCGCCAGAGAATCCAGTTCAGCTCCAAAATCGCTTGTGGCTCTGGTTAATCGGGCCATGCTGCCATCAAGCATGTCAAAAATCATCGCCCCGAAAATCAGATAACCCGCAATGGTAAACGCACCGGTTTCATCCGCCACACCCGCCACCGGTAACGACGCATACCAGATCGCCGAAAACCCGCATAATAGATTCCCCAGCGTCATTAATGTCGGCAGCACAGAAATGCGCCGCCGCAATCGACCGCGAATAGGCTCCTTCCGCAACCAACGTGGATCACGATATCGCATGGCAGGCCGATCTGATTTATCTGTACGCAACATTCTCCCATCAATAATACCGCATTGCCCCCCCTCTACGCCACCTTATCGGCTTGTGCCAGCGCCTATAGCCCGCCCATGAACATCAGCATTAAAGAAGATCTCCTTTTAGCGCAACCACTGGAGTGGTCCGCTACGGGCTACCATATCATCCGTAAATTTCAGGTGACAGGTTTATCGGAATACTCCCCCACCCAGCGGCCCATTATGGCCGTTACAGCCACCGATTCCGTCACCGGCTTTGTCATTCCAGCCATTGGCGCACAACATCCTGATCAACCCAATGCGGTGGTACGAAACATCAAAACCCAGTGTCAGGGATATGATTGCTTCGATGTTCTGTGCGAATATCAATGGGATGCCTATCCCACCAATTATTTGAAAAGTTTTAATGCCGGCCTGGTGCAGGTACTGCGGCATTATGACGCCAATAACAACCTTGCCACCGTCACATACACGCCCGCCGGCGGAACTGCGCAAAGCGAAGTGGCCGACTTGCATCGCCTGATTCTTAACGCCACCATCAGTTTTCACTTTCTGCAAACCGCCGACCCCGAAGCCCTCACGCTTTCCTATGCTGGCCTGGTTAACAGCGTTACCTGGCGGAATTATCCACCGCGGACATGGCTGTGCCTGCCGATTACCGGCAGCACACAGGATGGAGTGTGGTATCGCAACACCTATTGCTTCGCCTACAATCCGGAAACCTGGGATCAATATGCTGTATTCAAAAATGTCGATGGTTCCATTCCACCGGACATTGCCGGAACAATTGTTACCGACGGTTCCGCTACCAGCGGCAACGGCTGGAGCCGCTTTATTGTGTTCGGTCAGACCGATTTTAATACCGCGTTTCCATTAATCACCTGATCGGGAATTCCATATGCAACCCGCTTTACCGCAGTGGTCGGCCCATCATGAACCCTGGCAAACAATTGCCCGGCAGATCAACCGTATTGTCGATGCGGTCAATACCGATGCTTCGCTCATCGCCACCGATGGATTAAATACGCACCGCATACATAGCGCGGGCAGTTCAATCAGCGGGCAACACCGACATATTGGCTACCCCATGGTGGTGGTCCATATTACAGCTGTAGACGCCGGTGGCGGAAAATATGCGGGGCATTTATTTTCCGGCAATTCCAACGCCGCTTCGAGCACCAATATCACCATGCCCGAAGGCATGAGGGATTCCGGCAATACCAATGCTCTGATATTAAATCTCGCGGAATTCTCAGCGGGCCATCGGCTGCTGATTGGAAGTTTTCATATCGGCCTGAAAGCCGGCATGACCGCGGAATCGCCACCGCGGATGATTGTGCTCATTGATTCGTCCGGCCCTGTGCTGTTTCCGGTGCGCATAAGTAAAGATGGCGGCGCGGACGGCACACAAAGCGCACCTGCAACATGGACATATACCGTTACATCCATTGATGGCCTGACCACCTGGGGAACACAGCAGCCGTTGGCCCGCCCGCGCCCCAATGGCTCCATGCTGCCCCAGACCGCATCGCCCGCTTTCGCAATGGCCTTTGTGGATGCCGCGGGCATGCTCCGCCTCTGGGATGCCGGTGAAGTCCAAAATACCACCGCGTGCACCTGACGCAGCAGAAGTTGGAATCGCAGCTTCCTTATTCTTCTAAGTCCTAACTCCTGAATTCTGGATGCTGAAACATGTCCGGCAACTTATTACAACTTAACTCCGGTGGACAGGTTGTTCTGGCCAAAACCGGTGAAGGCACGCCCGGCACTGCTGGCAGTGTCGTGCTGCAGGCCGCCGCGCAGCCCTGCTGTTGCGGTTCTTCCGGTTATACCAACCCGTGCCTCAACGCTCCGAGCAGTGTGGCCATTGTCAATTACACCGATAGCTATTTCACAGCCTGTGCTGATGCAACGGTCGCGGTTCCGGGCGATTGCGTTTGGGACGGTGTATTTGATTATTTTGATCCACAAACCTGCGCTTATTCCAACCGCTACTGCTTTGACGGAAACACATGCTTTGATTGCAGCTACAATGGCCACCGCATGTGGGAATTCCAGCCGCCCGGAATTTCCAGCGTCTGGTATAACAGCGCAAGTAAAACTTTTTTTATGCAGATTACCGGCCAGAATGGACAAAATTCCGGTGAAATTGTCTGGCAGGGAAGCAAAACCAGCGGACCGGGTTTCAGCGGAACCTATACCCGGACCGGCGGCTGCGATCCGCGCAACACCGTGGACATCGGATAAAAACAATATTGATTACTGACCAATACTGATTACCGGGAGCCCAATATGCCAGCCAATCCAAAACCTTGCCGACACTGGAGAAATTGTGGCATCATCGGCGGCGGATGCTGCCTGCGTGGTCACTACGGCGGCAAGCCCAGTTTTGGCACCTGCCGCGTATGCCCGCATTATCTTGGCCCCCCGCGCGGCTGGGGAGACGTTGTACATCTTTTCGCCCACCCCATTGCCCGGATGCTCAACGCGATTTTGCCGCGAAATCAGAAAAAGCAAATCGGAAAACATTGCCGCTGCGCCCAGCGCCGCCGCGAATGGAACCGAAATAACTCTTCAGGCCGTACCGCCTTGACGTCCCACACATAACCACCGGCTCTGCCGGTGGTAAACGGCCGGGGCGCAACACGAATCGGGAAGTTATATCGGGCCTGTTCCTTACGGGTGCACAGTGACGGGCATTCCAAGCGCTTCCGGAATAGCCTTGGCCGTCTCATTATTCATTATTCATTGAGCGCAGCGCCGGCTCTTTCGTGAAAAAAGTCCCTCAATCTTTGTGCCGTTGTGTCGTTGTGGTAAAACATCCCCGTCCAATTGCCTTTGCCAGTTGATCGTTGCTCGTCGGAGTAATATCCACGTCCTCCGCCTGCCTCCCCAACCTCTGTGGTGAATATTCGCGTCACATCTCCGTCGTATCCGCGTTATCCGTGATCCCACCCCGTTACTGAATCTACTGACAAATACTGCAATTACTGAACAAGACTGTAAAAGTATTGATCCGTGATCAGTGGCAATCCAAGTGCCGTTCCAAAACTTTTAAGCGGTGCCCAGTCCCGGCGCGCCGGGACCGTCTCATTACTCATTGTTCATTGAGCGCAGCGCCCATACCCCACACGCCGCAGCGCTCCAAACATTCTAAGCGGTGCGCTGCCCCGCGCCTCATTAAGGCGAAGCCGTCTCATTGTTCATTATTAATTGAGCGCAGCGCCGCCGCACCGCTGCCGACGTTGAAGTGGGCCGGCCAGAATCAGCGTGACGGGGAATGCGTTATGGATTGCATGTATGTGAAAAACGACGGGTGTCGCTCGTTCGCGTCGCCCGTGGCCCTTACGTTGCCGTTGCAGATAACTCACCGACGACAGGTTGAAATTCATCCCCCGAGCACGGCCGAAAGCCGTCGGGCCAATACGTCTGGAGATTGCAGAGCACTCGCTGTTGAAGCGGCGCGTTCGGATTGACACGTTCGACTGTAAGCACAACATTATCCTCGCGGGAACTGATCAACTCACTTACATCACACGCCAGGTATCTTGGAACATAACCGATCTTGACTTGGCCGTTGGCACCTGCCGCAAATACCGCTACAGCATAAGCGTCGTACACATTGGCAGGTTCCGGCTTCAAGTGCAACCTTTCGTTCCGATGGAGTTTGTCGATACGCTCGACCGCGTCGTGTTCCATCCAGCGCATTCCATGCAGGAAGAACTTATTGAGGTAATGACCATCCGCGCTACGGCGCGGTCCGGGGAAGACCTCCAGGGAATCCGTTGCTCTGCGGCCTTCGGTTACTGAAAGAACAGCAATAGGATCGGGCGGATTTTCGGGGTCAAATGCACCCCACAACAGAAACGCCTCATATTCGGGACGCGAACGAGCCAGGAGTCGATTGGCAAAAAGCGGGAACAGTTCTTCCGATTCATAAACCGCGTCAAGATCGGGCATGCCGGGGAACGCAATAAAATTCTCCATGGATTTTGCCCCGCGCGTGTACACAAAGCGGTAGCCGGATGCGCTGTGATCAAGCCGCCCAACAGGCCCCCATCGGCCATTGGCCGATCCGCCGGATCTCCATGCCACAAATAATGTGTTTGTCATTTTTCATCTCCGTTGAGGATTCGCTTACGATTCTCGATGAGTAATCGGTGCGTGAAATCACGCCCGATACCTGATAAGCGGTTTAACGGCACCTCTTCCAGTATTTTGCGAGCTCCATCATCATCAATCATTCGCAACCGACCCAACCAAATCATAGACGCATCGGGTGCATAAAGCGAGAATGCTCTCCAGGCCTCAATTGTCGTCATAGATTTTTTCGCCTCCGGATCACGATAGAATGCGGAACGGGCACTTCTAACAAAACGTGGAATGCCATATCCCGGATCCCGCGTAGCCAGGCGTTGTTGGCGCTCCTGATCGGTAATCTGCCTTGCCATGGCGGCACCATGGTCAAATGTCGGCGCCAATTGCAACGTATTTCCAACCCGCAGCGCCGCCCAATTCTCATGGTGTCTGTCCTGATTGCCGATCCAGGCATCCACCATGATGTATCCCGCGAAGATGTCGACTGCCGATACGATCCCATTCGGCATTTCGTTGAGCCACTCAGGCGGAGGCGGCTGGATCGCTTTAATAACATCCACCACTGCTTTTATGGTATGTTCCTGCACTTTGTACCTGCATCTTGCCGCCGTCGGATACTGCGCATCATGTGCCAGCAGCAATTGATTGCCCAGCACAAGCGACATCGGCGGCGGCGAGCATGTTGGGCAAACCACCCCCGGATTTCCTTTATCCCGGTCTATTGCCAACTCGTAATAGACGTGTGGCAGGCCCAACAATCCGCATAATTCGCAAGCAATCTTTTCCGCCCAGTCTTCTCCCGTGCCGCGCTGATCAGCCTTGAACAACATGCGTTGTCCGTTTTCGTCGGTAAACCAGAACTTTGGTTTCGTCCCCAATTGTTCCAGGGACTCGGCCTCGCTGGAGTATACTTCTCGAACAGGAAACACGATTACCACTCCCGTCGCATAATGCACCACACTTCCGTTAGACACGATCTCCAATCCCCCAGCGGCCTTTCAAGGAGAACCGCCCTCAATCACTATAACGAAAACTTCCCAGAATGCATCAGCAACAGCATCGGCAATAGCAACGGCCTGAAATTGTCTTTAGCCAGGTAAAACGCCAAGGGCCGCATCGGCAGATCCCCGTTACATCACCGCTCCTCCGAAGACGGCAATTTCGGGGGGCATGTTGGAAAATTTGTTATCCAACTGTTTTAACCAAACCGTCATAAAGTCGTCCCGCCTCGCGGGGATGGGTCGCGCCCCGCTTAGCGTCGTCGCCCGGCGACGAGCGTTCCCACACAAAACATCGCTCCGTGATCCGCGATCAGTGGCAATCCAAGTGCCGTTCCAAAACCTTTAAGCGGTGCCCAGTCCCGGCGCACCGGGATCCCACTAAGACCATCCCCACGCCGGGGCCGTCTCATTACTCATTGTTCACTGAGCGCAGCTCCACCGCGCCGGTGCCGGCATGTAAAATGGACCGGAAGGAATCGCTGTTTCGGGCAATAAGTCATGGATTGCACATATATGAAAAACGACGAATGTCGCCCTTTCGCATCACACAATCAAATAATCAGCGGCAAAGCCGCTTTATTCTTCGCTTCACGCCGCGACGCTTCGCTTCGCATTTTTCCGTCGAGACAGCCCCAGGCCCACAAGTCCCAACGCAAACA
>JAJZVR010000330.1 GCA_021847065.1 Planctomycetota bacterium | reverse complement strand
CCCGATCCTCAATGGATCAGATTTACCAATCCCAGCGTGCTGGTAAAAGGTGATTTGCTGGCCACGGCACAGGGACATTTCTGGGGTTCAAACTGGCACGGCGGCATATATGCCGGCAACGGCCACAACTGGGACGCATCGCGTCTTAATGGACTTAATGGCGCGTATAAACGACCGCTTTATAGCGGTTTCCACTATTATTATAAACCGCTGCATGTGGCGCTGCTAACACCGCCTGCGATGGATAAGTCCTCCGGCTCCGCAAATTAGTGCGTAATTGGGTAATTCAACGACCGTATTTCAAAGCTGCGCACCATTTCCTTCGCGTTTCAGCGGTGAATGGCCAATGTCCGGGCAATTGGTCAGCCGGGCAATTGGAAAAGCTTACGGTTTGCCCATTTTTGTCGGGAACCACCGAAGCTCGGTAATCATCCGTGGCCGTTACGTTCGGGAGCGGGACCAAATCGTCGGATTTTGACCCCTTTTACCAATCCCGACCAAAACGGGCGCACCGACAAGTTACGGTATTTCTTGGTAATCGCAGTATTCATCAGTAGGCGTGACAGAGCAATAATATACAGTGTCACGTACCTCTGCCGGGAGTGGAACATAAGTCTGGCACCCAGCTTGTCTCTTGCCGACAGGTGCAAGTTCTGCTAACGTTTTGGTCTATGGCGGAAGGAAAACACGATGCTGGCGTGTGAGGTCGGCAGTAGTAGAGGATAAAGTTGCGAAACACTCGGCAAGCACGGGCGGCGATAGCGGTTGGCACGCGGACACTGCGCGATGTTGCCTTGCCGTCCAAACCCTCATTGGAAGCAATGGAAACGCTTTCCCGGACTGAACTGGAAACTATGATCGATCAGATGGCATTAACAACAAGTGAACTGGATACTGCCGTAGACCGGGCCACGGGCGCGTTATTGACCAGGCAACATGCTGATGGCTATTGGGTGGGGGAATTGCAGGGTGACAGTATTCTGGAATCAGAATACATATTGCTGAAATTTATTTTGAGCCAGGAAAATGATCCGGCGCTGCCCAAAATAGCCAATTATCTCCGCAGCATTCAACAAGCTGACGGAGGCTGGAGCCTGTTTCCCGGCGGCAATAGTGATTTAAGCGGCACGGTTAAGGGATATTTTGCGCTGAAACTCATGGGAGATGATCCGGACGCTCCGCACATGCGTGTGGCGCGGCAGGTGATTCGGCACCTCGGTGGGGCCGAGCAATGCAACAGCTTTTCAAAGTTTTATCTCGCGGCTCTGGGACAGATCAGTTACGATGCGTGCCCGAGTATTCCGCCGGAAATCATACTTCTGCCAAAATGGATTTATTTTAATTTGTACGCGGTTTCAGCCTGGAGTCGCACGATGATTTTGCCGCTGGCGATTGTCAGCGCGTATCGGCCCGTGCGGAAATTACCGGTGGAAAAGGGAATATCGGAATTGTTTAATGATTCCGAGGCAGCCAACAGCACGGTGGGGCGGTTGAAGGGCTTGCCGCGAAGCTGGCGGGAGATGTTTCTGCTGCTGGATTTGTCGCTGAAGCGCTACGAAAAAACGGCGATCACGCCATTGCGGCCATTGGCGATCCGGGAGGCGGAAAAGTGGCTGCTGGAGCACATGGAAGGGTGCGACGGCCTGGGCGCGATTTTCCCGCCGATGGTCTACATTCTCATTGTGCTGCGGATTCTGGGTTACGCTGATGACCATCCGGTAGTGGCCAAAGCGCAAAAAGATTTGCGTGACTTGTTTATCGAAGAAGGGGACACCATTCGCATTCAGCCATGCTGGTCTCCGGTATGGGATACCGGAATTGCCTTACATGCGTTGGCGGAAACGCACATGCATTCGGAACATGCGGTGGCGGAAAAGACGGCGGCGTGGCTATTGTCCAAGGAGTGCCGGACGGGCAGTGATTGGATGAAAAACTGTCCGGATTGTGAACCCAGTGGCTGGTATTTTGAATTTAACAATCCACATTATCCCGATGTTGATGATACCGCGATGGTGACCATGGCGCTGAAGCGATTAGGGGGAAAAACTGCGGAATCGGCGGTGGCCCGCGGCGTAAATTGGCTGCTGGCCATGCAGAATGATGACGGCGGCTGGGCGGCATTTGACCGAACGCGGCACCGGCCCATTTTGGAACATGTCCCATTTGCGGATCATAACGCCATTCAGGACCCCTCGTGCCCGGATATCGCAGGGCGGACGCTGGAGTGTCTGGGGCATTGTGGCATAGGGAATAATCATCCGGCGGTACGAAAAGCGGTGAATTTCCTGAAAGAAACGCAGGAAAAAGAGGGCTGCTGGTTCGGTCGCTGGGGGGTTAATTATATTTATGGGACTTGGCAGGTGCTGACGGGTTTGAATGCGGTTGGCGAGAAAATGGATCAACGGTTTATCCGTAAGGCCGCCGATTGGTTGCGTTCGTGCCAGAAACCGGATGGGAGTTGGGGCGAATCATGCCAGACGTATGAAAATCCGGAACTCAAAGGCCGGGGGCCAAGTACCGCATCGCAGACCGCATGGGGTGCAATGGGATTGTTAGCCGCATCCGGCATGGATGATCCAGCGGTGCGCAAAGCCATTCGCTGGCTCATTGATGCGCAGAATTCAGAAGGTAATTGGGATGAGCAGTGGTTTACCGGAACGGGTTTTCCGCGGGTGTTTTACCTGAAATATCATTTGTATCGCCTGTATTTCCCGTTAATGGCCCTGGCGCGATTCCGTCGCATACAGCTACAGTCACGCCTTTGAGATTGCATCGGCTGCGGAAGAATGTAGCGAGATGCATAGATGCGGCGGCAATACATTCGTATTTACGAATAAACTTGACTGTTGTTGCCGGATGGTATAAGCTCCACATGCCTCCGCGAGATTCCTGCGCGAGGGACGTTTGGTATTTTGTAATACTGGGCGGAAACGAACATCCCGTAGCGATACGGAACATATTTGGATGGAGATGCTGATGAATCGAGATGCAACTCGCACGAAAAGTACTGTTGCCCGTTTGGCCGTTTCGGCGGCGCGAAAGCATCGCAGAGCTTTACTGGCATCGGCAGCATGTATTACAACATTTGCATTATTGCCGATAACCGCCGATGCCACCACAACGCTGCCCAACGGTACCGGCGTGGCAGTGGCGCAGGTGGAAGCTAATTTAATAGCCGGGCCAACAACCAACGATCAATTTGAAGCTGTGTCATCGCAAAGTTCGTTCAGTGCGTTGTAGTGGCCCAGCCAATTGTAGGGCCGCTAATTTTCATGATAGCGGAGGTTTGGATGGTTTGCAATGATATAAATGAAGCGAAATATGTTGAAGTGTCGTGACAATTTGGGCCGCATGTCCGCCTT
>JAJZVR010000045.1 GCA_021847065.1 Planctomycetota bacterium | reverse complement strand
CAGAATCGAGCCTTCTCGTAATCTCGCGCCACCCCGAGCCCCGCGTAATATGCCGTTCCGAGGCTGCCCGCTGCTTTGAGATCGCCGGACTTCGCCGCCCCATGCAGCAGACGCACGAGATCCGAGCACTCCGATCCACCGTCGTTGCCCGCCGGGGTGGCGTGCTCCGCAGTATCGTGTGGCACCGCCGATGTACCGCACAGGGAAGACCGGACCGCACGCCCGACAAAATCTGTGAGCACCGACTCGAATTCCCGGGTGCAGTCGGCATAACCGGAGGTTGAATGTGCCAATTCATGAGCGTATATCCGTGCGAACCGTGCAATGGATCCCAGCACCTCCCGGCGGAGCACAATCGCTGGGATCGTTGAATCCCAGACGCCATCGACTCCGAATCCCGTGCTAAATTCCGGCAATGTTTTAGAAATTTTTACATCTGGAACCTGGGCCGAATTTAAGCCAATTATGTTTTCTACTTCGCCCTTGAGCAAAAGCATTTCCTGCTCGTCCGAAGTGAGTTGGTTTTTCTCAATAAATTCGTAGTTGAAGCTCCGTGAATACTCGTCCCGTAGCCCCTCGAAGGTAATCACCTGCTCGCCGCCCAGTTTCGAAAGCCTCGCCTTCTCCTCCTCAGAAACGATAAAAGGGCGATATCCGATCTGATTGGCAAGGTCGGCGGCATGCGGCGAAGTTCCGATCTCCGCCGATGTGAGATAGGCCACACGCCGGTATTTGGGCATGAGATTAAGCGCCTTCTCCGAAACATCAATCCAGTTGATCTCGTCGCAGCAGGAGCCCCCGGCTCGCTTCTCCAACTCCTCAACCAGTGTGAGTTCGACCGCGGGGCTGGAGCTGCCTGTTAGCATCGCTTTGACGCGATCCGAATAAACGGAGCGTCCGATATTGCCGCGCTCCCTGTTCAGTCGCTTCTGCATTGCTGGCGTCATTTGGCGCACGTTGTACGAGAAAGCAAAATTAGGCTCCTCCGCGGCCAAGACGCCGGATATGTATATCTTGCCGCCGCCAGCGCCTCGCCGGAGGATATCCCCTATGGGGGTTGTCTCAATGGTCTGCTCACCGGAAAATCGCATAAACAATCGCTTCGCAGCCGCCATTTTTTCCGCCGAAAGTCGGCCCAATGTGAATTCGGTGCCGTGTAATTCCTGTGGGGAATCATCGAAGAGAATGTGGATCGTTAGTATATCTCCGAAGCCATGTTTCGGAAGATGCGCGACCCGGAATATGCCGAACCGCGACCTTGCCTCAACAGAGACCCCTAATCGGACCAGTGTCGCAACAGCGTCCTTGAGGCCGACGCCGAATTTCCCAATCACCGAATCGCGGTTCCGTATCTTCTCATCGTTTTCGTTCAAGGTGAAATGTTCAATTCGTAAGCCTCTCCCATAATCTCTGATGCGCCACGCGTCGAGGCCAATCTGTTCAATCAGAACTTCGTGCGTACGCGTAAGTGTCTGCTCGTCCAACGCATTTGATATTATCTCACGAACAGCGTGCTCGGCATCCCAGTGCTCGAGAAATTTCTCGATATTCAGGTCAAACTGTCTGACGGGCACGCGCCACCCCCGCCGATTTAACGACCGGGCCCATCGTATTTTCCAAAGTGCGGGCCATTAGGCTTTCCTCCATCCCGGAGACGCTCTCGCAAGGCCAAACTATCGGCGGGTCCAATTTTCCGATAATTCGCCCGCCCTTCGCGCACGTTTCAACGGCAACTCCTGCCATGGACTCCCCTTTTTTAAGCATCCTGCGAAATGATTCTCAATCGCGTTTCCACGATTGTCAAACGCGCGGCGAAATTCGGGGGGGAACGGCAGATCGAATCCCGGCCGCCGGCCGGGCGGCATAAAGGGTTGAGGTCCGGTAGGTTCCAAGACCGCTTTATTATTTCCACTGCCATGGCATTCCCTTTTTTTGTTACCGCGAATCGACGGCAATTGTACCACGCCCGTTGGCGGTGGCCACGGGCATTTGCGGGAACGCATGGTTGCGAGCGGCGATATTTTTGACCCGCAGCAGAAATACCACAATCGCGCCGTGATTTTGATGCCGCCGCGGCGCTCCACCGGTTTTAAGCCGTGCGCCGCACCGCGTCGCATTAGGCGCAAGGTATCCTTATTCATTATTCATTGAGCGCAGGGCCGCCCCGATACTGAAATCGCTTCCTCCATTACCTCCTTGGTGAAAAAAACATTCTTCGTGCCGTTGCGTCATAGTTTATCCCGATGGCCTCGGCATAGATACTCGTTATCGGGATGGTAAAACATCCTCCGTCTAATCGTGTGTTCGTTGTTCGTTGCCGCATTGATCCGTGATCAGTGGCAATTGTTTTCGCTGCCGCCTGTTGCTGAATCTACCTTTTAGCTACTGGGGCTTTCATCGAGTTGGCGGCACATGGCCAGTAGTGGCAGGGCTAACAGGGCGCCGCAGGCGAAATAGATGCTGTAGCGGTTCCATTGCAGTGATCCCATTGTGGCGCGGTGCCGGCCGATGACTTCCAGTACCAATCCCCAAATCAGAGGGGAGACCCCGGCGGCGACATTTACAATCGCCAGAAACACCCCGAAATAGTGATTGCGCCCGGCCTTGGGAATATTGAGGCTTTGCAGGCGATTATTGGCGGCGGCAAAATTCATGCCCGCCACCCCCATCAACAGATACAATATGCCCACCATTACCGGCGACGCGGGCACAATCTTCCCCGCCACCGCCCACCATCCAATAAACACCAGCACGAACGCCGCCAGGCTCAATGACATAATGGGTTTGGAGCCGATGCGATCAATGACCGCGCCGCACCAGAACAGTGAAAGCACGCCCCCCAAAGCGGACATACCGGACAAAAGCACAATCGAACTTTCCGAAAATCCGATCACGCCCCGCAGAAATGCGACGGTAAATACCGTCAATCCGCCGAGTACCAGCATGTAAAGAATGTTAAACACGCACAATTGCCGGAAACTCTTTCCGGTGAGCATGCGTAAAATACTCACAACTTCTCCGGTTTGGGCATGGTGCTCCGGTGCGGAAATATCCGGCACGCGCATCAGGCACAGAACGCTGATGGTTCCGCCCACCGCGGCAAATAAAAATGGCAGACTGAATTGCCGCGGTTGCGGGTGGCCCAGCAGAAAAATGGTGGAAGCCAGAATCGCCAGGAGATTCCCGCTTTGGCCATAAAGTTGATCGCGCAGAAAAAATTTGCCGCGAACATCCGGGGGAATCAGCCCCGTCACCCACGGCATCCATGCACCGCCGGCCAACCCCCGCAACGTGCTGAACATAATGAGGCAGAAAAACACGCCCGCCAAACGCCAGGCGTTGGTTGTGAATATCAGCGTGGTCAGCGCCATGACAAAAATCAGCACCGTACGGGAACCCCAGCCCCAGATCATGACGCGCCTATACCCCATTCGCGGCATGAGGTGGGCACCGGGAATGTGCAAAATGGCCAGCAACGGCGGTAATGCCGCCAGCACGCCGAGTGTTAAATCACCGGCTCCAAGGCTTTTGGCATATAAAAACAGCGGCGATCCCAGAACGATGGGCCAGGTGAGGGCATTTAATAAAGCAAACCAACCCGCCCACGCCGTTCCTGGAGGCAATCCTACAGCGGACAATGTGCTAAATGGCACCAGCGGCGCACCGGCGAGGCGCAGCAGCAGAGAATCCCGTGTCCGGTCTTTTTCCGGCAATGGATTTTCGGCTTCGGGCGAAGCGTTGTTATATTGGTCGGGCGTGTCTGTCATGATATTGTTCGAGCGGCCAGTTCAGCGGCCACAACATTTCTTATATTTCTTTCCGCTGCCACACGAGCACGGCGCATTGCGTTCCACACGTTCAGATTGCAGAAGTTCGAAGCGTTCCGATTCCGGCTCCGGCGCCAGCGCGGAATGCGAGCGGGCGTTCTCAAGTTCTTGGGCGCTTGGCCGGAACACCTTCACGATTCCGGCGGCAAAGGCCCCGTGCAGTTCCTCCCGCCTTGCGGGGGAACTTCGCAACACCCGGGCGTCGGCAGCATCAATAAACTTGCGAAGGGCGGCGTCGCCGTTGCCCGCAAACAGGGAAAATCCCAACCCTGTGGACATCCAGAAGCCATCCAGAGTAAAGAGCCGAGTGCACAGTATCAGGCCGGGCGGCGCTGCGGAACTGAGGCTCTTGTCGGCAATGAGAATCCGCTGGTTATCCATCAACAGGTCCTCTGCCACGAGGGCACATTCCGGAGCGTATGTGTCAACCACACGCGTTAGCGTAAAAATCGCCTCGGCCTTGGCATCAAGGATCCTCCGTCGTTCAGGATCGGACTGAGGATGCGCGCGGCGATAGCGTTGAACCGAATTTTCACCATCCGTGAAAACCCCGTGCAGAGCGAAATCGAGGATCAGGTCAGCGTCCCACTCCGTGTTCGTCACGAATACACCGTCGACCAGCATCCCCAGCATATCCGCGGCGCTCCGTAGCGTTTCGTTGTCAACGGTTTTCATGATGTCCTGGTTTAACTGCTTGCTGGCATAACGCAGGTGTTTATACCGCGCGGCCAAGCCTGGCGGCACATCGGCAAATTGCTCCACAACCGGGGTCATTGCTTGTCCTCCGTCTGTGGCATCGGCGGGCAGGTGCATACCAGATTGCGATCTCCGTAAGGATTATCAATGCGACCCACCACCGGCCAGAATTTATGGCTTTTCAGATAGTCCAACGGATAAGCCGCCTTTTCCCGGCTGTACGCATGGTTCCACGCTTCAACCGCCAGCATCCGCGCAGTGTGCGGGGCGTTTTTCAGCACGTTGTTTTTGCGATCGGCATGACCGCTTTCAATTTCACGGATTTCGTTGCGGATGGCAATCATCGCGTCACAAAAGCGATCCAGCTCCGCTTTGTTTTCGCTTTCAGTTGGTTCAATCATCAGCGTGCCCGGCTCCGGCCAGGAAACCGTTGGTGCGTGAAAACCATAATCCATCAGCCGCTTGGCAATATCTTCCACCTTGATTCCGGCTGAGGCTTCAAACTCACGGGCATCAACAATAAATTCATGAGCGCACAAACCGCGTGAGCCGACAAAACGGATGGGATAATGTTCTTTCAATCGCGCGGCCATGTAATTGGCATTGAGTATGGCCAATTCGGTGGCACGGGTCAGGCCTGCACCACTCATGAGGCTGATATAAGCCCAGGGAATAATGAGAATTAACGCACTGCCATAAGGTGCCGCCGAAACTGTTCCCAATGATTTGGCCGTTCCCATTCCAATAACCGGATGGCCCGGCAAAAATGGAATCAGATGTTCCGCCACGGCAATCGGTCCCATGCCCGGGCCACCGCCTCCGTGTGGAATGCAGAAGGTTTTGTGCAAGTTCAGGTGGCACACATCCGCTCCAATATCCGCCGGGCCGCACAGGCCAACCTGGGCGTTCATGTTGGCACCGTCCATGTAAATTTGTCCGCCATGGGAATGGACAATATCGCAAATTTCCCGGATATGCTCTTCAAAGACACCATGCGTGGATGGATACGTCACCATCAAACAAGAGAGATTTTCCTGATGTTCTTTGGCCAAGCGGCGTAAATCCGTCAGATCAATATCGCCATGCTCATCACACGCCACCGGTACAACATGCAGGCCCGCGACAGCCGCACTGGCCGGATTTGTGCCATGTGCGGAAACAGGAATCAGGCAGATATTCCTCCCGGCTTGCCCCTGTCCGCCATGATACGCCCGGATGGTCATCAAGCCGGTATATTCACCCTGAGAACCGGCGTTGGGCTGGAAAGAAACCGCCGAAAAACCTGTGATTTCACATAAAAACCGTTCAAGCTGGCTCATTAAAATCTGATAACCAGCCGCCTGATCCGGCGGGCAGAACGGGTGTATATCCGCCCATTGCGGCAACGTGATGGGCATCATTTCAACCGCGGCGTTAAGTTTCATGGTGCATGATCCAAGCGGAATCATGGATGTGGTAAGCGATAAATCCCTTGATTCCAGCATGCGCAAATAACGCTGCATCTGCGTTTCACTATGGTGCGTGTTAAACACCCCGTGCGTAAGAAACCGACTGGTGCGGGCCAGAGTCATGGGGTATTGCACGCGCATATCCTGCACCACCTGATTCAGCAGATATGGCAACGGCCGGCCCTGTGAAAACACATGCAGCAGCGAATGTACTTCCTCCAAATCCGTTAATTCATCCAGCGATAATCCGATGGTACCATCGCCAAAGGTGCGGAAATTAAATTTGCGTGCTGCGGCATCCTGCACAATTTGTTGCGCTGTAACCCCCGGCGATGGAATAATCCGCAGCGTATCAAAAAAGTGTTCGTGCATGATTTTGTAGCCCAGCCGCTGCAATCCACCGGCCAAAACCAGTGTCCACGCATGAATGCGCAGGGCAATATCCGTCAGGCCCTGCGGGCCGTGATAAACCGCATGGGCGGCGGAGATAATTGCCGGCAGCACCTGCGCTGTACAGATATTACTGGTGGCTTTTTCCCGCCGAATGTGTTGTTCCCGCGTTTGAATGGCCAGCCTGTATGCCGGTTCGCCGTTGACATCACGTGAAATACCCACAATGCGCCCCGGCATTTTCCGGGTGAATTCCTCCCGCGCCGCCAGAAATGCCGCATGTGGGCCGCCATAGCCCATCGGCATTCCCAACCGCTGGCTGGAACCCACGGCAATATCGGCTCCCCATTCTCCCGGCGGGCGCAAAATAGTCAGCGCCAGAAGATCGGTCGCCACCACAACTTTAATTCCTGCAAGATGGGCATGTTCTGTCACATCATCCAGCGGCACTACCTGGCCATCGGTCGCGGGATATTGCAGCAGCATGCCAAAGATTTTTCCTGATTTAAAATCAATTTGTGAAGCCGCGCCGATCACCGGATGAATCCCCAGGCCCATGGCTCGCGTATGCACGACTTCAATGGTTTGCGGATGGCAATTTTCCGCAATGAAAAATACGTTACGCCCCGGCTGAGCCATGGAATGGCACATGGCCATGGCTTCCGCGGCGGCGGTGGCTTCATCGAGTAACGATGCGTTGGAAATTGGTAATCCGGTAAGATCGGCCACCATGGTCTGAAAATTTACCAAGGCCTCCAGTCGGCCCTGGGCAATTTCCGCCTGGTATGGCGTATATTGCGTGTACCAACCCGGATTTTCCAGAATGTTGCGCTGGATCACCGGGGCGGTGATGCAACCGTAGTAACCCATACCGATAAGCGACCGAAATTTTTTGTTTTTCGCCGCCATGACAGCCAACTTTTCCAATAGCGCATGTTCAGAAAGCGGTGCGGGCAGCGCCAAGTTTCGGCTGACGCGAATGGCGGCGGGAACGGTCTTGTCGACCAATTCATCGAGTGAACCGAGATTGAGTGTTTGCAGCATTACCGCAACTTCATCATCGGAAGGACCATTATGACGGGAGACAAACCCTCCCGCCGGCTCCAGCAAAGCCCAGTTCCGGCCAGCTCGGGAATCAAGGTTGGAAATCACAGGGGCGGCTTGCGCATTCATATTTTTCTAATACCTTTAAACAAAATGTCCTGGTGTTTTAATGTCAGATTATGCCATTCCAATCAGGCGGAAGGGCCAAAATTGGCAGGCGGCTGTTGTTAAGGATGGCCCGCTGGATGTTGCCTTCTATTAGCCGCTCCAGTACACCCTGCCGGGAAAGTCCCAGAACGATCATGGTTGCTTCATGCTCTGTGGCGGCCTGAAAAAGTCCATCGACGAGATCATTGGCGAATAACAGCAGCGATTCCACACGCGGATTGGTCTTTTTTAATTGCACAACAACATCTTTGAGCGCCCGTTCTCCCGGACTTTGCTCGTTGGCGTTTTCCGACAGCCCGACGACCACATGCACCGCGATAATAGGCGCATCAAGGCGATTGGCCCACTGGCCCAGTGAGTCCAGCCGCTTGTCGGGAGTCCATTGTTCAGAAACTGCCAGCAGTATTTTGCTCATGAATCCCTTTTCCGCACCCGATTTTTGATCGGGACTGTTTGTACTCCCGCCCGGCATTGCACCGCTCCAGCGGCTATCGACGGTTTCGCAACGGCAAAGTATACCCCATTGGGCCGCCCCCGCCACAAGATTAACCGTGTTTCAGAGAAGATTTATAATTGTGGATTCAAGACTGCGGCATGGGTCTTCATACGCAACGTCGAGTCAACTATTTACAAGCCGATATTTCCGCTTCCGAATTTACCTGCGCCATTGCGTACTGGCCACGAATCTCTAAACTAGCGGCCATTCAGGGTCTTAGAAAGGCAGAAGAGAATTTTGGCTACAGTTATCGAAACACAACTCCCCGGCTTTCCTTTGCGGCGCGGCAAAGTGCGCGATGTTTATGATCTTGGCCCACAACTGCTTATTGTGGCCACCGATCGCATCAGTGCGTTTGATGTCATTTTGCCAACGCCAATACCGGAAAAGGGAATTATTCTCACCACATTGAGCAACTACTGGTTCAAACTATTTCAACCGCATATTCAGCACCATCTTCTGGCCACACGCCCCGCGGAATTCCCCGCGACGCTGCGGCCGTTTCGGGCACAATTGGCCGGCCGATCCGTGCTGGTACGTAAAACAGCGGTCATTCCCATTGAATGCGTGGTACGCGGTTATATCGCGGGCGGCGGATGGAAGGAATATCAGAACACCGGTGCCATCTGCGGCGTAAAATTGCCGCGCGGACTGATGCTTTCGCAACAACTGCCGACACCTATTTTCACACCCACCACCAAGGCCGAAGCGGGCCATGATGAAAGCATCACCTTTGATCAGGCCTGTGACAAAGTCGGACGCGGCCTCATGACCGAATTGCGCGATACATCCATTAAGTTGTATAATATTGCGGCGGAGGCTGCACGCCTGCATGGCCTGATTGTGGCGGATACGAAATTTGAATTTGGAATTGACCCCAAAACCGGGCGACCCATTCTTATTGATGAAGTCATCACGCCCGACAGTTCCCGCTTCTGGCCTCTGGTGGATTACAAACCGGGTTTGGAGCAGATCAGTTTTGATAAGCAATATGTAAGAAATTATCTGGAAACGTTAACGTGGAACAAACGCCCGCCCGGCCCCTGCCTCCCGGCGGATGTGGTGAATAACACCCGGAGAAAATATCTTGAGGCGCTCAAGCAACTTGCCGGCGAACAGGTCGATCAAGTCCGGCATTGTCTGGATCAGCAAGATGTGCGATTGGCCGGTCTTTAACACTACAGCGCGACATTGGCCGGGCCGCGACCGCGGCGGCCCGTCTTCGCCCTGATGGGTGGGCCGGAATCCCGGCGCGCCGGGACTGCCGCGTCCTCGGGCCTCAAAGACCTACCAAGGTCGTTTCGGCCCTGCCTCCTTGCATCCGGGGCATTTCCGGCCAATCGCGATCCCGGCCAATATCGCGCTGCAGTGTTAACACCCCTTACGCGGGCAGATTTGGCAGCGGCATAATCTTTATGCCATGCGCGCCGGTCAACAGATCATAGCGTCGATGTGGATTAAATTGCAGCAGCAGCCACAGGCGCAGCGTTGATTGGATCATCGAATCTTTTCGGTTCAGCCAATTGTAAAAATCTCTCCCCTGATGTGGATGCACTGGCAAAAAAATCTGTCCGTCGGCAAATACAACTCTCTGATCTGGTGACAAGCCGGACTTTAGAGATATTTTTCGCGCGCGGGACGCGCCGGAACCGTATCGCGGCAAACCTGATCTGAAAGCAGCCTGTGTCTGATAAGCCAATATGCGCACACGCCGGCCGACCGGATACTTCAAGGACGCGGCATTGTGATGTAAATCAACGATCCCATGAAAGGCAAACCACGCCCGGTCCGACCACGCCAGTGGAAGCGCTATGCCGTGCGCATCGGTGGCCATCAGGCCGGAAGCGTGCGGTGAGCGATTCATGATAATGGCCGTGCGCAATGTCAGCTCTGAGTGCCCAAAATATGTCTGCCATTGCAACGTGGTGCGGGCCGATGGGGTGGTTGCTGTCAGCCAGAACACTGTGGCCGCCGAAAGCAGTCCTGCGCCGATCGCGGTGCTCAAAATAAAATAACGCCGCCGCGTTACTGCCCAATGCAGCAGAATCAGCATGAGAATGGTCACCGGCCCGATCGCCCATGCGGCAAGGTTCCATGAACCTGGGGCGTGTAGCCGTGGCAGGCGCAGCTTGGTAAGATGCGGCACAACCACTGGCGGCCCATGTGAAAATCCGTCGAAATGCGGCGTGGTCCAGATGAAATAGCCCGCAGCGGATTTTCTGCCACGATGCCATGCCGAAGCCGGCAGAATTCCCGGTGGCGTGGCGCTGATGCTTACCAGACGCACGCCCAGACTTAATAGCGCCAGTACCCGCCGGCGCGAAAGCTCATGTACCGTTGTACGATCCAGCAATAGCCATCGGCACGATGCAAAATTCAGCACCGGTGATGCCGCCAATTCGCGCATCGAGAACAACATCGGCATTAATGGCTTGCCCAATGCGGCGCTCAATGCGTTTACCTTTGATTGCCTGTTATGGCGCACGGCGATAAAGGCTCTGTGGATCGAATTTGCCGGCGGCAAATCGACCTTCAGGTTAAGCACCCGCGAGCGTCGCCCGGCATGACGAACCGTGATTGCCACCCGCCAATCACCACCGAGGCCCCCGGCACCAATAACATAGGGCATTGGCATCAGCAGGTGTCTGCGAAACACCGCCAGCCGTCGACGAATCGTCGGGCCACCGCGGAGATCCCGAATCTCAACGGTGATATTGCCCCCCGCCATGGATGGAAGCGTCAGCCGCAACGTCGCCCATGAATTTACATGCGGAGCGTCACCGCCAGCCAATGTTAAAGCCGCTCGGTCCGCGCGCGCATCAGCACGGGTTGCCGGCCGCACCAGCATCGCCAGGAGTAATGCGCAGAAAAAAGTCCGACAAATGAAATCCAAGTTGTAAAATCGACCATGCGACATCCGCGTCACAGTATCCCTATCCACCGTCAAGAGCAAGAAGATTGCTGAAAATGGGGCTGAATATTCATCGGCATGAGGTGCTGTCCAATAAGTGATTTGGCATCTGGCGGCGCTGGGCCTCGGCAGCCGATTGCAACCCTAAAAATATTCGGCAAACCATTTTTTGGCCGCAGCACGTTGATTACCAACGCCATGGGGAAAGAGACGCAAGGTCCGAGCCAACTGGACAAGTTTTATGGCCTATGACTGCATTCGGCTGTCGATGAGCAAACGGTAAAACCGCGCTGCCGGCCATTGACATCTTTGGTGTCATGCCTGCGGATTTTATAATCAACGCAATACGTTACATCATCTTTCCGCCAGCATTTTGCATGTCCCGGAAGAGCTTGGCTTTTTTAATGCGATCCTCGATCCGCCGTTTCACCTTGTGTTGATGCGGCGAAAGTTTTGGAGAATCATCCAATTGCTTAAGGGCTAATTTCCATATTCCGATGGCCCGGGCGCTATGGCCAAGCTTGTCAATAACCGCGCCGAGATGCTCAAGACCCTCAGGCGACTGGCCACCGGGCAGTTCCACCGCTTGTTTCAATTGCTTCAACGCGCGTTGATAATGCCCCTGTTTATAAAACACCCAACCGAGGCTGTCGCGCGATGCGGCATCGCCGGGATGATTTTTTACGGCTATTTCAATAATCTTCTGGGCATAAGGTAATTCTTTGTTTTCCACAGTCAGGGTATAGCCCAGATCATTGGCGGCCATGGAATTCGCCGGCTCAATTTGCAGCACGGCTTTATACGCCATTTCCTCTCCGGATAAATCATGAAGCTGGTAATCCAGTGTGGCCAGCAGCAGCAGATCAGAAATACGCGGTGCGGAGCCGGAGGTGAGTTTTATCAAAAACTTTCGCTCGGCCTGATAGGCGTGGGTGGCATCAAGATAATTCGCCCAGGATTGCTGAATCCAACGGCCCGCAGGGTAGCGTTTAATCAGCGGATGCAAAAAAGCCCTGCATGGCGCGAAGTATTTATATTGCAGCAGCGTCTGGACATACGCTTGCTGGGCGGATGGTGATTGCAAGTGCCGGTTGGCAAACGCCTGCGCTGCGGCAATGGCTTCTTGCGGCTTGGATGCCAGTAATCCGCAAAGCGTCTGGTTTAACAGCAGGCTGTCCGGATTAAGCACCAACGCGTGACGGAGCAATAAAGTCGCCGCTTTGTTTTGTTTAAGCGCCAGCGCCAATTCAATACGAGCCAGCCACAGTTGTACATTGGCCGGCTTTTTCTTCATGGCCCGCGCAAGAATTCGCCCGGAAAGCACCGCATTGCCCTGTTGTGCCGCCAGACGGGACTGCAGAACGGTGGAAAATACATCGTGGGGAAAATGACGGATATACCGGTGGCTGATATTTTCAATCAAACCACCATCGCCATTATTTTGTGCCAATTCCAGCAAATCCAGATAAGCCGGTTTGAAATGCGGAAATTTACGCACCACACGCGCTAATACAATTTGCTCAATATTCTGTTGTTGACGCAGGCCATAAACACGCGCCACAAGTACTTGAAATTCTGCTGACGTTTTGTATTTTCCCGCCGCGTCCTGCGCTAATATCAGAGCTTTGCGCAGACGATCCTGGGCGCAGTAAATACCAATGAGATCATGGTATGCCTGCCGCGGATGCCAGTGCGCTTTAATCGCGGATTGAAGCACCTGTTGCGCTGTGGCAAATTGGTAATCGGTGGCCAACTGGTCGGCCAGCAATTCCGTGGCAGGCCAGAATTTCGGGCTTGCCAGGCGGGAAGCCTGCAGCCAGTCAATCGCCTGCTGATACTGCCCGCTTTCCGCCGCGGCCACGCCCAGCAGATAATCTCTCCAAGCCCATTGATCCTGTGTGCCATAACCGCTGTTATTACGGGCGTGTACAAGCTCTTCGGGCAGCGTCTGCACCGGGCCATGGCGAATTAACGCTTCAATGATGTTCCGACTTTGTGATACCGTTATACGATGCTGTGCGGCTAAATCCGCAACAAGCAAATAGGCGGCCCCAATGTGATGTTGTTGCCGGGCGGTGGCGATGAGAAGATTTATGGCGGCTGGCTGGGTATTACCGGCATGGATGGCTTTTTGCACATCAGCCAGCGCCGCAACCCATTGGCCATCCTGCTGGGCCGCAATGGCCCGGCTTAAAAGCCCGTCCGGCCGCGGCGGCACCGCGGAAGACGCACCGGCAAAAGACGCGGTGAAAATCGCTGCGGTTATACCCATAAAGACACTGGCGGATCTTGCCACAATCCGCCGGAGCGTGCCGAAAGGTGTTTTTTTTATCCGTGGATGGGTTGATTCAGTCATTATATATTTCCGAAACGCACAACATTTCATTAGCATATTCTAGGAGCCTCTGGTACAAAACCAAACGCAAGGCGTATGCGCATGTTGCATAATGCCGGGATGTTGTCGGATTTTGTTTGATAATCACGAGGGTTTAATATGATTCATACCGCCGCAACCACGCATTTAACGCTGTTCCAAGCGATATTTTTAGGCATATTGCAGGGGGTGTCGGAATTGTTCCCCGTCAGTTCGCTGGGGCAAATTATTATTTTCAAGCATTTGCTGCATTGGCATTTTAATGCCAATAACAAAAATTTCCTGAGTTTTGTCGTAGCCCTGCACCTGGCTACCGCCGTGGCTCTGGTTATTTATTTCTGGAAGGAATGGAAAAAAGTCGTGCGGGCTTATCTGGGCAGTCTTAAGCGCGGCAAACTGGTTTATGATCAGGACAGCAAATTCGCCTGGCTTCTGGTGGCCGGCACAATTGTGGTGGGACTTGTCGGGCTGGCGTTTGAGAAAAAATTCAAACTCTTTTTTGATGATTCCAGATATTATTGGATGGTGTGCGTGTTTTTAATTCTAAACGGCGGCATCATGATCCTTGGCGATTACATGAAAAAACTCGCTGAAAAACGGGCCACCAGTCAACAACAGAAGCACGCGGAAGATTTAACGTTTCCCCAAGGTGCTGCGGTTGGTGCGGCGCAAACACTGGCACTATTTCCAGGCATTTCCCGCAGCGGCGTGGCGATTGTGGGAGGGGTTCTGGCCGGCCTGACGTATAAAGAAGCGTGCCGCTTTGCTTTTATGCTTGCCACACCGGTTATCGCCGCCGCCGGGCTGCTGAAAGTTCCAGCCCTGTTAAAGCCGGAAGCGCGGGCTATTCTGCATTTGACCATTCCCGCCGCCATTGCCGCCGGCATTACAGCTTATTTGAGCACGAAATTTCTGATGAAATATTTTGAAACCCGCCGCCTGACGCCCTTTGCCGTTTACTGCGTGGTACTCGGAGTTATCGCCCTGATTCTGGCGCGATAAGCCTTGCAGGTGCCGCAACCGCCGATGATCAGAAAGGACCCGGTAATGGGCGTGGCAATTTTTCCGGGCGGGGGTGAAATCGCCGCAAAACCGACCATTTGCGGCATGTCCCGGCAGTTTTCCGAAGGGCCTAAGCGGGTGAGGACACCCGATAGCAACCGGGACGCTCCCAGGGGTGCCCGGAAAAATTGCCACGCCGCCCGGTAATTAAATAATAAAGCAACGCTTTCCAAAGCATCTGGAATCTCTACAATTAAAACAGCAGAAATGGTTCAGGAGATTCATAACGATGAATCGGCGAGATAATATTTCCTGTAAAATCAAAGTCAGCAGTGTGCTGGCGCTGGTGGTGTTATGTTCCATGCCCCTGCTGGCTGGATGCCAGGAGGAGCTTTTTACCGGACGCGATCAGAATATACAGGGTAAAAGTCAATATTTTCCCGACCCGCACCCCATTGAGCAATCACATTCCGACGCCGGCACCGGCGGCGGTGCCATGCCCTTTGGCGGCCAGAACGGGTTCTAACGGATGTTCCAGCATAATGCGGTGCTTCGCACAGCGATATCAGGCTGTAAAATCAACGCTCTTTGCGTCTTGTCGGCAGCTTCTTTCTGGTGGCTACATGGACGCCACGGTGCGGAAGTGCAGCCGTGACGAATCACCCTGCGGGTTCGTCGTGCGGGCCAGCGTTAAATGATTAATCGTTCGGCATGTCTGTGGTTTTGTGGATAAGTAGTGGAAAAGTTATCTGCCTCGCTTGTGCAGGTACGATAAATAGCGAATTTTTAATGTGTTACGAACACTTCCTTACTGATCTGCTAACAGTTCCGGACAATTTGACATACTTGATTGACATTCAACCATCCGCTTTTCCACGATAAGAAATATATGTGTAAAAACATGTAAGTATATATAAAATAACCACTTATATATGAGCAACCAAGTATTATCCACAATCCAACAGGGCTTATAACGATGATGATGTTCTTATCTTTTAATTATTAATACGGCCCGCAGCCACCTTACGTATGGACATACAGTTATAAATTGTGGATAAGTTGTTGATTCAGCCACTGGTGCTGGCCCGATCCACCACCGTCTTTACCTTAAAAATCAAGCCTTTTGTGGCCATTTGCAGGTGTCTTAAGCCGGGACTTCCAGTTCGCAGCACCATATCGAGTTCCATCTTGGCTGTGCTGCTGGTGCAGTACAAGGTCAGAAGTCCGCGTTGTAAGGGGCCAAGGGCGATGTTACGCCATAATTTGGCAGGCAATGCGGCCTGGAGCGTTTCACTGGCTGTGGCGAGCAATTCACCGGATTTGGCTACGTTTTTCTCAAACCATGGCGGTAAAAAGTCGCCGAGCTTCTCCGGCGGGTGCCGATCCAATGGCGGAGCTAACGCGATTTTTCTTTGCAGCGTTTGCAGCCGCACCCGCTCCCGGCTGTTGCGCAGATCATCAAGGGTTACGCGCTGCAGCGAGGGAACTGATTTTGCCGGCGAATCTTTACGCCTGGTCTGGCGCCGGGACGTTGTTTTTAACGCGGCAGGCGGGATTGCTTTGTATGGACGATTGGGATTTTTTTTTGGCATTGGGAAAACTCCGCAGTTATCCATCAGGCCGGTCGCACGGATCAGGGCTTGCAACGGTCGTGCGTTCAACGGCTCTTCGGAAGATTATATAGTAGGAGCCTGTCCAAGTGCTCTGTCACGCCTACAAATGAGGGTTGGTTGGCAGGAAAGCTGGCAGATTCATACCAAATGCGTTATTTGATTCTTACAACATCTTCGCGTTTGATGCCCAGACGTGGAAATTCAGGCTCGGCCTGAGCCAACCAGCGCATGGCATCGGTGTAATAGCCCGCGGTGGGGGCAATATCCAATATTTGCTCTTTCCACCATTGATTGAACATGGTCATATATAATTCTCGTATATATTTACATATCATGCTAGCTAAAGCGGTAGCGAGGCAGTGTTGCTCGGCTTTTTCCCGAAAAATGATCAGCGTTTTTCCCTTATGCGACGGCGTTGTGATTAAATATCGGCTTTCCTGGGCGGATTCCAACAGCACCTTCAGCGGCAAGTCCGGAAAAGTGTTCATCAGCAGTCGGGTATAATGATCACGACCCCCCTGCTTATCGATAAACAACAATAATTCTGATTCATGGAACTGATCATGCAGATTACGCGCATGCATCATCGTGATGCTGGTAAGTACCGACGCTTTATTATCCGTGGCTGTTACCAGAAGATTAAATTCGGGGACATCCATTACGCGCGTCCATAAGCCCGCTGGCGGCGTATTGCCGCTGCGAATGACGCTTTGCAGCATATTGGCGGCAATGGCAATCGAGCCGGCATCGCCAAATGCCGGAAGCGCCACATTGCTTTGCCATGGCAATGATGAAGAGCGTTGATCCATATTGGTGGCCGTGCCAAGCGCAACGAGAAGTTGATTCCAATTTTCCGGTGGTGCGGCAGTTTGTGAGTTTAACCGGTGAATTGCTAAAACAGCCCGCTCCAGAAATTTATTGCCATCGGATAATCGATGCACCACTTTACTGTCGGCAATAATTAATTTACCGGATTTTACCGGCGGCTTGGAAACCACCACGGGCGCGAGTTTGCCCCACAGTTTTTTCCCACCACCCACATCCGTAATATCCAGCGGTCCAGGAAATTCAAATGCCGCCGCCGAAACCACCAATGGACCCAACAAAGGCCCGTATCCCGCTTCATCAATACCGGCAATTAACATCGATAAACTCGTGTTTTAGAAGTTCCGACCACATGACTGGAGAACTTAGTTATTTTCCAGTAACAGAATAATATATGCCGGGGTTGCCCGATACATCATGACGACCAGACTCAGAAGTTAAAGCGAATTACGCTGTTTATGTGCCAATTTATCCGCTATCGGATCGGGTCGTATGGTGCCGAGTGCGGGCAGCCGCCGACCAAGAAATGAGCTTCGGTCTGTCGCTTCAGATGTTGATTCGACCTCGTGAAGGCAAAGTTGGCAAATCTTAATTTCTGGGCTGATTGCAATCGGAATTTCACCCAAGTTGGTAATTTCCAAGGTTAACCTCCAGAATTACGGCGCGCAATCGATCCCTTGAATGTTCCAGCGGGGACATCTACTAGCTCCAATGATGTTCGGAATATCCAGATTCAGAGGCCGATTGCATATAAGACGAGGCGCAACGAGAAAGCGCAACGCAGAATGCACGTGACTCTGCAATTGTACCGCTTTCGCCTTTCTTCTCGCCAACAGTTTGTAGTTGTTTGGCAATTTTTGAGGCTTTAATGGCTAGCTCATTTAGGGTTACACCGCTAAAATTGCCCGTGGCGTGGACAGTGTTGTTCAGAACTTCAATATCGGGAAGATCCACCAGTTTCCGTTGGCTCACGGAACCACTAATGCGGGCTGACGAATGCTCCAGTTTTTTGGCCAGCAAAACAACCGAGGTCAGTTGTTGGCAGGGCCTCTTGAGCAGCAGGTTATCCAACTCAACGGCAGCCTTAGCGGCTAGAAAAGGGAGCTCAGGGTCAATTGCCATCAGCAGATCTTGCGATTGAGGTTGTGCAACCATTCTTTGGCTCCTGATACGCTGAAAAGTAGAGAACAATTTACGCGAAGCTGATACATCCATAATAGTACACCGCTTCAATTTCAGTTATCGGTACTAAATCGACTTTTTCGTTATAAAAAATTCAAATAATACCCTAACCTCTAACTGTTATCTTCGTTTATCATCAATAGATTTGCAAATCTTCAGTGAGAGAATGTTATGCCAAAGCTAAACATTTCCGGTTCGGGGAAGCCTGCCGCGGAACGGGACGGCGTCGCGGGCGCGTGATTTTTCTCGACATGGGACATCACTTTCCTATCCACGGCCCGCTCACTTGGGAACAGTGCCCGAAGCAGCAACGTCCCGCCAAGCACCCTCTCGTGCCTGAGTATGAGGGGGAGAGTTGCAAGTCGCCCTCTCGGCGATGGAGGCGACCGCGGTATTCCATTTCCCGCAACGACCGCGCCAGCACACGCCGTGTCTCCTTCGTATTGACCACCAGTGCGCCATGACCAGATCATCCACCTTAGCGTCGGATACCTTAGAAAATAGGACAGCGTAGCTTTGGTATGATAATCCCCATTTTTAGGAACCGGGTTATCGTGCGCGCAGCGGCGAATCCGGCACCTTTCGGTATTTCACTGTGCGTGCCGAGTGGTTTATAGTATCAGCAACGGCTGAACGGAATGCCGGTGGAAATAATGCTGGAGATTA
>JAJZVR010000044.1 GCA_021847065.1 Planctomycetota bacterium | reverse complement strand
GTCTTGAAACCCGAGGCCGGTGAACGGGAAATTGGTGCTGTGACTTCTGCGGCTTTGCAGTACGGTTTTGCCGCGGTATGTGTTAATTCCTGCTGGGTAGAGCTGGTGCGAAACTTGCTGGACGCCGCCGGGGAAAAAACGGGCCATCCCGCGCCGGTGGCAGCATGTTCGGTGGTGGGGTTCCCATTTGGGGCGCAAAGTAGTTCAGTCAAAGCGTTTGAAGCGCAAGGCTGTGTAAAAGATGGAGCGGATGAAATTGATATGGTGATCTGGATTCCGGCGCTTGTATCCGGAAATCTTGATGTCGTGCGGCAGGATGTGCGTGCAGTGGTTGCCAGCGCGAAGGCAGTTTCCGAAAAAACCATCGTCAAGGTTATTCTGGAGACGGCGGTTCTTAACGAATCGCAAATCGCCCTGGGATGTCAGGCGGTAAGTGAAGGTGGGGCTGATTTTGTGAAAACCAGCACTGGGTTTCATCCGGCGGGCGGTGGCAGTGTGCAGGCCGTGCGGTGGTTAAAACAATATTCCCGTGGCTTGCGCGTTAAAGCCTCAGGTGGAATCCGTGATTTGGCAACGGCTCAGGCCATGCTGGATGCCGGGGCCGATCGGCTTGGTTGTTCCGCCAGCGTGGCGATAATCAATGAACTGCCGCTGTCGGTATAAAGGAGTAAATGAATGAAAATTCTGGTAACTGGAGCGGCGGGGTTTATTGCATCGCGACTTTCGGCGCGGCTGCTGAAGCGCGGTGATTCTGTCGTAGGGCTGGATAATTTAAGTGATTATTATCCCGTGGAACATAAGCGCCGTAATTTGGCGGATTTAACAGCACAAGCAAGCTTTACGTTTATTGAAGGCGATTTGCGTGATGCGGATTTAATGCTCAACGTCTGTCAGCGGTACGAGCCTGACGCCATAGCGCACATCGGAGCCATGGCCTCTGTGCGTTACAGTGTGGCCAATCCCCTGATTTATGCGGCGGTAAACGTGCAGGGTACACTGAATCTCCTGGATGCGGCCCGGCAGATTGGCAAGCCGCACTGCCTGCTGGCGTCCACGGGATCGGTTTATGGCCAATCCACCCCTGTACCATTTCCGGAAACCGCGGCGGCTGATCGTCCACTGGCGCCATATCCGGCCAGCAAACGCGCAATGGAGCTATTTGCACACAGCCACCATCATGTATGGAACCTGCCGGTCACGATTCTTCGGTTTTTTAATGTGTATGGACCGCACGGTCGGCCCGACATGATGCCATGGCATTGGGCCAGGCAAATTATGGCTGGCGATGAACTCACGCTTTTCGCCGCCGGGCATCTTAAGCGTGATTGGACATATATTGACGATATTCTTGACGGATTTATAGCGGCGTTGGATACCCCGCAGGGATATCGGGTTTATAACCTTGGCTGCGGCCATCCGGTTGAAAATCTGGATTTTGTAAAGACTTTGGAAGAGATTCTGGGGAAAAAAGCGAAATGTAAAAATGTTCCCGCTCCGGTTTCTGAACCCGCCATTACTTATGCGGATATAACCAAGGCCGGCCAGGAGCTTGGCTATAGGCCAAAAGTGCAGGTCCGTGAGGGCCTGGAGCGGTTTATCAGATGGATGGAAAAGACGGGTTTAATTTAACTGCTTAACACTCATGCTTTTATCAGGCTATGCCGATAATATGGTCAGCAATCAAGTGGCCTGCGTCGTCGCGCGGATGGCTGAAATATCGCACCAACGTATGTGCGAGGGCGTAGAATCAAAGGGGCGATAAATGTGGGCCGCTTGCCATTTGGTGGCCATAACCGGACAATATCGCCTCTGAACAGTTTCCCGGCTTCTGTGCCGATAGTATGTGAAGAATTCCCGCCGGTGGCCGTCATACCCATATTTGACCGCCGCCGAAGCTGAATATTGAGTGCTGAACTTATGAGTAATCCCGCGAATGTTGCCAGTAAAAGCGAGACAATGCTGGGCAGATACATTGTTGAGCAGGGGTTTTGCACCCAGGAAGAGCTGGGGGATTGCCTGTCATTACAGGCGGAATTGGAGCGGCAGGAGAGCCACCGTTCATTAACCGACATTCTTGTAGCCAATGGTTATGTCACACAAACCCAGCTTTCCCGTGTTAAAGCTGCTGTGGAAGAGCAAAAAACTTTCCAGCAGATTCCCGGTTATCAGATTATGTCCAAGCTCGGTGCCGGAGCGATGGCGACGGTATTTAAGGCTCGGCAACTTTCATTGGACCGAATTGTCGCCATTAAAGTCCTGCCGAAACGCATGAGCGAAAACAAGGAATTCGTGGATCGCTTCTACATGGAAGGGAAAGCTGCCGCGAAATTAAATCATCCGAATATCGTCGCCGCGTATGACGTAGGCGAAGCGGGGGGGTATCACTATTTTGTCATGGAATATGTGGCGGGTAAAACGGTGTACGATCATTTGGTCGACAGCGGCAAACCTTATCCGGAAAAGCAGGCGCTGGATATTATCCTTCAGGTTTGCCGGGCCTTGGTTCATGCCCATCTTAATGGCCTGATTCACCGGGACGTTAAACCCAAAAATATCATGATGACCCCGGAAGGTATCGCCAAACTCGCCGATATGGGCTTGGCGCGTGAAGCCGATGACAAAGTTGCGGCTGCCGCCGAGGCGGGCAAGGCGTATGGCACGCCGTATTACATATCTCCCGAGCAGATTCGCGGGCAGCTTAATATTGATTTCCGGGCGGACATTTATTCTCTCGGCGCCACCATGTATCACATGGTTACCGGGCGCGTCCCGTTTGAAGCGCCATCACCGGCCGCGGTGATGCACAAACATTTGAAAGAGGAACTCCTCCCGCCGGATCATGTGAATACCAACTTAAGCGCGGGCATTTCAGAAATTATTGAAGTGGCCATGGCCAAAGACCCTGCCAAACGATATTCATCAACCTCGGATATGCTTTCGGATCTGGAATCCGTTGCACATGGTGATCCACCAAAACTCGCCCGGCGGGCATATGATCTGACCACATTGGCCAAAATTGAAAAAGCTGCAGCTGACTCCAACCCCACGGATCAGGTCGATCTTGTGCAAGCCGAAGAAGAACAGACCATCGATCTGGGATCCCGCACGATGATTCAAAAATTCAAGGACCCACTGGTTCTCATGCTGCTGGGATGCCTGATATTTGCCATTGTAATTATTGTACTGCTGGAAATGAAGGGCCATTAGGAACGTGACCGAAATAACTTCCCTAAACCGTGCGGGCGGTAGCCTTGGCGCATATATCCCGGAGCACCATTCCTCACATAGCCGCCAGCTCTGCCGGTGGTCGCATATTCGATTGCAGCGCGAATCGGGAAGTTATATCCGGCCTGTTCCTTAACACGCCCTGGAATCAGGACCAAGCCATCGCCATCCCGGCCATTACCCGCACAAGCTGATCCACAGGTACAACATCGCCTTAAAAGCCATACCACGCACCGGGAATATAGGATCGCACGCGCGTGACGATACCGTTATGCAAATCTACCAGCACCGGTAGAAATGGCGGACGCCAAATATGCGCATTACTTGCTCTGAGTTGCAACATCTGCGCATTTACAATGCCCCGCGGCAGCGGTCCGTAGGGTGGTAATTGGATCAACGCCACATGATGGTTCGGATTTTTTTTCAGTCGGCGGGAAATGCCGGCAATGGCATGTTGGCACACCGGGCAGGTGTGAAAATAAATAACCGCCAGCCACTTCCCATGCATAATAGCCTTGCTGCCATGGACGTAACTGGCCATCGGAAAACGACTTGTGTCCCAGGCCGGAGGTTGCATAAACACCACGCCATGGCCACCGGTTAACGTGCCGTTGGCATGCAGCATTCCAGGCTGCAAATAAAATCCGCCGGCAATGATGCTGCCCAAAATTCCCAGCGCCAGCAACGCCGCCAAGGTTTTTCTCCATCGCGCGGCCATCGCTTTTTTCGCCTGTTTTGGCATCACCGCGAGCAGCAGCAGCAGGAATATGCCATCCATGGCGGCGGTAATCCAGGGGTTCATCGGCACAGGTCCAAAGCAGCCACAATTGATTTGTCCCTGCCATGCACGATGCAGAGAAACCGCTAAAAAAATGGTAAATAGCAGTGCCCCAACGCGCAGTGCATAGTAAGCCGCGATTGAACTGGTAAACCAAATCCCCGCGACCAATTCCAGCAGCACCTCCGCGGAATGAAAGAAATAATTCTTGGTTACTTCTCCGCGCAGCAGATCGTAGCCCTTGAGCATACCGGCGATAATCAGCACCACCCCGGCCAGAAAAAGCACCCAATTCGCCAGATGGCGCTTTACCGCCTGGGGCTGTGGTGCCGTTGGTGCGGGTTGAATTGTCGACTGTTCAGTCATCATATTGTCTTGCTTTTACCAAAAAGTGCGTCCAATGCCCAGCGCGTTTTAAGCGGGCGTTCGGCCGCGGCCTCAATAGCCGCCACCAGTACCGCCCCGGCGGCCCGCAAAGCGGCGGCATCCGCCGGCTTGGATGCGGCGGCGGCGAATAATGCCGTCGGCGATGGTAACCGGGCCAGCGCCAGCAGAACCCCACCATCCACATGCAGGGTTTTTGATTGCGCCGGGCATCCGATGCAACACGCCCCGCCGGACTGCGGGCAGAATTGCACGCGGACTCCTGGGCGCACCGGCGTTTTGCACACCAGGCAATTTTCCAGATGCGGCTGATACCCCGTGGAAGTGAGAACGCTTTTGGCCATACTTAAAAAAACGCGTTTGGTCTGACTCCCGGCCAGCGCTGTAAATCCTGCGACAAGTTCATCATAGAGCTCCGGTTGTGGTTCATTGGGTGAAAGCAGAGCCATGACAACCTCGCAGAGAATCTGCCCGGCATAAAATGCCGGTAATGATTGGCGCACCGCTGATTGATGATCCAATAAATTCCAGGCCGTCAGCGTTCCGAGTTCGGCGGCTCCGCGCGGGGGAATAAAGACTACTTCGCCCCGTGCCAATTGATCAATCGGAGCACCAAATGAAAATGTGCCGGCTTTGGCCATCTTGCGGCTTCCCTTGGCCAGTAAAGCCACAATCCCGGCCTGCCGGGTCAGTAAAGTCACCACCTGACTGGTTTCCGAAAAGTCGATGACACGCAGACAGATCGCTTCATCTTTTTCGTAATTAGCCATAACTGAATTTTACCCGCAACGCGGAACTTTGTCGGATTCGCCGCCCGCCCGCCGCAATGCGTTGCGGCAGGCAGGGGGCGACGCCGGCATAGGGGCCGCCAAGAAATAAGGTTTACAAATATGACGCCGGGATTTTGGCATCTGGCAAGACGCCCGCGAGGAGCATATCCGCATGGATACGTAACGAGCGGGCAACGCGGCCAGAGGTCAAAAGACCAAGTCAGATTGGAAAGGTTATTTCTTGGCGGCCCCATAACTTCGCAAAATGAAAAAAATAACATAATGGCGATTTTTTCTAAGCCTTTTACGTATGGATGTCTGATAATAGCTTATTGGATCGCCAATAAGCTTCGGGCGGTATGGAACACCACCCAGATGCGGTAAGGATGCGCGACGGGGTTAGATCATGACATTACGATCCATCGTATATCACGGAATTATCGTCTCTACAGCTATTAGCTTTATTTTCGCCACCACCGCAACCGGGCAAAGTGATTCTCGATGGACTTCTCCATCTGGTTCCTCGCGTTCGGCACATTCCACAAGTAACGCCGAAAACGCTAATGACACGGCCGAATTTCCTGCACCGGGGAAACCGCAGTTAAATTATACCCAGCGCGTGGCGTTGGCTTGGCAGATTGCGTTGGCGGCCAATAATTTTTCACCGGGCATTCTCGATAGTAACTTCGGCCCGCATTCGCGCCGGGCGCTGAAAGAATATGCGGCGCGGTTTTTCCCCGGCGTCAATCCACTGGATCCGCATAATCCGGCGGTATTTAATGCTTTGGGCGTAGATGTCAAAAACGCGATCACGCAATATACCATTACGCAGGATGATGCGGACGCCGTTGGCCATCTGCATTGGACCTGGCTGAAAATGGCGGCCGGATCGCGCATGCCTTATGCCTCATTGGAGGATTGTCTGTGCGAAAAATTCCACTGTACGGAAGGCCTTATGCGGGCGTTAAATCCGCATGTGAACTTGCAGAATGTGTCCGTGGGCCAAACGATCAATGTGCCAAATATCCGGCCCTTTCCGGGGCCTAATGATTTTGGAAACCCCGGCGGCCTCCGGGCGGTGATTCAGCAGGATAAACAAATGTTTCCCGAAGCGCACGTGGCTTATCTGACGGTCAATCTGGCGCAGAAGGCGATTCGGGCGTACAACCGGCACAATCAGCAGGTGGCGCTGTTCTGGTGTTCAATTGCTGCACATAAAGCCGATTTACCCACCGAAGATGCGGTTATTAAAGATATTGCGCTGGATCCAAATTACACGTTTATTCCATCCATGTATCCGCAGGCAAAAATTGATCACCGTTTAATTATTCCGCCGGGACCCCGCAATCCTGTGGGAATTGTCTGGATGGGCCTGGATCTGCCCGGCGTGGGCATGCACGGCAACCCCGTGCCGCAGCACATTGGCCTGACCGGCTCCCACGGTTGCTTCCGTATGTGCAATTGGGATGCAGTACATCTGCTGACCATGGTGCATATTGGTCTGCCGGTGATCATGATCAACCCGAAAAAGCCCATTCCTCTGACCGTCGCATTGCCGCCGGGAATAAACCCGCCGGGATTACCGGAACAATCTGAATATGTCGGCCCGCCGGCCTCACGGCGTGATCAGCGCGCACAATAAAAAAAGGGCGGCCATGCAGCCGCCCTTGATAATGTTTTTTCACACCTGATCGCTCACGCTGGCGTGGCCGATCAGCCCGCTTTTTTGTGGGTGTAATACGTTGGCATCGGGCTGCCAAGTTTTTTCCACTGCGCGATGACCGCTTCGGCCTTACCGGCGCTGTTAAGTACATGGAGTTTGCGCTGCACCATGGAAATAATGGCTTCTCTGGCCGGCCCAAGATAATTACGCGGGTCAAATTCCGCCGGCTTGGTGGCAAAAACTTCGCGAATCTTCGCCGTCATGGCCAGGCGCAAATCGGTGTCAATGTTGACCTTGCATACGCCATATTTCCGCACCGCCATGGAGATTTGATCTTCCGGAACGCCTTTGGCGTTGGGCATCGCACCGCCGTATTTGTTGACCAGATCAATGAATTCCTGCGGAACGCTGCTGCTGCCGTGCATGACCAGCGGAACGCCGGGGCAGGTTTTCATGATTTCTTCAATCCGGTTAAATGCCAGTTTGGCTTCATGTTTGAACTTAAAGGCACCGTGACTGGTGCCAATGGCAACGGCCAGCGAATCCAACCCTGTTCTCTTGCAGAAATCGGCGGCCTGCTGCGGGTCGGTGAGGAATTTTTCCACGTTCTTTTCATATTCGTGGGCGTCCATTCCGACAACATCTTCTTCAATCCCGCCCAGCATGCCAAGTTCCGCTTCCACCACAACGCCGGCCGCGTGTGAAACTTTAACTGCTTCCGCCGTGAGTTTAACGTTCTCTTCGTAGGCGTGGTGGCTGCCGTCAATCATCACGCTGGTGTAGCCATCGTTAATGCAGGTTTTAATCAGGTCAATGGTATCACCATGATCGCAATGGATACATACGGGAACTTCCGGATGATCTTCCACGGCAGCATCAATGATGTGTTTAAGATAGCGGATGTTGGCGTATTTGCGGGCACCCTTGGAAATCTGCAGGATGCACGGGCTTTTTTCTTTGGCGCACGCCTCGATGATGGATTGGGCCAGTTCCATGTTGTTGACATTAAACGCCCCAACGGCAAATCCGCCTTCATAGGCCAGGTCAAACATGGGTTTTGTTGACATCAATGGCATAGTTTATTACTCCAGTATCTCTTGACATTAAGAGACCAAAAACACACTCCAAGCCCGATATTGTAGAGAAATCGCCCCGCACTGGCCAGTGATAAAGCATTAACGATGGTTTTTTTGACAATATGGCAAGATTTTCATTGCTTTTCATGCCAGATCGTAGTACAAGTATCTTACAAGCCTGCCCGGTATGAACCCGTTTCCGGTTCACACGTTCCCGGGCGGCTTGTTGATTGACAACGTGTTGATGCAGTTCCGAAACAGTTGTCGTATGGAGATGTGAAGAAACAAAGGTTCCAGATACGTCAGAAAATCAGGGAACAGGGAGATGGGCAATATTTTGATTTGCCCTGCTGCCCTTCCGGCCTGATCTAAACAAGGAGCCGGACATGAAGCCTCCGGAGAAAAAGTCGCAAATTGTGCTCATGTGCCCGTCTTGCGCGGGAGCACTGGATCATACGCACATCAAAAAGCCGTTTTTGTCATTTCTTTTTAAGCCCCCCAAGATCCGCTGCCCGCACTGTGGCCGCCACAGCGAACACAATGAAACGCATATCATGGCTGATTCGTATCAGCACTGGCAGGAGCAGTTGCGGCACCAGGTTGAGGCGTCGTTAAGCTATTTGCCGACCATGACGCGCGAGGAGTGCTTCGCCGTACTGAATCCGAAACATTTTGATGATAACATTCATCATGCCCATCACCTGCGTGATATGGAAAAATATATTGCCCAGGTCTTCAAACCGGTATTGCGTGACCGGGCATTGGGCCATGAAGACTGCGAACTATTGCTGACGCCGTTTCAACATCATGGCGTTGCCAAAGCCTTAAATATTTATGGCCACTGCGGCCACGAACACAACACGGAAGCCTGGACTTTACTGATCACCCGTCTGGGTGCCAAGGAATTTTTAACCTGTCTGACCGCCAGCAGTCCAACCGTTGATTTAGGCTCCATCTTAGATTCACAAGGCACCGTTTCGATCTGGCCAACCTCGCGCGTGGCAGCCGCACCCGCCGCGCCCGCCGCGCAGCACGAACATAACGGAAGTTCCATAAGGCAGTAACAGCCTGGCACGTATCCAAGCGAAGCATTCAATACTGACCAATACTGTAAAACGACTCCCCGCCCTGTGCTGCAGCATGGATGCCGCAGTCCCGATGCGATTTGAAATCGCGCATCGGGGTTGATCGTTGTCCTTTAGCCCATCCATATCTGCTCACCTGTTCACCTGCTCCAAATTCCCCTGCTCCGCGGCGACAGCCGCCGCCGCCGCAGCGCTCCGCAAATTTTAAGCGGTGCCCCGCACCGCGTCTCATTAAGGCCACCACATGTGGCCGTCTCATTGCTCATTGTTCATTGAGCGCAGCGCCCCCGCCACCGTCGCAAACTGATCTATCGCCGTCTGCAAATCATCGGTTATTTCCTGCGCCAACACATCCGGCTCCGGCAAATTATCCGAATCCTCCAGGCTCTTATCCTTCAACCAGAATATATCCAGACTCAGCTTGTCCCGCTTCGCCAATTCCTCATACTCAAAACAGCGCCATCGCCCCTCCGGCTTCGCTTCGCTCCATGTCGCCGTGCGCTTATGCCGATTCTCCGGGTTGTAACACGCCACAAAATCATCCAGATCAGCCCGCTTGAGCGGATTTTCCTTCAACGTAAAGTGCATATTCGTGCGCAGGTCATAAATCCATAATTTCTTCGTCCAAACCGCATCCTGTCCCGGCTTGTTATCAAAAAATAATACGTTCGCCTTCACGCCTTGGGCATAAAATATTCCCGTCGGCAACCGCAGCAAGGTATGAACATCACATTTCTGCAATAAATTCCGTCGCACCGTTTCCCCGGCCCCACCCTCAAATAGCACATTGTCCGGCACCACAATCGCGCACCGGCCATTAACCTTCAGCAGCGTCTTGACGTGCTGCAAAAAATTCAACTGCTTATTCTTGGTCGTTGTCCAGAAGTCCTGCCGCTCATACGCCACATCCTCCTTCTCCAGTTCCCCATCTCCACCCACAATGGCAATGCTGCTTTTCTTCCCAAAGGGTGGATTCGTCAGCACCATGCTGAACCGCTCCCCCGGATCACTGGCCAAACTGTCCACGCCGCTGCGTATCGGGCATGGATCAGCCTCAATGCCGTGCAGCAGCAAATTCATAATGCACAGCCGGGCCGTGGCCGCCACCAGTTCCCACCCTTTTACAAAATTGCGCCGCAAATGCTTTTTCTGATCCGGATCCAGCTTCCGGCCAAAATGCTTCACCACATACTCATGCCCCGCCAGCAAAAATCCCCCCGTGCCGCACGCCGGATCACAAACCGTATCCTCCGGTTGCGGCTCCATGACATCCACAATCGCCTTGATCAACTCCCGCGGCGTAAAATATTGGCCCGCCCCCTTCGGAGATTCCGCCGCGCTCTTGGCCAGCAGCCCCTCATAAATATCTCCCTTAACATCCGCCTCCATGCTCGACCATTGCTCCGCACCGATCAACTCGGTTATCAGTCGCTTGAGCGTGGCCGGGTTCTGTATCTCCTGCCGCGCTTTTTTGAATATCTCCCCCAGCATCCCCGACTTGCGCCCCAGTTCCTCCAGAACATGCCGATAATGCACCTCCAGCGCATCGCCATCCAGTTTAAGCAGGCTCGGCCAATCCAACCCACGCGGCACCAGCGCCGGACGGTTATACGGTGGCCGCGTTAATTCATCCGCCATTTTCAGAAAAAGCAGAAATGTGATCTGCTCCGTATACGCCATGTAAGATAGCCCGTCATCCCGCAACACATGCGCAAAATTCCAGGCCTTATTAACAATCTGCTGCGAATCACTCATATGTAATTTCCTTGCAATGGCGGCGAAATCCATCCAACCCGCGTAGCCGATGGACTGGCACGCCGATCACATTTTAACGCATCGGCGTGCATTTTGGCGTTCCTCCGGGCAAGCCCGGAGCTATGTCTTTCGGGTATGGCGGCGACCACATCGCGCGGCTACAATTCGCGGCATGATAAAATCAGGTGAAACACGCACCAAAACATTGGCCATTCACACCGTTTGGACCACCTATTTGACATGGCTGCCGGGCGACAAGCGCGGCCATTGGTCGCCGTTGTTCGATTTGTATGGCGGCCTGCTTCGCAATGGACACCAGTTGAATATGGGTGACGAGGGAACCCGCAAAACGGCGGCCAATCTCGCCACCGGCAAGCCGAAATATCTGCGTGATTCGGAGATTGATCTCGCCGCGCAAACCATTGCGGAAGTCATTCGCGGTGGCTCCGCAGTGGGCGTCGCGAATGGCGTTCCCGCCGCAGCGTGGACCGTGTACGCCGCCGCCCTGGAAAAACAACATGTCCACCTGCTGCTCGCAGCGAATGCCGAATCTGTCAGCCGCGTCGTTGGCCGCATCAAAGGAAAATCCAGCAGCCGCATCGGTACAGCCGATGGTAATCCCGGCCAACGCGTCTGGACGGCCGGTTTTTGGCGCGTATTTTTATTTGACTCCAATGCAGTGCAGGTCGCACGTAACTACATCACCAACCACAACCTCCGCCGCGGCATGGCCCCAGACCCATTCAATTGGATAACCCCACCACCCCCCAAATAGCCACCGGCTCGCCGGTGGTATTATCTATTCCGCCACCGGCCCAACCCCGGCGAACACCCCCAAATCCCCCGCCACCCGAAACGCACCGCGAACCAACACCACCAAAAAATATTGATCAATGAACCGCAAAAAAAAATCGCCCCCAAATACCCGCCGACTCGCCGGCGATAATACCCAATACTGTCATAAATAGCCGCCGGCTTGCCGGCGGTCCAACGACACCCCCTAACCCCCGAACCAAAAATCCGACCTGCAACCGAGACACCAAGAAGCCGAAAACCTGTGCATGTTCGCTGGGATAACGGACCGTAATTCATGGCAAACGCAGCGCATCACCGTCAATAACCCAACCCTGCACCTCGTTGCATATAACCAGTCGCCGCTGGGCGGCCACAACCGCATCAACAACCGCCCTGTTCGGATGCTTGTGCTGGTTTCCGAGCCCGAACGACGCCACCCACAACAGGCAGTTCGGCATCACCGCGGGGAACCCCTTGCGCCAATTGTACCTCGATCCATGGTGCGGCAGCTGGGCGAGCCCGACCGCGCGCAGTTCATTTTTGAAATGGATCTGAAACTCCTTGGCTCCGAGGTTGGCGTCCCCAGTGAGCACTTGCAGCGGCGGCAACAGGAATGGACGACGCTTCGGGCCATGCCACCATCCATGGTAATCGAAAAAGAAATGGCCAAAGTAGCAGTCCGGGTCGTCCCAATGACCGTGCGCCTGAATAGCCATCAATGGCTGGATACGGATACGCGCTTCGCCGTGGAGCAGATGTGTCCCATTGCCCCGCGGCATAGCCGGTCCATGGCAGCAGACAACTGAGGTGCTGTTCTGTCCTGCCGAACCATTAAAAAGGGAGTGGTATACGTCCTTCAGGTCGTCCAACCGATCACGGATCACATTGGGGATATCATCAATCACTATGGGCGGAGAAAGCGCGTTAAGCTGCTGTTCAATTTTATCCTTATCTTCCGAGGCACCCTCCGGTTGGCAGTAGAACTTGAACCCCCACAGGGGCACACGAAAAACGCATTCGTGTTTTCGCAGTTTGACGGAATCGCCGTCTAATGCCGGATCACCGTACCCGGCTTTGTCGAGCGGGGCATCAGGGAACCAACCGTACTCCCCGACAGGCTGCCCTTCGGCGTCAGGCCACTCGCCCACGGCCTCCCCAGGAAGAAGAAATGTAACGGCAGCGGCTCCGCTCGCCTGCAGATACCCCGCCGGATCGGCCAGAAAAGCGACATAATCACCATCCAAGCCGTCAAGATCGTTGGCAATGGCGTATCCAGCCGCCACCATCAGCCGTTCAGCAGGGAAGAGGTAAGGCAGCACAACTTCCTTGACGCCGTGGGTTTTAACCAACAGTTCCTTAACCCCGTTCATGTGATCCCTATGGAAGTGAGATATGATCAGCAGATCCAGCTTCCTCCCTTTCGCCGGGCCTCGATACGCCGCGATCGCGGCCTCCGCATAGTGCTGCCCACTTTCCGTCCCGCAATCATAGACAAAGTGAAAATCATTGACTTGGCCGCTGTAAAATAGGCCTTGCCCAACCGGATGGAAGTCAAACCGACATTTTACTACTGTCACGAAACAACGCCTTTCACCCAAGCCTCTTTACCCGTGCATTTTGCATAAAGCCGCTTTTCTCAACTCCCGCACCGACGATGGTTCCCATGGGCCCAACTACGCCCGCGGCCCACTCTTCTTTACCACCCGAATCGCTCGCGATAATTTCCGCCGCTGCCGTTTAAGCATTTTAATATCCGACGGCAACGCCAGACACTGGGCATATTCCTGAATGCTCCGAATCCGGAACTCGTTGTTGATTAGGCGCAGCAAATGCGGTTCGACGAACCACTTAATTATTTGCACAATCTGATCTCTATTGGAACCGGCGTTGCCAGCGTGAACGAGTTGATTGCGCCGCAACCGGCACGCACTAAGGGCCTCGGAGGCTACGCCACGATCGGCAAATACCCAGACCGCCCTGTCGATAGTTTTATCATACTGCGCCCCGACCGTGTCCGTTATTTTTTCAAGAATACTCCACATTTCCAGGAACGCCAGGCTCGAATTCGAGTGCGCCATCGCATCAGCATACCGAATGATAATTTCCTCAAGATCCCTACGGTAAGGAAGCCTCCGCATCTTCGAAACCGCCTTGAGTCGCTCGTTTTCGATTGGATCCCATCCCCCCCTCGGCTTGAAAAGATCATGGTCGTCCGCGTAATCCGGGTCCGTCCAGCACAGATCATCGACGGGTTTCCCGTTAGCTTCGTGCAGCGTGTACAAGGGGCCATTAACAATCGCCCCTGCAGGCATCGATACGCCGTCGTCAAAGCTTATTGAAAACCTTCCGAAAGTGGCAAACAAATTCCAAAAACCGCGGATCAAAGCCAGAGAACGTATGGCATTCGCCGCTGCTTCATGGACCGATCGGCCAGCCGTCTGAATCGTGACCAGTTTATATTTCGTCGACCGGGAGTGTTCGACAAACCGACGCGGGAGATTCATCGGGCCAACTACCTCCGGCAATGGATAGCGGTCTCCCCTTCTCGGTACAGCCTGAACATGACGACCGCCTGATTCCAATGCTCCATCAGGCAGAGAGGCTACAGAGAGCGATGCCACGAGAACGTATTCGGTTTTGGCAATCCGGAAATACTCGGCGGCCTTTCCATTGGCCAATTCGACGAATGTTGCATGGTCAATCGGCTTTCCACCGCCGATCTTTTCCGCCGCCGCGAAAAGCGCGCCGCGGACAATTCCCTCCGAATCGGCCCCTTTCAGTTCATCACCCCCCGGCCCGACGATAACCGCGCAGTGACTAACAACATCCAAAATTCGCAGGAAATCGAAGTTCGGCATCGCGACCTTGCCTGAAGCGTCCCGCGTGGCCATTTTCCCAAAGGAGGCAAGCATTTCCCGCGGGGCGCATTTTCCATCGACACCCTTGTAGGACCTCCCATCTGGTGCCCTCCAGAACACATACGGTCTAGCCATTTTTCGCCTCCAAATAGATTCCCGGAAAGCGCCCAAACACCACCCAACCCACCACTCTTCATACCTTTGTGCCGTTGCGTTTCACAAACTTTTTACCCACCACCCATTTCCCCACTCCCCGCAGCCACCCCATACCCATTCTCCTGCATCCACTTTATCCGCGCACGAATCACACAGGGTGTAAACCGCTTCTTACTTTCATGCCAGGCATACACGCCCTTAACAATCTCTTCCTCCCCGCATGGCTTGCCATCCTTCACTAATTCATTCCAGACCGCATGAATCGTAGCAAACAACTCAGCCTGATCCGTATTCATATCGCGGAAATGCCCAATCAATTCATCAATCGCAGGCAACTGCTTTTTGAACATGCGGCCAGCCCACTCCAGCCGATCCTGAATTTCCACGCCAGGTTGGTAGTGCGTCGCATCGCCGCGAGCGCCGGTGAAATAAAACCATTGTTGCTTCACCGCATTGGATTCAACCGTATAAATGTCCCTATCAAACGGCCCGGCGGCCTGTTTCTCAAATTCAAATTGCAAGTCCAATCCGATATGCGCCTGCGCCAAATACAGAAATTTCTGTAACTGCACCCGGCCAAATGTGGGCTGATCCGCCAATGCCTGTACGCCATACGCGGCAATGGTGGCCCGCGCCAGCCATATCTTCCGTGAAAGTTTCCGCTCTTTTCGTGTTGGCTTCATTGGCCGCGCCACCGGCGAAGCAACACGTCCGACTCTCCCTGGGAGCGCGGGTGTCCCCACCCGCTTCTGCCCCGTGGCCAGCCGCTCCGGCACCGCCGCCCCTTGGGCCTTAATGCGTTCCAGCAGAACCGACGCCGGCTCATCAGCGGGATTCTGCGCCACCAGCTTGCCCTCAAACGCCCGTTTCAAAATGGATTGCCGCAGCCGCGCCGCGCGTTTCAGCGAATGTTCAACTTGCATAGCAACGGCATCCGCAACCGAAAGCCTCCGCTCAACCTCCGCAACAATCTGCCGCTGCTCGGCAATAGGGGGAACCGGCATCTTCATCGCGAGTAATGAACTCTGGCTTATGGTATTTTGACCGGAACTGCAAACCTTTAAATAGTCCACTTGCGAACGAATTATTCTTGTATTAGTCAACTGTTTCATAAATTTAGGAGAAACCGCCGGGGTGAGCCTCACTCGAATAAAATGGTCACAAAAGAGCGCCAATTTCTTCGAGTTTTGGAAAAGTATAAACCTTCCTACTAGATCGGGGCTCCCGTTAACCCGTATTGCAAGCAGATCGCCGGATGAGAGAGAATATTTTAAGATTTCATGAGATTTCGCATTTATCTCTCTTAGATTACTAAATGAGACCTCCTCCTTGATAATATCCGCAAGGCGTATAACCACCACGGGCGAGCCCACTGATTGGTGTCGCACACCGAAGCCGTTTTCTGATTGAGCGACGACATGCCCCGTCGTCGCCCAACACCACCCCTCCGGCAACTCCACCAATCCCGCCACATCCGGTGATTCCGGCTCCTGATATTTCTCCTTCCAGCCGCTAGGCGGCACTTTCCCCTTCTCCGTAAATTTTTTCAGTTGTTCTTCTTCCCATTTTTTCCGCCGCTCGGCCAGAATGCGTTTTAGCAATTGCTCGCCGGTTTCGGTTGCGGGATTTTTCTTCCGCCATTCGGCGGTCAGCTTTCCCTCCACCGCCGCCTTCAGCACCGCCGCACGATAACGCTTCAAATTTGCCTTCACCCGCTCCAACGCCGCCACGCCCGCATCCAAATCAGAAAACAACTCCTCAATCTTCGCCACAATCCGCCGCTGCTCCGCCAGCGGGGCGAGCCGAAGCGGCATGCAGAGGAATTCGTTATCCCTCGCGGACGGGGGACTGGTGCCGTATGTTGGGATCGCGTTGATGAACGAATCCTGAATCAGTTGGTGAAAAAGAAATTTTGTCTCGACCTCCGGATGGGGCCGAATTACGCAATAGGCCGTCGACGCCACCTCGCCGTCCAGCTCCGGCAACACAACAGCGATATTCTTCAGGTATGGACGCACTAAACAGAAAATAACGTCGCCAGCTCTTATCAACATTCTCGCCCTGCTCGGCGCATCGCACCGTGGGAGAGTTCTCGCGTCGGTGATGATTTGCTTCGAATTGTCTACCGCCCCAACGTCCACGTACCTGAACATTCCCGGTGGCTCCCTTTTGGGGTTGCGGGAACCACTCGGTATTACCACGCTTCTGATCTCGCTCTGCGCCCAACCGGTGGGTAAAGATATGTGGGGTTCCTTCACGCCACCAACCTCCCGTTCAACTCTTCCAGCAGCGCCGGCAGCGCATCACCAAATAACTCATACGCTCTCCCCATGCCGCCAAGTTGATTGAATGGAATTTCCTGTAAATCTTCCTGCTCAATGGCCAGCGAATTGGCAATATGATCCTTAATGGCCACCAGCCACCGTCGCTGTTCCGCCGTAAATGTTGCCCCCGCCGCTTCCTTTTCCCCCAGCCATTGGCCATACCGCTCCTCCACCACCGCCGCGATGGGCACCAACGGCGAATCCGGCGTAATGGCGTGTTTCACCAGCGCAATGAGATCCACCAAATGCCGGCCCGCGCCCCGTACCTTTTGCGGTTCCACCGCCTGATATGCCTGCCAGAGCCGCTCCACGCTTTCCGGCCTTCTGGGGTCTACAAAAAAGGGTGCCGCCGTCAGCTTCTGCGCCAATTCCCGCACCTGCCGATACCGCAATCCCAGCCGAAACGGTCGGCTGTACAGCACACGGATGGCTTCAATTTCATCTTTATTGGTTTCAATAAACTCCATGAAGCTCTTTATAACAGATTTTGCCTTCTCCAGTGCCGCGGCATCAAAGCCCGCACGCACCAGCGAATCCTGATTGATTTCATCAATAATCTGATCATTCTGCGTTTTAACCCGCATAATGGCGTCCCGCAGTTTGGGATTATGAAACGGCTTCAGCGCCGCCGCCATGGTTTGCTGCTCCATGGCCATTATCTGGCTTTCCGTCGGCTCGGTATCCGGCGGCAGGCTGAACTTTTCAACGGCCAGGGCATTAAGTTTATCCGGCTCAATACTTCCCAGCAGGTCGCTGGCCAAATCGGCGGGTGTTTTCCCGCCGGATTCCGCGGCAATCTGCCCCCGCTGGCTATCATCGAGTTGCCGATCCAGGCGGATCAACCGTGCCGCCAGCGTGGAAACCACATCCACATCCACCACGCCCGCCGCCACCGTATTAAGAATTTTATGAAACGCCACCGATGGCTTGCGATCCAGCGGCTGGGAAAATGTCTTACCGCTCTCCGTAACACCCACCGCATCCACAATAACAAAATGCGTCTTGCCCTTTGCATCCGGTGTCACGCCCCGCAAATCATCGGACGGAATTACCCGGCAGCCGCGCCCCTTCATCTGTTCAAAATAACCGGCGGAATTGATGTTCCGCATAAACAACAGACATTCCAGCGGCTTTACATCCGTGCCGGTGGCAATCATATCCACCGTAACCGCAACGCGCGGGTTAAAAGAATTGCGGAACTCAGCCAGCAGGTCTTCGGGCTTGCGGCCCGTGGTTTTGCTGGTGATCTTCTGGCAAAAATTATTGCCTTTGCCAAACACTTCCCGCGCAATGCGGGTTATGTCATCGGCATGTAAATCATTCTTGGCAAAGATCAGCGTTTTAGGCACATCCGTGCGCAGCGGAAGAATTTGCGGCAAACAATCACGGAACGTGGAAAGCACCAGGCGTATCTGACTTTCACTGACCACATCCCGATCCAACTGATTGCCCGTATAAATCAGATCGTCATCCAGCTGCGCAAAGCGCTTCTGCCGCGTGCTGCGATCCCGGCGCGGCACAAAATAATCCGGGGCTTTGGCCAGCTTCGCACCGTCTTTGGTTATCTGCGTCTCAATACGGAATACCTCGTAGCCCACATTCACGCCGTCAATCACCGCCTTTTCATGCGTGTATTCCTGCACCAGGTTGCTATCAAAAAAGCCAATCGTCTGTTTGCCCGGCGTCGCCGTCAGGCCGATCAGAAAGGCGTCAAAATATTCCAGCACCTGCCGCCAGAGGTTGTAAATGCTCCGGTGGCATTCATCAATAATAATAAAATCAAATGTCTCAATGGGTATTGTGGCGTTAT
>JAJZVR010000329.1 GCA_021847065.1 Planctomycetota bacterium | reverse complement strand
TGTCGCGGCGGCAGGCTTTGCCGCCATTGTTTCATGGTTTACGCGCGCGGGACACAGCGATAAAGCCTGGATAGTCCAACTCCGTGACCAAGGCGGCATTTACAACTTTTCCCGCAGTGGTGTATTGCTCAATTCGCCCCTTCGCACGCTCGTCGGCGATAAACAGAGTGCTTCCCAACACCGCAAGCCCAAAAGGATCCCGCAGGCCGGAAATAAAGGCGGCATTTATGACTTGCCCCGATAAGGTATATTTCCCTATGGTGCCCGCACCGTCGCACGCCACGAAAATATCATGTCCTGCCACCGCAATTCCCTCCGGACCAGGTAGCGATGATATGAGCATCGGATTTACCGCGCGGCCCGACAATGTGTATTTGCCTACGGTACCCGAACCAAAATTGGCGACATACATATCGTCTCCAAGCACTGCGATGCCTTCCGGGCCATCCAAACCCGAAATCAGCGACGCACGGATGACGCGCCCGGAGGTGGTGTATTCACCGATGGTACCAGCCCGGTAATTAGCGACAAACAGTCGATTTCCGGCAACCGCAATCCCGGCCGGTCCATTGAGGCGGGAGATCAGCGAGGCATTTAGAACTCTCCCGGTGAGTGCATATTTCCCGATAATGCCGGAATCTTCATTGGCGACAAAAATATCATTTCCGGAAACAGCAATGCCGAAGGTAAGTTTTATTCCGGAAATCAGCGATCGGTTTACAACTTTTCCCGCAGTGCTGTATTCCGCTACAGAATGTTTATTGCCAACAAAAAGCACCGACGCCGACATCCGCAACGGGCAGATAACCGTAACGAGTGTGGCTAAAGCCAGAGAGAGATAAAAGCGAAGATTGGCAAATGTAACAGCCATAACAATCTCCTCTTTTGCCGCAGGATATTCGTACCCATCCGCCCTGTTTACGCAACCGCCTGCAACGCCAAACATTTAATATGTGCAAAAGCCAATAGCGGACGCCTCACGCTGATTAAAAGTAACGTTCATCCAACGCGTCGATCCCATCATTTCGCCATTCTGCGCAACACTGTATGTAAAATACCCCCGTTGCGGAAGTATTCTACTTCCACCGGGGTATCAATGCGGCACGTTGTGGTGAATTCAATTTTTCCGCCATCTTCTTTTACGGCAATAACTTTTACATCCTGCCGTGGGGTTAGATCATCGGTCAAATGAATTTCAAATGTTTCTTTGCCCGTCAAGCCCAGGCTCGCCGCAGTTTCACCCTTCTTAAACGTCAGCGGCAGCACGCCCATGCCCACTAAGTTGCTGCGGTGAATGCGTTCAAAGGATTCCGCAATCACCGCCCGTGCACCAAGCAGGAATGTGCCCTTGGCCGCCCAATCGCGGCTGGATCCCATGCCATAATCTTTACCGGCCAGAACAATCAGCGGCACACCCGCCTGCTTGTAATGCGTACTGGCATCGAAAATCGGCTTTACCTGCCCATCCAGCAAATCGGTCGTAACGCCGCCTTCGGTTCCCGGTGCCAGCTTGTTTTTCACACGGATATTGGCAAATGTGCCGCGGGTCATCACGCGATCATTGCCCCGGCGAGCGCCGTAGCTGTTGAACATTTTGGCTTCCACGCCATGTTCAATGAGGAATTTTCCTGCCGGGCTGTCTTTCTTAATTGATCCCGCCGGGCTGATGTGATCCGTGGTAATCGAATCACCCAAGAACGCGAGGCATCGTGCCGCTTTAATCGGCTTAATGGGTTCCACCTCCGGCCTGATACCAACAAAGAACGGCGGTTCCTGAATGTAGGTACTCTTTTCATCCCATTCAAACTGATCACCGGTGCTGGTTCTGATTTGCTTCCATTCCTCTGAACCGGCAAACACATTGGCGTATTCATGTTTGAATTGCGAGCTTAGCACCGACTTGGCGACGGTATCGGCAATTTCCTTCTGGCTGGGCCAAATGTCGCGCAGATAGACCGCTTTGCCGGATTTATCCGTGCCAATCGGGTCATTGTTCAAATCAATATCCACCGTACCGGCCAGCGCGTAGGCCACCACCAGCGGAGGCGACGCCAGGTAATTGGCCTTTACATCCGGGCTGATGCGGCCTTCAAAGTTCCGGTTGCCGGAAAGCACCGCCGCCGCCACGAGATCATGGGCGTTAATGGCTTTGCTGATGGGTTCCGGCAGCGGACCGGAGTTGCCAATACACGTCGTGCAACCGAACCCCACAAGATAAAATCCGCAGGATTCCAGCGGCGTCATGAGGTTGGCCGCTTTCAAATACTCCACAACCACTTTGGAACCGGGGGCCAAAGATGTTTTCACCCATGGCTTGCGCGTTAAACCACGCGCCGCCGCTTTTTGCGCTACCAACCCTGCCGCCACCATCACGCTTGGATTGCTGGTATTGGTACAACTGGTAATCGCCGCGATCACCACGGCTCCATGCCGGAGCTGAAATTCTTGCCCATCATATTGAACCGGCACTCCATCGAGTCCCGGATCAGCCTTAGCGGGCGCTTGCGCCAGCGCTAAATTTCCACCTTCATCCTGCCAACTTTCCATGTTGGACCCTTTGGTTGCTCCATTTTTTCCGTACGTTACCGACAAATCCTGCCGCCACTGTGATTTCATCGCGGTAAGCGCAATGCGATCCTGCGGACGCCGCGGCCCCGCCAGTGATGGTTCCACCTGACTTAAGTCCAGCTCCAACGTACTGGAATACACAATCTTATGGCTTTCATCCCGCCACAGGCCCTGCGCTTTGGCATATTGTTCAACAGTCTTTACGAGATTCTCATCCCGGCTCGACAAACGCATATACGTTAAGGTCTGCTCATCAATGGGGAAAAAGCCGATGGTCGCGCCATATTCCGGAGCCATATTGGCAATCGTAGCACGGTTGGCCACGGGCATATCCGCCAGACCTGGACCATAAAACTCCACAAATTTTTCCACCACGCCATGTTCGCGCAACATCTGCGTCACGGTCAGTACCATATCCGTGGCCGTGCAACCCTCCCGCAGTTTGCCAATGAGCTTGAAGCCCACCACCTCCGGCAGCAACATGTAAATCGGCTGCCCCAGCATAACCGCCTCCGCCTCAATGCCACCAACCCCCCAGCCCACCACGCCCAAGCCATTAATCATCGTCGTATGCGAATCTGTTCCCACCAAAGAATCCGGATACAGAACGTCATGCTTCTCCCAGACAACCTTCGCCAGATATTCCAAATTCACCTGATGCACAATGCCCGTTGCCGGCGGCACCACACGGAAATTATTAAACGCCTGCTGCCCCCATTTCAAAAATTGATAGCGTTCCTGATTGCGCTCAAATTCCAGTTCACTGTTAATCTGCAACGCCATACCATTGGCAAACGCATCCACCTGCACGCTATGGTCAATGA
>JAJZVR010000328.1 GCA_021847065.1 Planctomycetota bacterium | reverse complement strand
GGTATGGCGCGCATTACGGTACAGCACAAGTTATGGAAGCATACTGAACTGGATATGGCCTTGGATTACAGCGGTAATCGGCAATTTATGCCCGATGTTCCGTTGCCGTCAGTGGAAGTGAAACATGGCCAAAAAGGTCTGGATTGGACCGTTGGCTTTCCTTACGAGGCCATGCGCTGGAACGTGCTGCCCCGCTTGTCGTTGAATGTGAATTATTTTCCGATTGATTCCGGCACGGCGGCGGCGGATTATTCCATCTTGCGATGGCTGGTGGCGTATGCCGAATTTGACAGTGATTCCTGGGCGTTTCATGTGAGTTCGTATCAATCGGATCAACGGTTGTTCTTTACGCAGTGCCGGGTGCAGACGGGGTTCAAACTTTTTTCCATGCATCATGATTTGAGCGTTGATATTGGAGGCGGTTACGCATTTAACCAGGCCTTTAGCCAGGGATTTGATGTCCGTAACGAACTACCCGTGGCCCAAATTGCCAACGCGGCATATGTCATGGTAAGCCTGAATGCATCATTCTGACGAATCAAGCGGTCGGCATTGGGCGCCCAGTCCAGTAGTTGTGGTAGGCAACGGCGATTTTGTTGTGATGGCGTTCAAGAACTCCATGAAAAGATCGGCAACGCGCGACAATCACTATAAACCAGCACCCAGCGCGGTTGCTCCGCGAACAGGTAAGTCGTAATACGTGAGCCCGGGAATTGGGAGATTATATTTCTTCCGCCAATATACCTAATAGCTGTTGTGACACTTCGCCGATTTGTTCCGCGGTAAGATGTGGATTCAAGACGACTACCGCGATTCCACCGCGTTGGGTCATGTTCCACGCTTCGGGTGGGGGGGTAAGGTGGGCGAATTTTGTCCGCAATTCTGCGGGCATTGCGGAAGTGCCTTCGTATTTGAGCAAGCGCTTGCGCATTAATAATAATGCCAGGACAAAACGGAATTGCAGATCCATGATCTGCTCACGTTCCGCGAGGCGGTTAAACAGATCCAGGAGAACCGAGTCATCCACAAACGTTTTGGCTTTTTTGTGGGATTCCGGCACCACGGTTTTCCAAAAGGAAAACATTTCAACCGGGGATGTCGGACGTTTGCCGGTGTTCCAGCATTCGGGGCAGAAGTTCATACGTTGCCAGGGGCTGCCGGGCGTTTTTGATTCGCTTGGCACCGGCGGTAATGACCGGGTTTCCACCAGGGCCGCCCAGCAGGCCGCGCCCGGCGGAAGTTCCGCAGCGCACCCCGCGCACTGCCCGCCAACTTTGCCGACATCCCAACTCTGATTTTGCATAAGTACTGTTGCCATTGCCGTATATTAAGGCTTTTGGTTCCGCAGGAAAAGTGCCAGGGGCGCCAACGCTTCGCTTAATAAATAAAAAGTGGGGCGTTTTGGCGGGGGCGGCACAGTAGGTTGTATTATCCCACGTCCGCCAGGGGCAGTGAGGCCTGGAATCGTGCGGATAATTCTTTGCGCAGTTCCGCGTGCTGCGGTGCCAGGATATGCGGGTCGGCTTTAATGATGGCCAGGGCCTGCTGGCGCGCGGCGGGCAGTAAAAACGGGTCCAAAAGCAGATCCGGAAAGAGCATATCGGGTCGGCCACTTTGGCGCTCGCCGACAATTTCTCCCATGCCCCGGATTTTCAAATCCTCCTGCGCGATATCAAAGCCGCTGGAATATTTTATCATGGCCGCCAGACGCGGAGGTGGTTCGGGCGGGTCATTTTCAAACAATAAAACACAGGCGGATTGATGGATACCGCGGCCCACGCGGCCACGCAGTTGATGCAGTTGGGCCAGGCCAAATCGCTCGGCATGTTCAATAATCATAATGGTGGCGTTTGGAACATCCACGCCGACTTCAATAATGGTGGTGGCAACCAGCACATCAAGTTTACCGGTACGGAATTGCTCCATGACATCCCGCCGCGCCGGAGCGTCCATACGTCCGTGCAGAAGTCCGACGCGGTGATTTTTCAGCGTGCCATCCTTGAGGTCATTGAAGACGCGCGTGGCCCCGAGCAACTCGGCGGCATTTTCATCAATGGCGGGAAGCACCACGTACCCCTGTCGGCCAGACTGAACCTGCTTGAGCAGGTATGCATAAACTTCCGCGCGGCGGGCGGCAGGCACTGCGCGCGTGGCAATGGGCTGCCGACCCGGAGGAAGTTCGTCAATGGTGGAAACGTCCAGATCGCCAAAAACAGCCATGGCTAACGTGCGGGGAATCGGGGTGGCGGTCATGACCAGTGTGTGCACACCGGTGTAGCGGCCTCGCATCACGGCCCGCTGCTGCACACCGAATTTGTGTTGTTCATCAACCACGAGCATGGCGAGATTTTTAAAACGCACGGTGTCGCCTAATATGGCGTGCGTGCCGATGACCAAGCTGATCGAGCCGTCCTGGATGCCGGCGAGCGCCTTTTTTCGGCTTGCGTCGGAAAGGGCGGCGGTCAGTAATGTTGTTTTGACGCGGCTATTGGCTAAGAATCGCTCGAGAGAAAACAGGTGCTGCTGCGCCAGAACTTCCGTGGGCGCCAGCAGAGCAGCCTGTGCACCGGCAGCTACGGCGGAAAGCATGGCATAGAGCGCAACCACGGTTTTCCCACTGCCAACATCACCCTGCACCAGACGGTTCATAGGGTGCCGGGCAGCAAGATCGTGGCGCAATTGGACGATGACTCGATCCTGCGCCGCAGTCAGCGAGAACGGCAATAGTGCCCGGATGCGTTTGTCCACCAGGTCATCGGTGCGCAAGGCCTGGGCGTTTTGTAATTGTTGCTGGTGGTGACGCTTCATTCCGACGGCCAACTGGTGCAGCAGAAATTCATGAAATGCCAGAGAATGTCTGGCGCGTTGCACAAATTTCCAAGCACCGGGGCGGTGGATGAGTTCATAAGCGTAGCGGCGGGAAATCAATTGACAGGAGGCCAGAGATTCGGCGGCAATCCACTCGCGAATCTGGGGCAGTAAAAGCGGAATATTTTTTTCCATAATGGACGCGATTACCCGGTTGGATAAATCAGCGGATGCGGGGTAGACGGGCTTTAAGTCCGGAGCTTCGGTTACAGCACCGGGAGCGGCGAGAAATTCGATGCGAGGCTGAAGCATTTGCGCGCGGGCATTGAAGAATTTGACTTTTCCGGTGGCTCGGACGCGTACGCCGGGTACGAGTTTTTCAGCCATGAACATTTGATTGAACCAGGTCAGTACGCAGCGTCCTGAGGGGTCTTCCAGGAGTGCCTCAAAGCGCGAAGGGCGGCGGCGAATGGCACGGGTTTGGATAATTTCGCCCTCAATGGAAGCGAGTTGGTCACTTTGCAGGTGTTGTACCGGAACTTGTCCCTGAGACTGGGTGTAATCGCGTGGAAAAAAATTAAGCAGATC
>JAJZVR010000043.1:3946-18771 GCA_021847065.1 Planctomycetota bacterium | reverse complement strand
CTTAACAGCGACTTGGGATTTTCGCCGGAGGATCGGGTAGAGAATATTCGGCGGGCGGGAGAATTGGCGCGGCTGCTGGCGGATTCGGGTCTGATTGTGATAGCGAGTTTTATCAGCCCGTATGCAGTTGATCGGCAGCGGGTGCGCCAGCTCATGGGGGCCGATGAATTTGTAGAAGTATTTGTTGATGCGCCCCTGGAGGTCTGCGAACAACGCGATCCGAAGGGGCTATATAAAAAAGCTCGTGCGGCTGTGGCGGCGGGAAAGCCTCTGGGGTTTACCGGTATTGATGCGCCTTATGAAGTTCCGAACAATCCGGAAATTCATCTGCGAACGCATGAGCAATCCGCGTCGCAATCGGTGGAAACGATTTTCAATTATCTTCGCCGACACGGGCGATTGCTGGATCAGGAGTAACGCGGTGACGCAATACGTTGATTTGCACACGCACAGCACGGCAAGCGACGGAACCTTAACTCCCACGCAACTGGTTAATAGTGCGCATGCGGCGGGGCTGGTGGGGCTGGCACTGACGGATCATGACAGCGGCAATGGGTTGCTGGAAGCACAAGCGCAGGCCGGGAAGATTGGTTTGCGTTTTGTGCCGGGGATTGAAATTTCCGCGGAATATCCGCATCCGGGCACGATGCACATACTGGGATATTATATTGATCCGGTTTCGCCGGGCCTGAAGCGCATGAGCGATATTCTGCTGGAAGGGCGGAACAATCGTAATCCGCGCATTATTGCGCGGCTCAATGAATTGGGTTGCCGCATTACGCTTGGGCAGGTGCAGGATATTGCCCGGCGTGGTTCGGTTGATGGTCGCGCAATTGTGCTGGGGCGGCCTCATATTGCGCAGGCGATGGTGGACGCGGGTTGCGTAAGTTCCGTTAAACAGGCTTTTGATGTTTATCTGGGAACAACGGGGGCGGCATATTTTGATAAAGAGCGATTGACTCCCCGGCAGGCACTGGAGTGTATACATGCCGCCGGTGGTTTGGCGGTGCTGGCTCATCCGGTGCAGTTACGAACCGGCAATCCGGCGGAACTGCAACATGTGATTGCCAATCTGGTGGAGGCGGGGCTGGACGGCATTGAAGTGTGGCACAGCGATCATCGCCCGCAGGACAGTCAATTGTTTCTTGAACTGGCCCGCCGGTACAACCTTGTTACGACGGGTGGATCTGATTTTCATGGCACGCCCAAACCGGATATTGCCTTGGGGCTCGGGCGGGACAACGTGCGGGTGCCGGTGGAATATCTGGATAAATTGGAGCAGGCCTGGAAGAAGCGGCGGGAAACGCAATCTGCCAAGGTGCCGACATGAGTGCATTCGTTGAAGAGTTGCCATTTGACGTTGAGAAAATCAATGCGGATTTTCAGCAGCGCGATCCCGCGGAGCAAATCCGATGGGCGGCGGAAACGTTTGGCACCAATCTGATCATGACCAGCAGTTTTGGCGCGGAAAGCATGTGCCTGATTCACCTGGCTATTTCCGTTCGTCCGGAGATTCCCATTGTGCTGGTCAACACAGGATATTTATTTCCGCAGACGCTGGCATTTATGGAAGCCATGCGGCAGCGATTTGCTCTAAATGTGCGTGAATATCACAGCCGCCACGATCCGGTGGTATGGCTGACGGTAAATGGAGAGCCGGACTCACGGGTGCGGCAGAACGTTGAGGCGTGCTGCGCGGCGAATAAAAATGAGGTATTCGACCGCGCCATGCGGGAACTGGCTCCAACGGCATGGTTGCGGGGCGTGCGGGCCCATCAATCCGACCATCGCGCGGCGATGTTGCCGGTGCAATGGAATAAGCGGGTGAACTGCTGGGCGATTTCGCCTCTGCTGGCATGGAATAATCGGGATATTCATCAGTATATGAAAAAGCATGAATTGCCCTATCATCCGTTATGGGAACAGGGATATAACTCGATTGGGTGCAATCCGGAAACCTGCACGCGGCCCGTGGGGACCGATGCGGATCAACGCAGCGGGCGCTGGGCGGGGATGGGTAAGAAAGAATGCGGTATACACCTGGATCAGGGCGCGGGCATCTAGCTGGGAAAGAAGTTAGAAGGTAGGAGTTGGAAGTTAGACGGTTTTGGAAGCGCTGGCGCTGCTATTGTGCTTGGTGGTCGCACGCGAGACAAGAAACCTGTAACCTGTCCCCCGTAACCTTGTTTCCGGGTCCCAAAACAATATAAAATGCGGTGTTATATGACGTTGTGCCAGAACTTATGGATTCTTCCTTAAGTCCGACCCTGCTCTACCCGATAACAATGGGTTGAACAGGAGACTCTGGACATGCAGTACGGACATCGGCGATTAAGGGCATTTACCCTTATAGAATTATTGGTGGTCATATCGATCATCGCTTTGTTAATAGCCATTCTGCTGCCGAGCCTGGCGCGGGCCAAGGAACTGGCCAACCGGGCGGTGTGCGCTGCGAACGTTCGCGGCATTGTCCAAAGCATGTTTATTTATGCGCAGAGCAACCAGAGCCAATTTCCCAGTGTGTTGCCGCCGGCAAGCAGCACCTACCAGAATGGCCCGGGTGCGGCGGCTACGGATTCGGCGGGTAGCACGGGCACAATGTTGGCAGATATGTATGGCAGCAATGCTTGGCAGGAAGGCTCGCCGATGGCGTGCATGTGGCTGATGGTGTTAAGCGGGCAAATTACGCCCAAGAGTTTTATCTGTCCTTCGGATCAACTGGCGACGGCACCATCCGCTGAATACAGCAACAGCAGTACCTATTATTCCGACTTTGGTGTGGTGAGAGGAACTGTTTCCAATACCGGACAGGGGGAAAGTTATTCCATTTCATTTCCGTGGAATTATATGAATGGCGCATTTATTGTGGGTAGTTGGTGGAATACCAATGCCGCCAGCGCGGCGCTGCCCATGGTTTCGGATATGGCACCGGCGATCGACAATTCCGCGGAGGCCAATTCCCAGCGTGATCCCACGCAGGCGATGGCCAATACCTACGGTAATTTCATTTTTAACTCCGGTAATCATAATGGTGACGGGCAGAATGTCGGCTTTGGCGATTCGCATGTGGCATGGTGTTTGACACCATACGTGGGTGAAGGTCGGGATAACATATTCACATACGCTTCCACGGGCGGTGTGGGTGGCGGTGGAACAGCCTTAACGCCGACGGGCACCGCACCAAGTTCGGTTCTGCCGACGATTGCCCCGTTTGACACGGTTATGACACCGGTGCGCGATGTTGCCACCGGGGCCTGGTAAGGCCCGTTGCCGGTGTCAGGTAAGAATTAATGCCTCAAAAACACGACGAATGTCCGCGCGCTGTTCGGTGGTAAGCTGAAATTGCAGCGCTGCGGCATTGTGTTGCGCCTGCTGGGGATTTCTGGCGCCGACAAGTGCCGCGGTAATGCCCGGCTCCTGAATGGTCCAGTTAATGACAACTTGTGCGAAGCTGGCGTGATGGGCATCGGCAATGGGTCTAATTTGCTCCAAAGCTGCTAGAACGCGCCGCCGATTTTCCACCGTAAAGAATTTGTGGTTGCTGCGATGGTCGCCTGCCGGGAATTGGCGATCAGGCGTTACATCGCCGGTAAGCAGCCCGCGTTCCATGGGTGAATAAACAATCACGCCGATGTTGTGACTGCGGCAATAGGGCAGAAGGTCTTTTTCAATGCCACGATTCAGTAAACTGTAAGGGGGTTGCAGGCTGGCGAGTTGCCCGGCGGAACGGGCCAGTTCCATCCAGGCAATATCGTAGTTGCTGACTCCAATGGCCCGGACTTTTCCGGATTGGCGGAGTTTTTCCATGGCGGCAAACGATTCATCCGCCGGTGTTGTAGCATCGGGCCAGTGAATCTGATACAGATCAATGTAATCGGTGCCCAGTCGCGTGAGACTTTGTTCACATTCACTGGTGATGCTGGCGGGCTTGGCATTTTTACGGATGACCACATCGCGGCCTGCGGTGTCTTTCTGTGGCCAGGGATCGGAGCCTTCCTGTCGGGGGTCATCCCATCTCATGCCGCACTTGGTGGCGATGACGATTTTTTCCCGAACATAGCCTTTGATGGCCTTTGCGATAATCTGTTCACTGTACCCCATGCCATAAATGGCGGCGGTATCAATGGTATTAATGCCGGCGTCAATGGAGGCTTTAATGGCATCAATGGAAGTTTGTTCATCCGCTCCGCCCCACATCCATCCGGCGATGGCCCATGCACCGAAAATAACGGGTGAGACTTTTACGGTAGAATTTCCAAGCTGTCGAGAAAGTTGCAACATCTGCTGGCTCCATAATAAATTGGCCTGCGCAATATCCGGCCATCTGCATACTATAGACCACTATATAGATGAAAGTCAATACACGTTGCGAAAAGCAATGCAAGCTTTGTGCAAAGCGCCCTGTCTCGCCTGGTGCGGGGTTTCAGAGAGTCTTTTTCCGTGCCAGGAAAAAATAGAGAATGGATCCCAACAGCGGCAGAAACAGCATGAGAATGACCCAGAGAATTTTAGTACCGGTGCTGCTGCCGCTGGTCAGCAGGTCAATAAGCATCCAGAGCCAGAAAATAAAACAGGCTATGTAGAAAAGAAAAAAAATCGCCCCCATAGCTTGATACTCCATCACAACGCGGCCGCGCGCCGCTAACGCAAATCATTTTCATCCAGCAGCACAAAATGCTCTTCCGAGAGCACCATGCTGGCCAGCGCCGGATTATCAACATGGATGACCACGGCTGCGGACCGGTGCGGATCAGTGATCAGGCCATAAACATAATGAATATCCACTTCCGCGCTTAACAGTGCTTTGCCGATGCGGGCCAAGCCTTCACCGGATGCGTTGGACGGCATTTCCACCGCGACAAGTTCACAGATGGAAAACCGGTAATCGTTCTGGCGGAGAACATCAGCGGCCATATCTGCATCACTGAATACGAACCGGACGATGGCGCAGTCCACGCCCTGCATAACCGTCAGGGCCAGTGTGCGCACTTCGGAATGTTCAAAAATACCCATCAGTGAGGCCAAGGCCCCGACACGATTTTCAACAAATACCGATAGCTGACGCACGCAAGGGGTATCCCTTCCGCGTTTGGTAATAGGTTTTTCACGTGTATTCGCCATGGCGAACATCTTAACATGACTTATGGCGGGATGTAAGAAAAATCCGTCCGGAATTTTCTTACTTACACGCGGCCATAGAGATATTCATGCAGGTGCATAATCGTGACCTCCTGGTCACTGACGTGCCGGGCATTAAGATCCCCAATGGAAATCAGTCCCAGCAGGCGCCCCTCGGAATCGCAGACGGGCAGATGGCGCACACGGCGCGACTGCATGATGCTGCTGGCGTCTTCGAGGGAGGTATCGGGTGATACGACAACCACATCGGATGTCATGGCATCGGCAACGCTCACCTGGCGGGGATTTTTCTCCTCCGCCACAACGCGCGTGAGAATATCGCGCTCGCTGAGGATACCAATGATGTGATCGCCGTCCGTGACCATGAGTGAACCGATACGGTGACGGTTCATTTTTTGTGTGGCTTCCAGAACGGTGGCGTCGAGACCAATGGAGTAGACGTGACTGGACTTGCCCGCCAGAAGGCATGCAACGGTGGCCATAGATGACCTCCTCAAAAAGGAACCAACCTGTAAGCTGTCACCAACCAAGGTGGCAGCAAGAAGTGCAGTTGATTTTCATTAACTATATCCATGTGCCAAAGCGATGCAACATTGTGAATAAGATAACAATGTCTGTTATAATTTTTCCATGACAATAACCTCCCAGACGGATTTATCCCCAGATGTGAATGCCTCAAATGCCCGGTCGCGGGCGGCGAGTCTGGTTTGCATGACATGGACGCATTTTCTTAACGATGGGGCGGCATTTTACTTGCCGGGCATTCTTCCGGCAGTACTGACGGCCTTGCATCAGCCTTTGGCAATGGTCGGTATTATTATGGCGGCCACGTATATGGGGCAGGCGTTACAGCCTGTGGCCGGCATTCTGGCGGATAAAACCGGTGGGAAAATGTTTATCATTGGCGGACTGATTGCCTGCTGCGTTGCCGGAGCATTGGTGGGCCTGGCTCCGAATGTGGGGGTGTTGCTGGTGCTGCTGCTGATTTCCGGATTGGGCAGCACGATTTTTCATCCACAGGCGCTGGCGGCGGTGCGGAGTTTGACGGAACGCCGCCACGGGGCGGGGTTATCGCTGTTTTTAATCGGCGGGGAACTTGGGCGCGGAGCGTGGCCATTGTTAACCAGCCTGATCGTGGTGTATTTGGGTTTGCATAATCTTTGGGTGATCGCGCTGCCCATGCTTATCACGCTGCCATTTATGATCAAACTGATTCCCAGTTTGCCGGCCCGCAGTCAAAGTGCCCCGAAACTGCATTGGCGGGAGCACCGTAAGGCGTTTATGGTGTTGGTGAGTTTTTCAGCGTTCAGGGGATTGGCGGTTTTTGGAACCATTGTTTTTATTCCGTTGATGTGGAAGCTGCGCGGTGGGGCGCTGGTATCCGGTGCTTCAATTATCAGTACGCTTTTAATTACCGGTGTGATCGGGCAGGCCACCGGAGGAACCGTTTCGGATCGCTTTGGTCGTCGGCCCGTGCTGGTTGGCAGCAGTATCGTCATGTTGATGTTGTTGCCGCTGGTGGTCATTGCGCGTGGGCCATGGTTGTGGATCGTGGCGGCTATTTTAGGTATTGCGATGTTCAGTACCTTTTCGCCGACACTGCTGATCGGGCAGGATATGTTCCCGGAAAATCGGGCATTGGGTTCGGGCATTGCGTTGGGGCTATCGAATGCACTGGGCGCTGCGGGGTTGTTGCCGCTGGGTTGGGTGTTGCATCAATATGGAATTAATGTGGTCTTCGGTATTTTAGCGCTAAGCGCGACGCTGATGTTCATAATGTCACTGACATTTACCCGTAAAGTTCATCCGTCGATGCACTGACAGCGAGTTTCATAAAACGGATGTTTCAACATAATCCGGTGCTTCGCATGGCCCGGATTGTCCAAACTGGCAAGTGTAAAGACCTAAAAAAATGCCGCCAGGGGGCGGTTGCCGCCGAGGTTTTAGGTTACAGGTGGCAGGTGACAGGGCTGATCAGGGAGCAATTCCTTTGCAGTATTGGTCAGTAATTTCAGTATAGGCAAGGGCTGCACAATTTCTTTATTCCCGTCGTTGAAGCATTGTGATATAATTTCAAACTGTTCGCCAGGGGTGTTCTGATGAATCGGAACTGAGAATAAACCCTTGGAACCTGACCCGGATTGTACCGGCGTAGGGAGCGCGAGCGATGGCTGCCATGTTGTTTTGCATCGTCTCCGCTTTTGTTTGATTTTGGGTGTGGCTGTTTTTCAGTATTGACGCACACATATTCCAACGCATTGCCCCTGATCCCGGGGGGGATTTAGACGGCGGTGGATTTTGGCGGTATTGAGAAAATTGTCTTGGCCCATAGGTTTATTTGGCCGCAGGCGCGGTTGATTTAAGGAGTGCTGCATTATGATTCAGGCTGCTAAAAATCTTGTTACGCAATATGAGTTTGCATGTGCGGGAATCGTTACGCCGCAGATGATTCGCGTGGCCCAGCGCGAGGGGCAGACGGCGGAGTTTATACGGCAGGAAGTGGCGCGTGGGCGGCTGGTGATTCCAGCCAATATTCGACATTTGCAGGGGGCGGGTGGGCAGGCGGCGGCAACGTCCCTGATGGACATTGAATATGATTTGCCTGCGGATGCGGGACATCCCGGTGCGCGGGCCGATGCGCAGCGGCTGTGGGTAAATCAGACCGTGGCCCAACGAACCAAAGTTATTATGGACCCGTCCGCGTTTAAGGGACAGCGATCCGCCAAACGCCTGGACCCCATGGCCATTGGCCGCATGGTGACAACCAAAGTCAACGCCAACATCGGAGCTTCGCCGGTTTCCAGCAATACTGCTGAAGAAGTTGACAAATTGCAATGGGCGCAGAAATTCGGCGCCGACACGCTCATGGATTTATCCACCGGCGGCAATCTGGTGGAATGTCGGCAGGCAATTATTGATCACAGCACCATACCCATCGGCACCGTGCCGATTTATTCCATGATTATTGGTCGAAAAATCGAAGAATTATCCTACGACATTATCCTTAAAGAAATTGAACGTCAGGCCCAGCAGGGCGTGGATTATTTCACCATTCATGCCGGCGTACTTAAACAGCATCTTCCGCTGGTGAAAGATCGGTTGACGGGCATTGTCAGCCGCGGCGGCAGCATGTTGGCCAAGTGGATGATCGTGCATAATAAACAGAATCCGATGTATGAATTGTTTGATGAAATTTCCGCGATTATGCGGCAATATGATGTCACGTATTCGTTGGGGGATGGCCTGCGGCCCGGCAGTTGCGCTGACGCCACGGATGCGGCGCAGTTGGCGGAACTGCGGACACTCGGTGAGTTGGTTTATCGCGCTCGTGAAGCGGGTGTGCAGGTGATGGTGGAAGGGCCGGGGCATGTGCCGATGGATCAAATCGCCATGAACATGCAGCTTCAGCAGCGCGTGTGTGATGATGCGCCATTTTATGTGCTTGGGCCATTAACTACCGATGTATTTCCGGGCTATGACCATATCACCAGCGCAATCGGCGCTACAGAGGCGGCGCGGGCGGGTGCGGCGATGTTGTGCTATGTAACGCCCAAGGAACATGTGGGCCTGCCCAAGGCACAGGATGTCAAGGCGGGCTGCATTGCGTATAAGATCGCAGCGCACGCCGGCGATATTGCCCGTGGCGTAAACGGTGCGCGGCAATGGGATGATGACATGTCCAAGGCGCGGGCCGCACTGAATTGGCCGAAGATGTTTGAGTTGGCCTTTGATGGAGAAACCGCTCGAGCTTTGCATGATGAAGATTTGGAAGTGGATACCGATTTTTGTGCCATGTGCGGCCATGATTGGTGCTCCATGCGGATCAGCAAGGAAATTCAGGAATTTGCCAGCGGCAAAGATGTGAATTTTGAGCCAGCCAAGAAATCGGCGCAATCCGCGGGCGTATCGGCGGAAGGGGCGGAACTGCTCAAGCAGCGCGGCGTATTAACGCAGGAACAAATTCACGCACTGGCCCATAAAGGCAAAAAAGCTGTTTGCCACAGCGACAGTGTTGCCAATGCGGATGAAGCCAAGCTGGTGCAACTCAATACGCTCAAAGCCCACGGGGTGGTGCTCAATGAGGCGGGGCTATAACGATTACACGCCCTTGGTCAAGAAACCGCCATCGACAACAATGGTTTCACCGGTGGTGAAGCTGGCGGAATCGCTGATGAGATAAATGGCGGCACCGACGAGTTCCTCGGCGTTGCCGAAGCGGGCCATGGGAGTGTGGGCTTTAACCCAGGCACCGCGGGGTGTGCCTTCAAGAATTTTCCGGTTTAGATCGGTGGGGAAAAAGCCGGGGGCGATTCCATTGACCCGGATGCCCAGCGGTGCCCATTCATTGGCCAGCCCGCGCGTCAAGCCCATTACACCGGTTTTGCTGGAGGCATAAGCGATTACTTCCGTCAGACTCATAAAAGAACTGATGCTGGCAATATTAATAATGCTGCCCCGCACGGATTTGGAATCGGGCGTCTGATCTTTCATGATTTTGCCCGCCGCCTGATTGACAATAAAGCTGCCAATGAGATTAATGCGGATGATGCGTTCATATTCTTCCACAGACATTTCCAGGGCGGGCTGCTTTTTATGGGCGCCGGCGGCGCTGACAACCGCATCCAGGCGGCCATATTTTGCCGCCGCGTTTTTTAATGCCGTTTCCACCGCGGAGGCATCGGTGACATTCAAGGCAATGGCATCATGGCCTGTTCCGATGGCGGAAAGTTCTTTTTGCATGGCCTGCACCTTATCCGGATTGCTGGATGCCGCGATAACTTTTGCTCCGGCCTGGGCATATCCCAGTGCAATGGCCTTTCCCAGTCCACTGGTACCGCCGGTGACAAGGCAAACTTTTCCACTGATGTCCAAAAGAGGATGTGTCATGATATCTCCACAGGTTTGAGTTGCGTACGATCAAATTCCACACCCGCTTCGCGGGCGATATGTTCCAATGCGTCAATTTCCGCGGCGGTAAAAATCAGGCCGCCGAGTTTTTCCGAGCGTTGTGCCGCCCGTGCTTCGGGCTCCCCCGGCAGCAGCGTTTTTTCATTGCCGTGCCCACGGATATCCGCCAGAACCGCTTTTATATTCTCCTGTTGCGAGCGGTTGTAAGCAAATGCTTCTCCGCTGATGGCGTCGGCGCGGATGCACTGGAAGAAAAAGCAGGGTGTGCGTTTTTCATCCTTGGGGCCGATGCTCCAGCGACTGCGCAAGGTCGGCAATGAACCGCCAATATACGCCGCCAGCAATTCATCAATTAACGACAAGCCATAACCTTTGTGTTCGCCGAAGGGAAATAGTGCTGCGGCTTTATTGGGGTCCTGCGTGGGGTTGCCATCTTTAGCCACGGCCCAGCCCGGGCCAAGTTGTTTGCCTTCACGGGAAAATTGCTGCACCCGGCCCATGGCTACCACACTGGTGGCCCAATCCACGCAGATTGGGAAGCCGATGGCTTCGGTGGTGGGGAAGCCCCAGGAATGGGGGTTGGTGCCAAGGGTTGGAAATTTGCCGCCAAAGGGTACCACTTCGGCCAATGCCGCGGTACAGGCGGTATAGGCAAGATAGCCTTTTTTAGCGGCGTCGATCACGTAACCTCCACCCCATAGATAATGAAAAGCATTATCCACGCTCACGACGCCCACGCCGAATTCGTCGGCCAATTTCATACAATGTTCCATGGCGGCAAACGCGGTGGCCTGCCCGAGCTTACGGTTGGCGTTCCAGCGGGCGACAGCTTTGAATTTGGAGGGAAGCACGTCAATTTTAGCCCCCGGCACGCAGCCGCCGGCCTTGGACCCAAAGAGTTCATCAAGGTGCAGGGCCTTGATGGCGTTATGGGTTTTAATGCCATGCAGAGCTGTAAGATCACTGAACCGCGCTGTGGCGGAGGATTCCTCATCTGTAAAACCGCGCTTACGGTAGGCCGCCTGCACAATGTGGTTGTGCATGGATGTGGGCATGACAAATTCAGTCGGATGGGTGTTACTCATAATGTCCTCGTTATCTTCGCTTTGTTCAGGCTTGTCAATAAAGAATCAAAACATAAAGAATCGAAACTTGTTGGCCTGAATATAATCGGAATTCCCATTGAGAAAATTCACTAAATTCGCCGCCGCCCGTAGCCCCTGCCGCTGCACGCTTTCATACGTTCGGCTGCCAACATGCGGGGTGATGATGATGTTATCCACGGTTTCAAAAATATGTGGTGCCCGCACCGGTTCATATTCCAGCACATCCGAACCGTAGCCGTGGATTTTTCCGGAATTGCAGGCATCAACAATATCCTGTTCCACAACCAGCGCACCACGGGCGGTGTTGACGATCATCACGCCGTCTTTCATTCCCGCCAGCGAGTGTTTGTTGATCATCCCGCGGGTTTTTTCATTCAAGTTGGTATGCAGAGAAATAACATCCGACTGCGCAAAGAGTTCTGATAAATCCTTAACGCGGGGAACATTATATTTTTGCAGAAATTCGGGTTCCCAATAGTTGCCGTAGGCCAGTATTTTCATATCAAAGGCGCTGCAACGTTTCACCACTTCCCGCGCGATGCGGCCAGAACCGACAATTCCCAGTGTTTTGCTCCAGAGTTCTCTACCGGTCTGGCGACTCCACTTGCCTTTTTTGATGCTGCTGGCGTGAAACCAGAAATGCTTGGCCACCGCGATCATCAAGCCGATGGCATGTTCCGCTACGGCGGTTTCATTGACGCCCGGGGTAAAGAGTACCGGCACCCGGCGTGAGGTGGCATGTTGAACGTCAATGGAATCCAGGCCGATGCCATATTTTGCAATCACCTTCATCTGGGGAAGGAAGGCGTCAATGACTTTTGCGTTGAGTTGATCATCGCCATTGAGCAGGCCATCAAATGGGCCTTGTTCGGCGAGAATATCAAGCATCTGTGCTTCAGATAGCGGCCCGCGGGCGCGGACGATTTCAAAGCCAGCGCCGTTAAGCAGGTCGTGATGTTTCCCAGGCGTGTCTTGAAAACTTGTTGTGGTTAACAGTATCTTCATAAGGTTCCTTGTTTGTTAACTCTGCCATATATCCATTGTCGAAGATCAACCACCGGATTATCATCCGGTGCTTGCGGTTCAACAGAATAATTTTTCAATATGCCGATTAAACAAGTTGTATGTGACATGTTTGCCGACAAACGCAGCATGTTTATCCAATAATGCGTTAAAGCGATCCTTGCGTTCGGATGCCAGTTTATATCCAACATGCAGCAGTTGCCGCAGGTCGCTGTTGAATTTTGGTGAGTGCGGTTCATGGCGGATGGCGGCCGCGATATCCGCACCGGTGCAATGGTTCATCGTTTCCACGCTCGGCAGTCGCTCGCGTTTGATGTCAATGACGGAGGCATACGGGCCGCAGAGTTCATCAAAGCGTTTCAGCGCCTCGACATACATTTCCCGCACCAGAGCCAAACCGGCTTCATCGGCTTCGGCCACTGCGCCAATTTCCACCAGCCAGGTTGTCCCGGCGGTTTTAATATGCAAGCCGGCATTGTGCTTCTTTATGGCTCGGCGAATCGGCTGATAAATGGAAAATTTGTCACTGCCGGAGTGAACACTTAATTTCAGATTTTTAGGCAGGCCGAATTCCTTCACACAATATGCGATTACCGCCAGGTCATCATTGAATTCTTTTTCAAATTGCTCCATGTTGCCCACGTAATCCACGCCCTTATTAAATCGGCCTGTGAATTTCGGAGCGATGGTCTGAATGGGAATTCCTTCGCGGGCAATGGCGGCGAGAATCAACAGCAGCTCATCCGGTGTTTGGGGACTGTCCGTTTCATCCATGGAAACTTCAATAATACAGCGGTCCGCCCCTTTCGCTTTGGCAATATGTTGAAAGACGCGGCCGGCTTCCTGCACCGCGGCGAGATATTTCTTCCCCACGCGGGTAATGGCGGCTTCATCAATGTTCATAGGCGAAGACAAATGCGCGATGGCCGGCTCGCCGCAGAGCTTGCGCAAATCTTGGACCAGGCCGGCAATGGCAGAATCGTCAGCGGGTTTCCCGATAAAGTCCGCGACATCGATGGTAAAAAAATCACTGGGGGCAATGAATCGATCCACGGTTTTTATGCCGATATGATCGGCATCAACGTGATAGGAATGCTTCCAACCCAGAGCTTTAACCGCAGCATCCGCTTCGATCCGCACTTCGCCGGGTTCGCTGTGGACGATCAGGTGTTCACGGTTGGATTTATTCCACACCGGAATAATCTCCGCGCCTTTTTGTGCGGCCAATATAAAGGCCGCTAATTGTGCTTTGCCCTGGCGACCAAAGCGATCTCCAATACCCATACTGAATTTAGCAATTTCCATAGTGTAACTTTCCTGTTGCATGAAGTAAGCTTAATCAAAGTTAGATGAATCATATCCTGCTATTGTGCGCCTCTAACCTCCGAACCACTGTTGACCACGGATGGACGATCACAACGCCGCAAATTTACAGACCCACAACCTGTTGCATTGTTCGCAGTGGATCGAGGTTTTTATATGGCGCTTGTTAGAGCACCTCCGTCTGCATCCGTGTCATCCATAAAATTCGTCCGTGCTTCGGTTAAGCGTGATACCGGTTTTGGTTATGGCGCTACCGCACTTTGTATTGTTTCCCGGCATTTACTGCTCCAGAAAAGTTGTAAAATTGCCGTTCAGGAGTTTTTCCACATCATGTTGAATATCTTCCCGGGTAATCCGACGACCGGTTTCCGCGATCCGCGTATACATGTCCGTGAGCACATTGGTGATGACTTTTCGGCTGTGATCCCATTTGTAAACCAATTGATCCAGAATGCGAGCATCGGAATGTTGCGGAATAAAGCTGGTTCCCAGAAGTTCAAAGCGCATGTGCGTAATTTCGCTTATCAGGCTGGGATTATTGAGAAACCACCAGCATCCGAAGGGCATGAGGTTGCCGAACTTGCGGGCCGTGACGCACAATTCGTGCTGATTTTCCCGCGAAAGCATGGTGACCAGAAATTTGTTGTTGGGGAAATCCAGGCAAAGCCGCGCCACGCTCGCTACATCAGAAAGACCGGAGGTGTCGCCGGCGTCACGTAATGCCGGCTGCGTGCGAAGACTCGACCCGATCATCATGGCAAAGGGCATTTTGCGTTCCGCACACACCGGCAGAATCGCTTTTTCCAAAATTGTCTGGCCGGCCAGAGCCAGCGTGTCGGTCTGATTGGCGGGATAGCGGAAATCCGGTGGCAGGCTGACGGCCATATAGATCGCCTGTTGCCGATCCAGCCATTGATTCAGGAATCGCTTCACTTCATCAATGGTTTGCGAAGATGGAGCGCTATGAACTTTATAACCCCAATCGGAAAGTTTTGCCGCGGCCTGCGGGAAATTGCGCAGCAGTGGATCAATGCGTAAGACGGCTTTGAATCTCGGGTCGGATCCGACATTTTTATCCGCCAGCCATCGATCCCGTTCATTGTCATCAAAGACCGGATTGGTCATTGTGATGGTATGAACGTTGCTCAACTGCATTACTTTGTCAATGTATTGACTGGGGTTTTGTTTGGCAAAAAAATCGCGGTAGGCATCGAGGTTCTTTTCATTGGGGTCCAGGCCAAGCTTGCTTAACGTGGTAAGCACGCCCCGGCAGGCTTCGCTGATTGGCGTATTTTCAACAAATAAATGTTTCCATATATGATCCGC
>JAJZVR010000043.1:0-3846 GCA_021847065.1 Planctomycetota bacterium | reverse complement strand
CACTGTACGTACATAATCCACATGCGAAAATCTATTTTCGTAAGTGTCTGATCCAGGGTGCTGTAGCTTTTGTTTTTGGCGAGGCACGGGCGGTGTTTGATCACTGCGTCATTCGTTCGGTCGGTTTGGCCTGCATTACCGCATCCAATACCCCGAAGCACCAGTCTGACGGTCTGGTGTTTCTGCATTGCAATATTACCGCGTCAAAAAACGTGTCTGCCGGAAGCGTTTATCTGGGCGGCCCATGGAGAGCCTCTGGCAGTACCACATATATTGATTGCGACATGAGTTCTGATATCGCCCCGGTTGGCTGACTGAATTGGAAAGGCACAAAATACTACAAAACAGCGCGTTTCGCGGAATATCATTCCACCGGCCCTGGGGCAGATGCCAAGGCGCGGGTAAAATGGTCACGTCAGTTGACCAAAGCCCAGACCGTCAAATACTCTGTTAAAGCGATTCTGGGAAGTGGTCCGTGGAATTCGCACTGATTCATCGATGCGCGGCACCATCTATGCAGATGGCTGCTGTTGTATTCGCGTCAGATTAGAGTTATCCGGAACCGTGATGTGCCGATTGTTTAGGAGAAGTTACCATGCGATCTCGTATTTCTAATGGAAAATTCGCCGCAGCATCTGCGACCATGTTATTGGCGGTATCGCTGGCGTCCGGCGTACTGCGCTGCAACGCCGGACCACTCAGCATGGCCCGACAACTCGCCGGTGCCACCGTCGCCAAGGCCAATCGCGCCGCCACTGCGGGCCTCGGCCCGGCCATCTATACCGTTTCCTATTCTGTCGCCGGTGCATATAGAACCGTGCAGGCGGCCATTAATGCCGTGCCGACAAATAATAAGCGGCCTGTGATTATCCATATTGATCCGGGCAGCTACCCCGGCCTGGTTGTGATTCCGGCGGATAAGCCGCACATAACTCTACAGGGCAGCAATGCGCATAATACTCTGTTAACCGACAATCTACCGGTGCGAGACGCCGGGAAAAATGGCCATCCGCGCGGTTTTATGAACACCGCCACCTTGTGCATTTACGCCCCAAATACCACGCTGGATAATATCACCATTCAAAATTCTTATGTCCAAAAATCCAACGTCAACGGCAATCAGGCACTGGCGGTTACCGTGGGTGGCGATAAGCTGGTGGTCGATCATTGTCGCCTGTTGGGATTTCAGGATACGCTTTATTTTTCACATCCCGATCCGCGGGCATATTTTTCACACTGCCTGATTACCGGCGCGGTAGATTATATTTATGGCTTTGGCACGGGCTTGTTCGATCATTGCACGATCCGTAATGTTAACAAAGGTCATTGGGGTAGCATCACCGCACCCTCTACCCCGGAAAGTCAACGATTCGGCTTTGTTTTTATCCACTGTCGCCTGACGAGCTTGAAATCCACCCCGGCTGGAAGCGTATTTCTGGGCCGTTCACGGCGGCCTTACGGCAGCACGACATTTATTGATTGCTATATGGGTAAACAGATTCGACCGATGGGTTGGAGCAATTGGAAGAAGCCAAAGCTGGAAAAAACCGCCCGCTTTGCGGAATATCACAGTACCGGCCCCGGCGCGGATGTGAAAAGCCGGGTGCCATGGTCCCGGCAATTAACCAAAGCCCGGGCGGGAAAAATCACCCCCGAAACCGTCCTTGGGCCGGGAAATTGGTGGCATCTGCCGCCCCTGTCGACCAAGGGAAATTAGCACTGTGGATTGCCCCGTCGGCAATACCGCCCGGTCCGATGAATTGTCTTTAACCGGATAATTGTGAACAGGAGTTGTGTGATGCGTTTACGGATAATGGCACTGACACTTGTGGCCGCACTATCTCCCGCGGGGCTTGTTCGCGCCGCCGGACCGCAAAAGATCATTGCCGCTTTACCGGTTGGCAGGATACGATCTTAACGAACGGCACCGGAAACTTACCTCCGCTGACAGTGCGGGCCAAGCCCTGTTGGGCAAGCAACTCAACATGTCTGGTCCAATGCGTAAAAGCGGGCACACATGTCGCACCCACAATTGTGCGTATAACCCAGCGTGAATCATTCATATTCATAGTGCCAGGCTGGCGAAAGATAGTGTTAATTGCCGCCGAACTGCGATGCTTTTGCATCTTCAATATTGCTCGAGCCGGTCGGTCCGGCCAGTACGATGGCGTTTTTTCCAATTGACTTGGCACGCATGAGTTCCTGATCGGCAACGGCCAGCAAATCATTAAGGTTCTGCGCATCCCATGGGAATGTGGCCAAGCCACCGCTGATGCTTAATTTTCCGGAAATGGGGCCGCCTTCCGCATTCCACGGATGTTCCGCCACCGCTTTTCGGAACCGCTGGGCAATATTCAACACCGTTCGCGGATGCTGTGAATCCGGCTGCCGCGGGCCGCCCTCATCCCAGAATACCACGGCAAATTCATCCCCACCCACCCGCGCCACCATATCCCGATTCCGCGTGCAATGCCGCAACAACCGGATGACTTCACGGATAATGGCATCACCCGCGGCGTGACCGAATTGATCGTTGTATTGTTTGAAATCATCAATATCAAACAACAGAATTGTCACACAGAAGCGGTTGCGCCGCGCCCGATCCAGCAGGTGCGGGACGTTTTCCATAAAGTATCGGCGATTATACGCACCGGATAATTCATCGGTATCCGCAAGCCGACGCAGATTTTTGAAATTATGGTTCAATACCAGCATCGCCGTCAGCCACGCCGCCGACTGCTGAAGTTGATCGGTAATTCTCGCGCTCTTGGCGGCACCTTCCAGCACCAGGGTGCCAAAATGCGTGCCTCGATGTTGCAGCGGTACTGCCGCTTTTTCCGCTGCCACCGGAAATAGCTGCGTCTGCTCCGCGCCGGGCGGTTCAATTTTCAGGTATCCGGGCCACCGGAAATTGGCCTGTAAAATTTCCAGCGCCACGGTTTGAATGTCACGATGTCCACTTTGCATTTCCTGTGTCAGCGTGATCTGCGCCTGCATGGGAATTTTTAGTGTAGCTGCGCCGGTTGCCGCCGCCACATTGGCTTGTTCTTCCTCGGCCAGTATATCCGCAAGTGGTTCCGATGGTGTATTGCCGACGTCTGCCGGTTTTTCCTCAGGCGCGGATGCCGCCGCCGTTTTGCTGTCGCGCTTTGGGTTTTTTGACGCGCGCGGCGGTGCTACATTCGGCACTGGCCGAAATATCTCAAATGCTGGCCGCGGAGTATGACCTCCCGACGCCAGCGGATCCATTGGGTTTAAACCAGACACGGTGCACCTCTCTCTCGCAGGCTCTTGGACAAGATGTGGCCTTACGAGGCTGTTATCTTCAACCTCGGACGCCTCCTTGCGTAACTCGCCAGAAATACTCATTGCCATCAGCCTGACGACAGTTTTTCGACACCCACCAGCTTTCGCAGCCAGCCCAGGTGCCCTTCATAAGAGCTTTCCGTCCTTGACGCTACGCGCGACTCAAGCGGCGAAAAACCCTTCCTTCGGCCATCCTCCGTTGGCAGCGGCGAATCACCAGAATTCCTTCCAGTCCGATCTTTTGGCACACGGAACCGGAATTCCACTGTCAACATACTTTCTTACTGTAAACTAAACCGGTTCACAACGCAAAATTTTTTCCACTTTCTACCCATTTTCCCGCTTATCAGACTATCCTGTGCCCCGCATAAGAGCCGCTGCCTTGAGTTATCGGTACCGCTCCAGCGTCTTATATCCGCGGGCGATCAATGATTCAGTCGGATCGTCATCAATGCAGCGTTGGGGTGGTTCTGCATAATGGCAAATATGCCGTGTTTCGTGGGGTGTGCCCGTTTTTATCGGGAAGTGAAAATATGGCAT
>JAJZVR010000327.1 GCA_021847065.1 Planctomycetota bacterium | reverse complement strand
ATGACCATTGATGATGTTCCGGTGACCAAGGATGTCACGGCGGTTGAGTTTTCATTGGAGCAAATTGAACTCGGCGGCTATGAGCATTTTATGCTCAAGGAAATTTTTGAGCAGCCTGAAGCCATCGCCAATTGCCTGCGTGGTCGCGTGGATCGGCACGAGGGGCGGGTGGTGCTCGGCGGCATCGCCCAATACAGCAGAGATATTGTCCGGGCGCGGCGCATTATTATCACTGCCTGTGGCACTGCGTGGCATGCCGGTTTGGTGGGCGAATTTTTGTTTGAGGAACTGGCCAAAATTCCCACGGAAGTGGAATACGCCAGTGAATTCCGTTACCGCAATCCCATTGTCGAAGATGGCACCATTGTCATTGCCATCAGCCAATCCGGTGAAACCGCCGATACACTTGCCGCCCTGCGTGAAGCCAAGGATCGCGGTGCGTTGAGCCTCGGTGTGGTCAATGTTGTCGGCAGCACGATTGCCCGGGAAACCGATGCGGGCGTTTATCTGCACGTGGGGCCGGAGGTGGGCGTGGCGAGCACCAAAGCATTCTGCGGGCAAATTGTGGTCGAAGTGCTCCTGGCATTAAGCATTGCCCGACGCAAATACATGTCTCAAACCGTGCTGCAGGAATTTTTAACCGCACTGGATCGTATCCCCGAGCAGATGCGGCATATATTGGAACAAAGTGAACTGATCCGTCAGGTCACAACCCAATACGTTCAACGGGAAAACTGGTTGTTTTTGGGGCGCGGGTTTAATTACCCTGTGGCGCTGGAAGGTGCCTTGAAACTCAAGGAAATCAGCTATATTCATGCGGAGGGTTTGCCCGCCGCGGAAATGAAGCATGGGCCGATTGCCTTAATTAACCCTGGAATGCCGGCGGTGTTTATTGCCACGCGCGGCAGCCAATATGAAAAACTCCTGGGCAATATTCAGGAAGTAAAAGCGCGCGGCGGAAAAATTATCGCCGTGGCCAGTGAAGGTGACGATCACATCACCAAAATCGCCGATCATGTCTTTACCGTGCCGGACACCATTGAGCCTCTGCAACCTCTGCTGACGGTGCTGCCGCTGCAACTCCTGGCCTATCACGCCGCGATGGCCCGCGGCTGCAATGTTGATAAACCAAGGAATTTGGCCAAGAGCGTAACGGTGGAATGACGGAGAATTACCTCGACAGGGCTGATATTTTTTCCGTCAACCGGGATTTTGGTACGGTTTTCATATCGGTAATCCAGCGGATCGTATCGTAATAGGATGCAATTTTCATATTGATTTGTGCCGCTGCCTTGGTCATGCTTTGACCCATGAAAAGCGTATATTCCATGCGCCGATGGGTGAGTTGATGCGTGATGGTGGCATCATGGCGTTTTAATTTTATGCGCATGCCCGTGAGAGCAAGCAAGCGGCTGCTGACGCTTGCCGCAGTCGGGCGCGGGAGTTCAAAGGCCGGGAATTCCCAAAGATGTTCCCAAAGGCCGCCCGGCTTTCGCCGTGCCAGAAGGTGGCCTTGTGGCGAACTGATAATTACCGCGGCCAGTTTGATGTGCGGCGTGGCCGCTTTGATTTGTTTTACAGGGATTTGGTGCTGCAGATGTTCACGCCGGGCGGCACAGAGTGTTTCCAGCGGGCAGCTTTCGCAGCGCGGATTTATCGGCGTGCAGACAGTGGCTCCGAGTTCCATCATCGCTTGATTAAAATCGCCGGGGTCTTGGTTCGGAACCAGTGAGCCGGCAATTTTCCAAAGGAGCTTTCGGGTTTGCGGTTTAGCAATATCGTCCTGAATCAGCAGCAACCGGGTCAGCACCCGCATGACGTTGCCATCCAGCACCGGCACTATTTCACGGAAGGCAATACTGGCAATAGCGCCGGCGGTATACGGACCAATGCCGGGAAGTTGCAAGATGTCATCATATTTGCATGGAAATACGTGATGATATGTTGATGCGACGAATTGTGCCGCCCGGTGCAGGCTTTTGGCCCTGCGGTAATAACCCAGGCCTGCCCAGAGTTTCAGCACCTCTTCCAGCGGCGCGGCGGCCAGAGATTCAATATCAGGAAAGCGTTGTAAAAAGCGGTGATAATAAGGCTCCACGGTGGAAACCTGTGTCTGTTGGAGCATCACTTCCGAGAGCCAGATGGCATACGGATCGGTGGTATTTCGCCATGGCATGGGCCTTTTATTCCGTTGAAACCATGGGGCAAGGCGCTTATGGATATGATTTTTCAGGGCAAATGGAACATCGGCTGGGTCTGATGATTTCATCTGCGGGATTTTACCCGCACCTCTGTAATCAGCAACGCCGTGCATCTGGCTTACAATGCTTCAGTTTTTAATGGGCAATTCCGAGTTATCCACCGTCGCATTTCAAGCACCACAACATCTGGTAGAATTTTTTTTATATGACACAAGTCTTGTGGATATAATGGGTTAGTGATGTGGAAAACCTGTCTGTCAATATTTAGTGAAGAAAATGATTGACACCACAAGATATGGTGGTAAAGTAACCCGTGTGAACCTTATTGAATTCTTAATAATCGCGGAAGCGTGATTAGTAAGAGCAAAATAAGGGCGAAAATCTTGGTTGAGATGATTCAGGGGCGAAGTTCCTTTCTCTTGAGTTTCAGCCGGGATTGTGATATGCTAACAAAAACCGAACCGTTTTGCGGTTAAGTGCAGGCAGGTAACATGGCAATTCTCGCAGACTCTCAGATTGAAGCATCAGTTAAGATTGAGCCGTTTGAAAAGTCGATCAAGCGTGCCGGGGCCGTAAGCTACGGGGTTTCCAGTTATGGCTACGATGTGCGGGTGGGGCCTAAATTCAAGATTTTCACCAATGTGAATTCTGAAGTGGTGGATCCGAAACATTTTTCTCCTCGAAGTTTTGTAGATGTGGATGCGGGCAAAGAAGGCTATGTGCTGATTCCGCCCAACAGCTTTGCTTTGTGTGAAACCGTGGAATATTTTGAAATTCCGCGGGACATTTTGGCGATTTGCGTCGGCAAAAGTACGTATGCCCGCTGCGGTATTATTGTCAATGTCACGCCGCTGGAACCGGAATGGAAAGGCCGCGTCACCATTGAAATTTCCAATACTACGCCGCTGCCGGCCAAAATTTACGCCAATGAGGGTATCGCTCAGATCATTTTTCTGCGCGGTGAAAAAGTTTGCAATATCAGTTACGCGGATAAACAGGGGAAATATCAGGATCAACCGGGCCTTACGTTGCCTAAGGTTGATTAACTGAAAATCAGCGGATCGGGCTTTGGTTGTGCCGATCCGCGTAATAAGCCATGCCGCCGGCCACGGAAAGCCGGGGCTTTCATGGAGTGGCCGGCGACGCCGCAGGATGGGACGTCGCCGGCAAATTTAAACGCACGGAAGCAGGAGTTAAGGCTATGAAAATCAATCGTCGGTTTACCAA
>JAJZVR010000042.1 GCA_021847065.1 Planctomycetota bacterium | reverse complement strand
TACTCGTAGCGGGTGCCAATCAACCGCCTGAATTGCACGCTCTGATAGCTGCAATCAATGATGCTTTAGGCAATACGGGCCGCACGGTTACGTATTACCCGATAATGAATCCCAACCGTCCCACGCACTTGGCATCTATACAGGCCCTGGCGGGCGCGATTAAGAAAAAAGAAATCTCCGCCTTGTTGATTCTGGGCGGCAATCCCGTGTATACCGCACCGGCGGATATTGATTTCGCGAAACTTCTAAGCAGTGTGCCTCTGACGGTACACCTGGCCAATTATGTTGATGAAACGTCTGATCTTTGTACTTGGCATTTGCCGGAATGTCATTACCTGGAAAATTGGGGTGATGCCCGGACGTTTGATATGTCCGTGAGCATTGTTCAACCGTTGATTCAACCGATTTTCGGCGGGCGCAGTGCTGTTGAAGTCATGGCGATTGTCATTCAGGACCCGTTACAAAAAGCGTATGACATTGTGCAGCGGACGCTGACTATTAAATCCACCGATTGGCGTTGGAAAAAGGCTCTCTTTGACGGCTACGTTGACAAAACCGCGTGGCAGCCGCTGCATTTGAGTATTTCCGCCGGGAATCTCAATGGTGCTCTGGCCACACTGGTTGCCAAAAACACCCAAGTGAAACTGGATCACAAAAACCTGGAAGTAGTGTTCCGCACGGATTCCAAAGTATTTGACGGAAGATTCGCCAACAACGGTTGGCTCCAGGAACTACCTGATCCGATGACCCGCCTGACATGGGATAATGCCGCGCTGATTAATCCCAAAACCGGCGTGGCCATGGGCTTAAATCGACATAAGAGCCAGATTATCCGCCTGAAAGTTGGCGGACGCGAGTTGGATATTGCCACGTACATGATGCCGGGCCAACCGGAAAATTCTATTTCCATCGCGCTGGGCTATGGCCGAACGCACAGCGGCAACGTTGGCAATGGGGCGGGCTTTAACGCCGGTGCATTGCGTACCACCCATGCCATGAACATGCTTTCAGGCGTGACCATGGAAGTAACCCTGACGCCTTATGAGTTAGCCACTACGCAGGACCATTTTGTCATCAGCACCATTGGCGAACGAGCCATCGCCGCCCGCGTGCCGGATTTGATTCATCAGGGTACTTTTGCCGAGTTTCAAAAAGATCCCGGGATGGGCCACAAGAAATCAACCGCCGTTTCCCTGTGGGATGAACATCATTATGATACGGGCTATCAATGGGGCATGGCGGTGGACTTGACCACCTGCGTGGGTTGCTCAAGCTGCGTGGTTGCCTGTCAGGCGGAAAATAACATTCCCATTGTCGGTAAAGAGCAGGTGCTAAAAGGTCGGGAAATGCAATGGCTGCGCATTGACCGCTATTTCCGCGGGCCGGAATCGGAAAACCCGCAGGCGGTGCATGAGCCGATTTTGTGCATGCAATGCGAAAACGCTCCGTGCGAAGCGGTCTGCCCGGTGGGGGCCACCAGCCATAGCGCTGATGGGTTGAATATGATGACCTACAACCGCTGCATTGGAACGCGGTATTGTGCCAACAACTGCCCCTATAAAGTCCGCCGCTTCAACTTCTTTGATTACAACAGCGGAACGCTCAATAATTTGTATACGCCCAATATCCTCCGATCAGAAATGAATCCGCTACTTGCATTGCAGAAAAATCCGCAGGTTTCCATCCGCGTGCGCGGCGTTATGGAAAAATGCACCTATTGCGTGCAGCGTATTGAAACTGTGCGGGTTGTGGCGGAACGGCAAAATCGGCGAATTCGTGACGGGGAAATTACCCCGGCCTGTGCGCAGGCGTGCCCGACACAGGCCTTGGTATTCGGTGATATCCGTGATAAGACCAGTCGTGTGGCAAAACTTATGAAGCAAGATCGGATGTATGGCATTCTTAACAAGGAGTTGTACACCAAACCGCGTACGCGCTACTTGCCCAAGGTTTGGAACCCCAACCCGGCTTTGCCGGAAGGACCGCTTTCGCCAAAAGGATTAATGTGACGGGGCGGCCGGAAATGGTTTTCGGCCAGCCCAGATTGATAGAGCTTTGTGATGATTTGGAAATGATTTCATGGCATCGGTGACAACAACCCAAGTTCCCGGCATGACCGGTGATTTCGACAATACGCAGGATGATGGCGTAAGCAAAGCGCCGTTGGTGCTTGGCGAAGCGACATTCCATGAAGTCACGCGAAAAATTTGCCGCGTTGCAGAGGCCCCGCGCGCACCGTTGGCGTGGTACGTGGCCTTTGCCATTTCCACCGCATTGGTCGGCGTGCTCGGTGCCATGATCACTTACGCGGTATTCACCGGCGTGGGCGTATGGGGTAACAATTCCCCGGTGTTCTGGGGATTTCCAATTATCAATTTCGTATTCTGGGTGGGCTTGGCCCATGCCGGAACCTTTATTTCCGCTATTTTGTTGCTGTTTCGGCAGAAATGGCGTACCGGCATCAACCGATTTGCCGAAGCCACCACGGTATTTGCCGTAGTTTGCGCCGGCATATTTCCCGGTATCCACGTCGGTCGGCCATGGTTCGCTTACTGGATGGCTCCGGTTCCCAATGTCATGGGGGCGTGGCCGAACTTTTACAGCCCGCTGCTATGGGACGCCATCGCGGTGGGCACATATTCTACGGTATCCATGCTGTTCTGGTACGTGGGTATGATTCCGGATCTGGCGACATTCCGCGATCGCTCCACCACGCGCATCCGGCACACCATTTATGGCATTCTGGCCATGGGCTGGCGCGGATCGGCCAAACACTGGCAATTATATGAAAAGACAATTCTGATTCTTGCCGGACTGGCCACCGCCCTGGTGCTGGGCGTCAGTTCCACGGTCAGTACGGATTTTGCGGTCTCCCAGTTGCCTGGCTGGCATGAAACGATTTTTCCCCCATACTTTACCGTCGGGGCTATTTTCAGTGGATTCGCCCTTGTTCTGGCCTTGGCTATCCCGGCGCGGGAATTGTTTGGTCTCAAAGATTTAATCACCAAACGCCATTTGGACAATCTGGCGAAAATCACGCTGGTGATGGGATCCATTGTGACCTACATTTACATGATGGAATTTTTTATCGCCTATTACAGCGGTAATGGCTATGAACAGTTTGCCTATCTCACCCGGATCATGGGGCCATACTGGCGCATGGGTTGGCTGATTCTGTTTTGTAACTGCGTGGTGCCGCAGATATTCTGGTTCAAGTTTGCCCGCAGCACGTGGTGGCTGGCACTGCCGGCGGCGTTGCTGTGCCTCGTGGGTATGTGGAGTGAGCGGTTTGTCATTATCGTAACCGTGCTGAATCGTGATTTTCTGCCCAGTGCGTGGCATAATTATGCTCCGACATGGGTGGACTGGCTGACTTTTGCGGGCAGTATCGGATTGTTTTTTACGTTGTTCCTGTTGTTCTGCCGCTTTTTGCCCATGATTGCGATGTCTGAAGTGAAGAGTATTTTGCCACAGGCCGAAGGCCATGTGCATGATGATGCCGCTGCTGTGAAGGCGGGGCATTAAAAATATCAGACGGTATCTGATCGAATGAGATGGTAGTTATGAGTACAGCACAAAACGTCGAACCCGTCGCCGAAGCTCCGCGAATGTACGGTCTGCTGGCGGAATTCCATGATGTGCAGACGTTATTGAATGCCGCAGTGGCTCTGCGCAAGGCGGGTTACAAGAAATGGGATTGCTACACCCCATTTCCGGTGCATGGCATGGACAAGGCCATGGGGCTGCGACCATCCATATTGCCGTGGATCGCACTTGCTGGAGCGATGGCGGGCGTTTTTGGTATTTTGGCTTTGGCTCCGTTGTGCAACGCGTTTCTCTACCCCATGATCTTTTCCGGTAAGCCTTATTGGGGCCTGCCGGGGCATATCCCCATGGCTTTTGCGTTGGGAATTTTGGGCGGCACGGTGTTTGTGGTTCACGGCATGTTTGTGCTGGCCAGATTACCGCAGTTTTATCATCCGTTGTTCAGTACCGAACGCTTCCGCCGTGTAACGGATGACGGAATGTTTATCGCCATTGAAGCGACGGATCCATCTTATAGTCCATCGGCCACTACGCAATTGCTCAAAAAGCTTGGTGCCGCCGCGGTTGAAGAAGTCAGGGATTAATGCGATGAAAGCCAAAACGAGAAATTTTTATATCATTGGCGATCTGGTGCTCTTGGCCCTGATACCCTTTGCCATTATCGCCGTACGGCGGTACTCCTACACCACTACGCCGCGCTTCGCCATCATTCAGGATATGGATCGCATGCCGTACCTTAAGCCGCAGCGTCGAAGTCCGGTATTCGCGGATGACCGCGGCATGCGTCCGCATATTGCTGGTACCATGGCGCAGCAGGACTTTACATTTATTAACATGGCTGAAGCCCGGGCCTATCCCGGTAACTGGAAAAAAGATCACGTCGCCATTCGCAGCGGCGGGCAATATGACCGCATTATGCTCGGCCAGAAACTCGTTAATGGCCAGGGGCAATTCATAACAAAAATTCCAATTCCCGTGACGCGGCGGCTGATTTTACGCGGGCAAAAGGAATTTGATATTTTCTGCACGCCCTGCCACGGCGTTAATGGCATGGGCAACGGTACGGTAAACCAGTATGTCAACAAACTCCGAGCTGCTGGATCACCCGATGCGGGCACATGGGTGCAGCCTTCGGATCTGACCGGACCGGGCGTCCAATTCATGCCCGATGGCGGAATTTACAATGTCATAACCAACGGCATTGCCGTTATGGCAGCGTATAAGGATCAGGTGCCCGTTGTGGACCGTTGGGCCATTGTGGCGTATGTCCGGGCATTGCAGCTTTCCCAGAAAAAAGTTGCCGTGAACCGACTGCCGAAGTCCGTGCGAAGCAGGCTCAAGTAATTGGAGCGTGAAAAACGTGTCGAATAAAATCATACAACTCGGGCCAAAGGATCAGTTCTATCTCGATGAACTTGGTGCGCCCATCATCAGCGGTGGTCTGATTGCGGGTATTGTATCGCTGTTGGTTGCCGCCGCGCTCGGGGCCGCCATGCACGATGGTTGGCGGCAATTTCTGTTCAGCTATCTGACCGCGTGGCTGTTGTTTTTTGTTATTTCGGCCAGTTCGCTGTTTTTTGTACTTGGTCATCATCTGTTTCGCGCATCCTGGAGCGTGGTCGTGCGGCGTCTGGCGGAAGCCATGAGTTGTAATTTTATTCCGCTGCTGGTGCTGACGATTCCTCTGTTGCTGGGATTTCATAAAATTTTTATCTGGACGCACTATAATTACGTTCATTCCGATCTTAATTTGATCAATAAAACCAGCTATCTCAATGTGCCATTCTTCATGATTCGCAGCGTCATTTATTTTGCGTTTCTTATCGGATTAAGCCTCTATTTCCGCAACATGTCCGTAGCCCAGGATCAGGATGGCAGCGTCTCGCGCATGCTGCGGCTCCAAAAACATGCGGCATGGGGATTCCTTGCGGTGTTTTGGATCATGAACTTCGCCGGGGCCGATTATGTCATGTCTCTTCAGCCAAAATGGCTTAGCTACATGGCTCCGGGTTTTTTCTTCTCCGGCGTGGGCATGGCTGTTTATGCCGTGCTGCCTCTGGTGGCCATGTGGTTGCAGCGCCGGGGCAAGCTCGCCAATTCCATCACGGTTGAGCATTATCATGATCTGGGCAAATGGCTGTATGGTTGGGCCATGTTCTGGGCCTATCTCGGCTTTGCGCAATACATGTTAATCTGGTACGCCAATGTGCCTAAAGAGACAACATTTTTTCTGTTTCGCACCGTCGGGCCTTGGATGTATATCACCATCGCGCTGCTGTTCGGTCACTTCATCGTGCCATTCTTTGGTTTAATGTCGCGCCATGTCAAACGCCATAAAGGACTTTTGGCCTTCTGGTGTCTCTGGCTGCTTTTCTTTGCCTATGTTGATCTTTTTTGGCAAGTTCAACCTCTTGTTTGGGTCAACACCCATGCTGGATTGGCCGCCGTGGCTAATAACCATGATCCGTACAAACTGCTTGGTGCTGTGGAGAAAATTGTATGGAACCCGCTGCAACCCATGTCCTTGGCACTTGATGCCCTGTGTCTGGTTGGCATCGGCGGGCTGTGGTTGGCGCACACATTTTATCTCCTGCGTCGCAGTGCCTTAATGCCCATTCGCGACCCGAAGCTTGCTGAAGGTTTGGTTTTGGAAAACATGTGAGGTTTTTATGAGTAATAATCCGTATGATGACACGCACAATTCTCCGCCGGAGCACGCTGACCATCCGGTAAGGCCCGAAATTGGTGCCCACGCCCAGAAAGATGATGTGGATTCCCATACGATTTTGCTGGCGGGATCCTTTCTGGCCCTGTTTGTCGTGGTATTGGTGCTCGCGGTTATTGCCTTCTTTCATCACTACCGCCACGTGCTGGAAGCTCAGAAAGAAGCCACGGTCAGCGCCTGGTCGGCGGCCATCCATAAGCGGCAAATCGCATCGATTCAGCCTCATTGGCTGGGCGAGAATCACAAACAGGCCACTGTCGGCATTGAATTGGCGGAAGATATGGTGCTGGCCCAATACACCCCGAATGCGAAGCCCGTGCTTCTGCCGGCGTCACCGGAAGCTGCATCTTCCGGTGCGGCAGCTTCGGCCGTTCCCCTGCATGTACTGGGTGCCAAACTTTATGCCAGCCTCGGCTGCATCGCATGTCACACGGTTAACGGGAATCCCGGCGTTGGTCCGAGTTGGAAAAATCTGGCGGGCTATCCGCAGAAACTCACCAATGGAAAAACGGTTATTGCGGACTATAAGTTTCTGCGTACGATGATTCTTCATCCCGGCACACTGCTGGTACAGGGTGCTCCGGCGGGTGTCATGCCCGCTACTTACGGTCCGATGTTATCAGGCCCCAAACACCCGCACGAAACCAAGCTTAATGCGATCATCTGGTATATCAATACCTTAAGCAATCGTAGCAGCAAGGCCACACAACCGCCGGTGCCCGATAATCCGGCTAAATAAAAGGCGCTTCAATCGACAACGGCATTTTGGCCGCCCGGTCAAATAATCAGTGGATTTCCAGTATTAGACGTCCGGTAAATGAATTTGGCACCGATTTTGCTTAGGTATCAAAAGGAATTGCGGTGTGACCGATGACACGGATTTTTGGCTAGGATTGGTCAAGCATTGGTTTTCGTTTCCGTGAACTCAGTTTAATCCGTGTGATTGCTCGCATCCACCCGCAGCGATTGTTATAATTGCGCAAGTATTTGATTGGTATTGAGGCAAGAAATCTCAATTTGGTAGTCGCCTGAGAAGGTAACAGGCGTAACTGAAAGAATGGTTAGGTTATGAGCGTGTTTCACAAAACGCGGGCAACAATTCATCAAACCGTGCGGTTTTTAGCCGCCGGCGGAATGGTGGGCGTTGCGGCGTTGCTCATGATGCTTTCGACTCACCGTGCTTACGCCAATGCCTTTGAAAGTTTGCAAACCGCGTCCCAGCAATCGCGCGACGCCATTGATGCCGGCATCACCCCTCACCCCGGTGCCAAACTCCCCTTGGGCCTTGAATTTGTTAATTCACACGATCAGCAGGTACACCTTAGGGGTTATTTTCACAAAGGTCGCCCTGTCATTTTTGATTTCGTCTACTTTCGCTGCCCGGGTGTATGCCCTTTTGTCGAGATGGGGCTTGAACATTCCATAGAAAAAATGTCCGCCAAACTCGGCACGGATTATGATGTCATCACCATCAGCTTCGACCCCACCGATACGCCCTCGGTCGCGGCGGATAAAAAGGCCGGCTACATTGCCGTAGCCTCGCCGAAATTCAAGAAATTGCTGGCCGCGCACTGGCATTTCCTTACCGGTAAAGAATCGGCGATAAAAGCCATCACCAAGGCGGTTGGATTTCATTACGTATTTTATCCCGCCTCACATACCTACAACCATGCCGCAGCCATTTATATCTGTACCCCGGGTGGTCGCCTGGCAAACTATTTTTACGGCATTCATTACAATCCCGATGATTTGCGACTGGCCTTGGTGGCGGCTGGCAACCGTAAGATTACCAATGTGTTTGACCAAATACTGCTGTTGTGCTGTCAGTTTGATCCCTACACCGGAAAATACACCGCCATTGCGCGGCGCGTCATGCTGCTTGGTGGTGTGGGCGTGGTAATCAGCCTGGGGGCATTTCTTGGCAGCATGGTCTGGTGGGAACGTAAACATCGTAAGAAGAGTTCAGAAGACACTGGGAAGGTTTAGAAGTTTATGGGCGTGACAATGATTTCACAGATGCTGGGACACATGAATTTTGGCCGCACCATTGCAGCGCTTTGGCTGCCGCACGGCGATTCCACCTTCAGCCCGGGCGTGCAGTTCCTGTGGGATTTTTGGTATTGGATTTCTGTATTCTTTACCGTTTTGATTGTCGGCCTGGTGGTCTCTTTTTCTATTCGTTACCGCCACACCAAAGATCGCACGATTGCCGAGAATTCTCCTTCTCATAACAATTCACTGGAAATTACCTGGACGATCATTCCTTTTATCATAGTCATGGTTATCTTTGCCCTGGGTTTCAAAGACTACATGAACATGGATTCCCCGCCCGCCAACAGCTACAACATTCATGTCATTGCCCAGAAATGGAGCTGGACATTTGTATATGAAAATGGAGCCATCAGCAACACGCTTTATCTGCCGGTCAATAAGCCGGTAAGATTGAACATGACCTCCAAGGATGTTCTCCATGGATTCTGGATTCCTGATTTGTCCATTCAGCGGGATGTTGTGCCGGGCCGTGTCATGACAACCTGGGTGGAAGCCACGCATCCCGGCAAATATATCTTGCAGTGCGCTGAATATTGTGGCGATGGCCATTCCGAAATGCGGGCCAATGTTGTGGCCGAAGCATATCCGAAATTTCAACATCAAATTGTCGCCGCCGCTAATATCTTTGAAGAGAACGGCAAACCGTTGCCCCTCGCGACCGTTGGTAAAAAGTTGTACGTTACCCTCGGCTGCTTGGGTTGCCATTCCGTGGATGGTTCCAAAGGCACCGGCCCATCGTGGAAAAATTTAGCGGGTTCCAAAGAAGTCCTCACCAATGGCCATTCGGTTTCCGTTGATTATGCTTTCCTTAAAACCATGATCACGCATCCTGGCCGCGTGTTAATTAAAGGTTTCCCGGCTGGCGTCATGCCCAGTTACGGCTCGCGTTTTACCGGCAAAAATGTCAAAAATCTCTACGCAGTTGTCTGGTACATCAACAGCTTAAGCAAATATTCCAATAAAGCATCCCAACCCCCCGTGCCTAATGAATCCGGCGGTGCCGAACCGGCTACCTCATCAAAGGCCGCCGCTGCCCCGGCAACGGTAGCGCCCGCTGCGGCAGTTAAGGCCGCATCCCCTGTCGCCAAAGTGCCATCAGGCCCCAAGCCCATTCCATTGCATGTTCTGGGGGCCAAGCTTTATAAATCTCTGGGATGTATCGGCTGCCATACCGTTAATGGCCAACCCGGTGTGGGGCCAACCTGGAAGAACTTGGCCGGCTATCCACAAAAGCTTACCACGGGTAAAACCGTTATCGCCGATTACAAATTCCTTCGCACCATGATTCTCGATCCCGGTACCATGGATGTGGTCGGTGTGCCGGCGGGTGTTATGCCCAATATGTACAAATATCAACTGTCCGGAAAAAAGCATCCGCATGAGACGAAATTAAATGCTTTGATCTGGTATATTAATACCCTGAGTAACCGCAGCAGCAAGGCTACGCAGCCTCCTGTTCCGGATGTTCCGGCAGTCAAATAGTCTGCCGCTGATAAAATGGTTGATTGAAATGTTGTATCCCCGGATGTTTGGATACAGGAGAAAAAATGACGACATTGACTGGAAATAATTTTGGCGACACACCGGTTGTTCCCGCCAAGCCCGACAATTATTTGACCCACGGCAAAACGATTGGCTCGTGGCTCTTGACGCTGGACCACAAGCGCATCGGTATTATGTACCTGGTGGTTGGCCTGCTGGCGTTTTTCATCGGCGGTATGCTGGCTGAGGTGATTCGCACGCAGTTGCTGGTGCCGCAGGGATTGATTTTTCATGGTACGGGTTCAGTGGCGTCCAGCTATGCCGCGTATCGCTATTACAATCAGGTCTTCACGCTCCACGGCATTATCATGGTGTTTCTGGTGCTGATTCCCATTATTCCCGGAGCCTTGGGAAACTTTGCGCTTCCCCTGCTATTGGGTGCCAAGGATGTTGCTTTTCCTAAGCTAAACTTGATCAGTTTTTATCTTTACGTCGTTGGTGCGCTTCTGGCAATCTTATCCACCGTGTTGGGCGCAGTGGACACCGGTTGGACGTTTTACACACCCTTTAGTATTCAAACTGAATCCTATGTTGTTGTCATGGTGCTGGGCATATTCCTTGTTGGATTCAGTTCCATCTTCACCGGAATTAACTTCATGGTCACCATTCACAAACTCCGGCCACCCGGCATGACCTGGTTTCGCATGCCGCTTTTTCTCTGGGCCATCTATTCCACGTCGCTCATTCAGGTTGCCGCCACGCCCGTGGTCGGCATCACCTTTGTGCTGCTGATGATGGAGCGCGTCATGGGCATCGGTATTTTCAATCCCGCACTCGGTGGCAACCCCGTATTGTTCCAGGAGTTTTTCTGGTTCTATTCCCACCCGGCGGTATATATCATGATTCTGCCGGCCATGGGCATCGTCAGCGAAATTATCCCCGTCTTTAGCCGCAAGCATATTTTTGGTTACGAATTTATTGCCTTAAGTTCCTTGGCCATCGCCCTGATCGGATTTCTGGTCTGGGGGCACCACATATTCGTCAACGGTCAATCCGCCGAGCTTGATGCGGTATTCAGTTTCTTGACATTCGTTGTGGCTGTTCCCTCCGCCATTAAAGTCTGGAACTGGCTGGCCACCATGTACAAAGGTGCCATCGTTCTTAAAACCCCCATGCTCTACGCATTGTCCTTCATCGTGTTGTTTACCATCGGCGGTCTGACCGGCGTGGTGCTGGGAGCTCTTTCTGAAGATGTGGTGTTGCACGACACCTACTTTGTTGTCGGTCACTTCCACTATGTCATGATGGGAGGAACACTCATTGGCTTCATCGCCGGATTGCACTACTGGTGGCCTAAAATGTTTGGCCGTATGTACAATGAACGTATCGCACAATGGACATGCGTCGTGTTGTTCATCGGTATCAATTTAACCTTCTTCCCCCAGTTGATGGTCGGCGCGGATGGTATGCCCCGACGTTATGCCAGTTATCTGCCGATGTATCAACCCTACATGATCGTCTCGACCGTTGGTGCCTACATCCAGCTTGTGGCATTTTTGTCCATGGCGGGTTATCTGCTGCACTCACTGTTTCGCGGCAAAAAGGCTCCAGTTAATCCATGGGGCGGTGGATCTCTGGAATGGGAAACGTCTTCGCCACCACCGCATGATAATTTTGAAACCACACCATCCGTCGGTGATCCTTATGATTACACCGATATGGTCTTTGATCCGGTGACCAACGGTTATGTGCGAACAGAACCTCAGCAAGTGCCGGTCGCCGCACCCCAGGCTCATTAAAGGCTCTGAACCGGGATGGTTCCCGTAAAGCGCTGGTTTTTTTTGGTTTATTAAACGGATTCAGTATTTCTGAAGCGAGAATTTATGGCTGAAGCATTGGCGATAACCCCAACAGAAGAACAGGTGGCCCGCGAACACCTGGCACACCATTTTGACACGCCCCAGCAACAGTTTGATGCCGGAAACTTGGGTATGTGGATGTTTCTGGCCACAGAAATGCTGCTCTTCAGCGGGTTGTTCTGCGCCTATGCCGTTTTTCGCGCCATGCATCCGGAAATATTCAAATATGCCGGTCGATACCTGGACCCCATTTCTGGCCTTATCAATGCCCTGGTCCTGCTGACCAGCGGTCTTACCATGGCCTTGGCTGTGCGTTTTGCGCAAACCGGCAAACGCTTTGCTTTGAGCCTCTGCCTGGCTTTAACCATGCTCGGTGGCGTAGCATTTTTGGCCATTCACGCAAAGGAATATTTTGACAATGGCCAGGCCAAACTCCTTTGGGGAACCCATTATGCTCCGTCCGTCGGGCCTAATGGCAAGCCGGTTGCGCCGGTCACCGGCCTTGTTCCGCCGGTTGCTAAACCCAAACCTGTTGCCAGCGCCGGCTGGACCCGCCTGGACGCCTTGGGCAAGGCGGGCTTTGTGGTTTCGCATTCCGACATTCTCCCCGCGCCAGCCGGACCTGCCGGTGTGGCTACCGCACAAAAACAGACCGCGCCGGAAAACCCCTTCCAGCCGGCTAATGTGCAGATATTCTTTGGTATTTATTTCCTGATGACCGGCCTGCACAGTTTGCACGTTATTATTGGCATTATTGTCATAGGCTGGATGCTGATTCGATCATTGAAGGGTGAATTTGGCCCCGGTTATTATGCCCCCGTTGTATACGTCGGCATGTACTGGGGCGTGGTGGATATGGTCTGGATGTTCCTGTTTCCGTTGCTATACCTGATTCATTAATAAAGTATCCAGATTTTAAATCGCATTGGAAAAATGCCGACGCTTTAGCTTGAGGTCTTATGTCTTCTGATCATGCCAAAACTGTTATACCGGCCCGCACACATATTCTATCGGTACAAACCTTAGTGGTGGTTTGGGTGATACTTTGTGCTCTGGCCATTGGTAACTTGTTTATTGCCAAATTGAATCTGGGGCATGCCAGTGTGTTCATCGAACTAGCTGTGGCCGTTATCATGGCGGTGATTAGTGCGTTATATTTCATGCACTTGCGCTATGACAGCCTCTTCTCGGTCGCCATTTTATTGCTGACGCTTACTTTGATCACGCTTTTTATATCTCTTATTCTCATTGATGTTGCCGCCGATCAACCGCAAATGTATTCCGGCGAGGCTCAGGAAATGGTGCAAATTGAACAGCACGTCGCGGGGTCCAATTCCACCCCGCCTGTGGCTGTAAAGCCCGTCATGCCAGCACCAGCCAAGTAATATAAGGCGGGTCCGATGTAGGCCGGTTTGAGGGATCTTCGATTTAGGCCGCGCGTCCCTAATGGCATGCCGGTGTCCTTGTAAGGGCGGATGGCCATTCAATTGTGGTGCAGGTTTTCCGGCCTGCCATTAAAAACGGAAAAATATGGCCTGCCGCTCAAACGTAAAGGCTGGGATTTATGGCCGGGGAACTTCAATCTGAAACGCCGGATGCCGCCAAACGCTATGGCGGTAAACAGTTGCACGTTCCCGGTGCCGGAACCCTCGGCGTTTCGCTGCTGGTTGGATCACTCTCGGTCCTGTTTATTTCCAGTCTTATTGGCTACATCTGTTATTGGTTCTCTTTTCCCCGTCCGGTTACAGTGCATCTGCCATGGGGCCTTTGGCTTAGCACGGCGGTACTTTTTATCAGCAGCATCACAATCCACTGGGCATGGCTTGCCATTCGTCATGATATTCAGCGATCGTGCCGGATCGCGCTGCTGGCCACGCTGGTAATGGGAATTGCGTTTCTTTGCCTGCAAATCTGGAATTGGTTAGAAATTTATGGCGCATTACAAAGCGCCGACCATGCCCTTAAGGCCCTGCACCCTCAATACGTCTCGCCCATCGGCGGCATGCGCATGGCCCATGCTCTGATCTATGAAAAACAGGCACTGTTCGCCGCATTTTACTTTTTTACCGTCATGCACGCTGTTCACGTCTTCGGCGGCCTGATCCCTCTGGGCGTTGTCAATGTCAAGGCCCGCAGAGGCGTCTACTCCCGTAACTATCATCCCGGCGTCCGCTACTGCCTGATCTACTGGCACTTCCTCGACGCCGCATGGATTCTGATCCTCATCACGCTGCTTATCACGTTCTAATCCACCGCCCCGTATTTCGCCTATGCTTCTGAATGAAGGATCAGATTGAAGCATCGTGGAGTTCCTGCGGATATTCGTTTACACTTCCTACCCATGCAGGAACCGCAATTTCAATCTGTTACCATCATCGGCGTGGGCTTGCTGGGCGCTTCATTGGGTCTGGCGATTAAACAACACGGTTTGGCAAAGCGGGTGCTTGGCGTGGGCAGAGCCGGCTCGCCGTCGAATCAGCGGGCTTTGGATATTGGTGCCATCGACCAAGCCTTCACCGATCCCGCGGCTGCTGTAACTGAAAGCGACCTGGTGGTTCTCGCGGCTAACGTGGGGCAATTTCCGACCCTGATGGCCGCCATTGCGCCGGCGTTAAAAAGTGGCGCACTGGTGACCGATGTGGGTTCAACGAAACAACAGATTATGAAATGGGCCGGCAAATTGCTTCCCGGTACCATTGATTTTATCGGTTCGCATCCGATGGCTGGCTCGGAAAAGCGCGGCCCGGAAAACGCCCGTGCGGATTTATACCACGATGCCCTTTGCCTGATCTGTCCGCCAAAACGGCGCGGGCGCGGTGCGTTTACCGGAAGCCGCGTACTGGCGGCAACCGAAAAAATGGAGCGATTCTGGCGGGCCATTGGCATGCGCACGCAACAATTAGATTCTCTGCAGCATGATCAATGGGTGGCCCTGATCAGTCATATTCCTCATGCCGCGGCTTGCGTGACCGCGCTGGTGGCGGGCCGCAATGCCGATGCGGGCGTGGCCATTGCGGGGGGCTTTGTTGATACCACGCGTGTGGCCTCCGGTGATCCGGGCATGTGGACGGATATATTTTTGACCAATCGTGTGGAGATGAATAGGAATTTAAATGTTGCCATGCAGACTCTGCGCAAGTTGCAAGTGGCCATTCGCCGTGGTGATCAACCGGCGGTAAGGGAATTTCTGCAAACCGCCAAACAGCAGCACGAACTGCTGCTTTCCCGCCGCAACGCGCGATGAATCACATCGCCTGCGCCAGGAGTTCGTCGGGATTTTTACAACAGTTGGTTTCATCGGTAAACAGACCGGGCACAAAATGGTATTCCGGATGCGATTTGGGATGAAATGCAAGAAAATGCAGCCGGCCCAGGCCGGTGTTGTAAAGGCAGTGCGGCTTACCGGGCGGTACGACAATGGTGGTTCCAGCAGCCACACTGCGCGGATCCTGACCGATAAAGACAATTCCTTCACCTTCCAGGAACACGAGAATTTCTTCGCAGTCATGGTAATGCGGGGGAACATGGCCCCGTGGATCATAGGTTTCTTCCAGCACCAGAGAACTGCGTGTGCCGCTTTCCGGGCAGGCCAGAACTTCCACGGTGCCATTTCGCAGTACTTCGCGCAAAACTTCCATTTGAGAAACAGTATCCATCACACATCTCCTGATGAATCAACAACCGGAATTTATCATTCGTATCGGCTCCGGAAACTTTTTGCGGTTCTCGGTGCCGGCAGTCGAACTGCCGCCTGGCACATTGAACGAGCCACAATAATTTTCGGCTAATCAGGACGTAAAGTTGAGGAAAACGCGAACGCTTTTGCGCTTTATATGCTGTTGTTTTTACAGGGCCTTTTTATAGGATGCTGTTTTGGCTCGTGGTCGAAACGTGGGTTATTGACGTTTTAGTTATTGCCGCCGTTTTCAGCGCGATGTACGCGGTCGGCTGCGCCCTGTGCGGCTGGTTTATGGATGCGATCGGCGTGTGGATTGGCTTCGGTACTCGTAGGTCTGGCATGTGCGGGGCATCAGGGCTTTTCCGCCAATTTGTTCACCATGGCATCGGATACCATGCCGGGGAAAGTGGTTGGATCTCTGGTTGGCCTCGGAGGTGCCGCTGCGGCTGGATTAGGCTTTTTTGTCAATGCGGGCGTCGGATGGCTGCTGCGCCTCACGCACGGCAAATATGAGATACTCTTTGCGGTAGCTGCCTCAGCTTATCTCGTGGCATTGCTGCTGATCCAACTGATTAATCCGCGCTGGGAATCCGCCCATGAAGTCGCAGGCGAAATCAAAGCCCCGGCCTGATCTCAAAGCGCGTATTTATGGCAAACCATTTGCACGCATCGCCGGATTGGTTTACAACATTGTACTTGGTTGTTTGGTTATGTTGTAAATAACAACGGAGTTGAAAATGAAACGTGCGAAAATCAGTATCATCGGTGCGGGTAATGTTGGAGCCACGGCGGCCCACTGGGCGGTGGCCAAAGAGCTTGGCGATGTGGTACTTGTGGATGTGCCACAAATTGATGGCGTGCCGCAGGGCAAGGCGCTGGATTTGGCCGAGGCCGCACCAATTGAAGGTTATGACGCCAGCCTGACCGGTGCCACCAGTTACGAACCCACCGCCGACAGTGATGTGGTAATCATCACCGCCGGACTGGCCCGCAAACCGGGCATGAGCCGGGATGATCTGCTGATTAAAAATACGGAAATCGTGAAATCCGTCACTCAACAGGTGGTGAAACACTCCCCCAAAAGCATTCTGCTGGTGGTTTCCAATCCGCTCGATGCCATGGTGTATGTTGCGTATAAAGCCAGCGGTTTTGAGGCGCAGCGCGTCATCGGCATGGCCGGGGTGCTGGACACTGCCCGCTATCGCTGCTTTATTGCCGCCGAGCTTGGCGTAAGTGTGGAAGATATTCAGGCGTTGCTGCTGGGAGGGCACGGAGATGACATGGTGCCGCTGCCGCGCTATACCAGCGTCGCCGGTATTCCATTGCCGGAACTGCTTTCCGCGGAAAAAATTGAAGCCATTGTGAAGCGTACCCGTTCGGGCGGTGCGGAAATTGTCAATCTCCTGAAAACCGGTTCCGCCTATTACGCTCCATCGGCCGCGGCGGTGCAGATGGCGGAATCCATTATTAAAGATAAGAAGCGCGTTTTGCCGTGCGCGGCTTATTGTGACAAGCAATATGGCGTAGGCGGTTATTTTGTCGGCGTACCGGTTAAGCTTGGCAGCAAGGGTGTTGAGCAGATTATCGAAGTGCCTCTGACCCCTGAAGAGAAAAAACTCATGGACGCCTCTGTTGATCACGTCCGACAACTCGTGGCAACCATCAAGGTGTGATCAGCGCCGCCGGGCCGTGATGGAAAAATCCCCATGATGCAGTTAAACAATCCGGTATTGCTGGGTTTTAACCCGGACCCCAGCATTCTGCGGGTTGGGGAGAACTATCATACAGCGCGACATTGGCCGGGCCGCCTTCGCCCTGAAGGGTTGGCCGGAATCTCGGCGCGCCGGGACTGCCGCGTAAGGGGCCTCAAAGACCTTCCAAGGTCGTTTCGGCCCTGCGTCCTTGCATCCGCGCGAACTCACGAACATTGTGCGTGATGAGAATTAAATGGTTGGCCCCGGCCACCGCAGCTATCACTAAATCGCGCTCGCTAAGCCGAGTCGGGTATAATTTCCCTGATGGAAATGTTTATCGTCCGCATTGTATAAGGATCATTGCCCATGTGTGTTCGCCCACTGAATTTTCACGGTACGGTTAAACGATACTCTGTAGCAGTAAATTGCCGGTTCCCGTTTGGCCTTGTCGCCATGGTTTGCTTCCTGTCCGGCCTGATGGCATCAACGGCTATGGGGGCGGCAGGCCGGGCGTGGGCGGATCGCCCGCCTACAGTGGACCCAACCTACGGCCTTCCAATACCGGCTTCCGTGCGCCATCCGGTGGCCATTCCCGCTTGGATATGGACCGCCCAAACCCACAATAATCAGATGATTTATCTGCGGCATTCTTTTAAGCTGATATCCGTGCCTCGCCGGGTGGAACTCTATGCGGCGGCGGAAAACCATTTGGAGATATTTCTTAACGGTAAGAAAATAACCGGCACCTTCCACCGACGTAATGAGCGGTGGCGTCGTGCCCGCAAAGTATCGGTCGCCGCATGGCTGCATCCGGGGGGCAATATCATCGCCATTCGCGCGAAGAATGCTACCGGAGCGGCAGGCGTGATCCTTTGGATGATCGCCGATGCCAAGACACTTTGCTTTAGCAACAGCCATTGGCATGTGGCCCGGAGCGTACCGGCAGGGAAGGCTTGGACCAAGCCAAGGTTTGATGACTCAACTTGGTCGCACGCGACCGTTCAAGCCCCCTATGGCGAAGGGGACCGGGGGCAGTTAACTCCCTGGCCGCCGTGTGGTTATCTGGCCCACCTCTACTTTCAACCGCTGCATGTTGCGGTACTACACGCGCAAGCCGCATTCAAAGGTCTTTCAACCGTGGCGGCAGCGCTAACTAAAGAAGATATTGCCAAAATCCGCCCTCAATATGCCGGGCGTTCACTACTGGCACCGGCCCACGTAATTCATCTGGTGGTGTCACCGTCCGGATCCAAGGCTCAACCCGAATTATTGATTAGCTTCGGAGAAGAAGTGGCGGGACGCATTGAGGTACGTGGTACCGGCGGTACCGTGTTAATTGGCACTGGTGAATCGCGTGGCGAAGCGCTGCATGGCCCGTGGGGTGGTGTGCATACGCTGAATTTGGCCGATGGAATTACGCAATCCACGCCTTACAGCGCCTTCCGTTATGCCACTGTGAGTTTCAAAGGCACCGGCCCGATTAAACTCAACCGCCTGCGGCTGGATTTTAAGTATTATCCGGTGAAATACCGCGGGGCGTTTGCCTGTTCTGATCCGATGTTGACGAAGATTTGGTACACAGGGGCCTATACGGCTCATCTTTGCATGCAGGAACAAATCTGGGATGCGCCCAAGCGCGACCGGGCGATGTGGATGGGCGATCTGCAGGTTTCCGGGCAGGTGATTAACAATGTGTTTCTGGACCGATTCCTGATGGAATTAACCATGCGGGATTTGCGCGAAGAGGCGCAGGCCGGACGCCCCGCGACCGCCTTGCCGGTGAATTATGTCAATAACATTCCGGGCTATTCCAATGCGTGGATTTGCGGCTTGGCGGACTTTTACAAACATACCGGCACGATTGGTTATATACGTTCGCAGCATCAGCTTCTACTTTCCA
>JAJZVR010000041.1 GCA_021847065.1 Planctomycetota bacterium | reverse complement strand
AGGTGGCATAGCTGGTTTTCTACTGGCCGTCACTTCCCATTCCGACAAGGCGGAACAGTGTGCGACGCATAAAGCGTCAAATGGCGGCGGTGGTTCCTGTTTACCGCTGCGGGGCAGTCCCGGATTCGCACCGGGTTCCCTCTTACGATGCACTCTACCACAATGGGTAGAGGCACACCGACAACAAAAACAATATATACAGATCATGCACTTCGTGTCAACGAAAAAGCACCAAAGACCAATAATTTTCTTTCACGAAAAAATATTTGACTTAATCAGCTTAGTTTGATACATTTTTTGATTGGGCGTCCAGTACGTTGGTACATGGAAATTTGTCGCCGTGAGTTATAATGTTGAAGGAGAGAGTTCGCATGCCCCTGTTAAATTTAAACCACAAGACACCAAATCGGAAGTTTAATAGCAATGGCTACGGCATTGTTGCCGCATGTGCGTTTTGCGCCGTCGCGGGACTCGCAGACAATTTTGCCAACGCCAGCGCAGTTTTTCCGATGCAAGCGTTTAATGTGATTATTTTGGGCGCGCCAAATACGAAAGGCGGGCGCACTTCGGTGGGAAGCTTTAGCGACAATAGCGATATTCAGGGAAGTGCATTTATCAATGGCGATGTTGCCGGCTCAACTTTTGCCGGCAATGGCTTACCCAGTGGAGACACAATTGGCCTCGAGGTCACCGGCGGCGTTACTTCGTCAAGCGTTCATGTAAACAATGGCAATGTGCTGCTTGGCGGGACAGCCGTATCCGGCTTCTCAGTCAATAGTGGTGGGACAACAACTCAGAACTCATCGCAGCCCGCGACCGATCTTGCCAACTTTTCCAGCACCCTTACATCAACGTCTGATCAGTGGGCGAAGCTGGCAACCACAAACGGAACATCGGTTACGGATTCCAACAACGACCTTTCCTTCAACATTCCGGTGAACGCCGGGAACCTCGTCGTATTCAATATTTCGGGATCTACGTTCTCTCCGTCGTCCCCAGTCTCCAACATTATCTTTTCCAATATCGGAACAAACCAGCAGGTTTTGATTAATGTATCGGGCACAAGCTTTATTGAGCCAGGCGGTCTTAATTTTAATGGCGATACGACTATCGCCGACAACGTCATTTGGAATTTCGCCCAGGCAACCTCCATTGGCTTGGCCTCCGGATTTTATGGCTCTATCCTTGCACCAAATGCGACGCTCACGGACTCTAGCACAATTACCGGAAACATTGCGGTGGCCAATATCAATTCGCCAGGCGAAATTGATTTTGCAAGCCCAAATTTCACCGCGCCCCTCCATGCCATTCCGGCTGGCGGTCCACTGCCCGTGCCGGCATCTTTTGGCCTGGTGGCGATCGGGGCGGCAGCGTTGCTTGCCGGAGCTGGCTTGCGAAAGCGCGTTAAAATGTGATGCTGCCCAGGATTTGAGAACATTTTGTAAAATGATGTACAAGCCGCAAACCCAAGGCTAACGCTTTTGCCTCCTTGTATGCGGTCGGCACCGCGTTACACCAATCCGCCGTCTTCCGCCCTGCCAAAAAGCAGGTCCATCAGGGATCGATCCATAGGCTGAAAAAACATGTAGACGTGATCACCGGTTTGTATGACGGTGTCACCGCGCGGGGCGATGAGTTGATTGTTCCGCACAATGAGCATCACACTGGCTCCGGTGGGAAATTCCAACTCCCGCAAGGCCGCCCCACACACCGCTGCCGATGGTTCAATAAAAAAAGACGCCAGTTCCCCTCCCAATGGCCGGGTGGAATTAATTTCCAGCACCGCTTCTGGCGACGGCTTTTCCTCCTGCCCGAAGCCCAGGCGGCGCGTCACCCAGCGGATCGTAGCGCCGGGAATTACGGTATTGACCACCACGACAAAAAACACGATGGTAAAAACTCTTTGCGCACCGGGTAGATGGGCCATCATCGGAAATGTTGCCAGAATAATCGGCACCGCGCCGCGTAATCCTGTCCAGCCGATGTATAACGTCTCCAAGATCGAAAATCGCAGGGGAAGCAGACATATTGCCGCAGCCAAAGGCCGGGCGACCAGCGCCAGAACAAACGCTATTCCTAGTCCCAACCAGGCAACATGCGTCAATTGAGATGGCAAAATCAGAAGTCCCAGCATTAAAAACATCCCGATCTGTCCCAGCCACGCCAACGCGGAATGCACCCGCAAGAGGCCGCTGCGAAACGGCAGGCTTGAGGCGTCCATAAATAATGCTGTCGCGTAGACCGCGAGAAATCCGCTGCCTTCCAGAATCGTCGCCGATCCATAGGATAATATTGCCATTGCCAGCGTAAAGGCGGGGAGTAATCCGGTGCTTGGCAGCGGCATGCGCCGCAGAATATACCGCCCCGCCATCCCCAACAGCGCCCCCACCGTCCCGCCGACAATCAGTTGAATCGGCACCTGCAAAACCAACCATCCGATTGCCGGTTGCTGCCGCGATAGCACCTCAATAACCATGGTGGTAAGAATCACGGCCATAGGATCATTGATACATGACTCCACTTCCAGCGTTCGCGATAAGCGCGGTTTGAGCCGTAAACGTCCGGCGTGCAGCACAGAAAAAACCGCGGCGGCATCTGTGGACGATACAACCGCTCCAATGAGCATGGCTTCAGACCAATTCAATCCCATGACGTGGGCCGCCAGGGCGATAATCACTGCCGTTAACGCTACACCCACGGTTGCCAGCAGCGACGCCGGAAGAAGCACCGATTTTACCGCGGCCAGCGGCGTGGTCAGACCACCTTCAAACAGTATTAAAATCAGCGCCACGGTCCCGAGACGAAACGCAAAATGAAAGTTCTGGAAATGAATGCCCGCAAAACCCTGCGGTCCGGCCAGCATTCCCAGCACCAGCAGCAACAGCACCGCCGGAATACCTACCCGATCGGCTGCGCGGTTGGATAACACGGCAATCAGGCTCAAAATGCCAAAAACCGCCAGTAAGGCCGCCGTCTCCAGCGGTTCACTGGTAACACTGTGTGACGCAAAGAGATGCAGATTGTGTATTACCGGTGTCATGGTCACCATCGTATACCGATGATGAAATTCCGTATAGACCTCCGCCTGACCAGCACGGAAAATTATCCGGCAATCCGCGCGCTTCGCCGCGACTTGGCGGCAATGTTTTCACCCGCTGGTAAAGTTCTGTTTCGTTTTTACATACAGTCGCTGCAAATATCCGGTGTGTCCGAAGTGCTGCCACCGTCCAACACAAAATACACCATCACCGGATTCGCCAATTATCGTCACTCCGGCTAGGATAGCTGTTTTAAGGAGCCGATATGGCACGGGAAAATCTTGAGGCACTTGTGGCCTCCCTGGAGGCGCGGGTTCAAAGCATCCGCGACTCTCTTTGACGTGGCGGAAAAACGCCGCCAATTAAAAGTTTTGGAACAACGAATGGAGGCACCGGATTTCTGGAATCATCAGGATCAGGCGCGCAAAACCATTCGTGAATTTAAAACCCTTAAACTTATCATGGATCCGCTTGATGAAGTGGAAAAATCGCTTGGAGACATTCCAGTTATGCTGGAAATGGGCGCTGAAGATCCGGCCCTGCTGGAAGAAGCGGACCAGGCTTTAATAACCACCACACAGCGTGTCGATCAGCTTGAGTTGCAATCATTGTATGTAGGCCCCCACGATCCCAGCGACTGCTTTATTCAAATTCACGCCGGGGCCGGCGGAACTGAAGCTTGCGACTGGGCGGACATGCTTCTGCGCATGTATTTAAGATATTTTGAACGCCGCGGGTGGGATGTCAGCGAAGTGGACCGATTGGATGGCGAACAGGCGGGCATTCGCAGAATCACACTGATGGTCAAAGGCCCCTATGCCACGGGGAATATGAATTGCGAAGTTGGCGTACATCGACTGGTGCGTATCAGCCCGTATGACGCCAACGCGCGGCGGCATACGAGTTTTGCCAGCGTGGATGTCACACCGGTATTTGAAGGGGCCGACAAAGAAATCGAAATACCCGAAGCGGACATGGAAATCATCGCGTTTGTGCGGGCCAGCGGTCCAGGCGGACAGAATGTTAACAAAGTGGCGTCCGCGATTCGGATCACCCATAAGCCAACCGGCATTCAAGTGGTCTGTACCAGTGAGCGATCTCAGGTACAAAATCGATCATTGGCGCTGGAAATCATGAAAGCCCGCGTCAATAAACTCGAAGAAGCCAAACGCGATGCCGAACTGGCACGCCTTTACGGTGAAAAGGGCGAAATTGCCTTTGGCTCGCAAATCCGCAGTTATGTGCTTGATGACCGTCGCGTGAAAGATCACCGCAACGGTTATGAGGTCTTCCAGCCTGACCGCGTGCTCGATGGCGAGGTGCAACCGTTTATTGATGCGCAGTTGCGCTATCAGGCCCAGCAGCGGAAGCTTCAAGCAGCGGCGGGCCGTGGCGGGGCATAAGCCGACCTTATTCTGACTTTATCAATTATTTTTATTGAAATTTCAGATGATACGCGCGTTATCGCATTCCGCGGCAATGGTAGACGCCGCCGGGCGGCATATTTAATGCGACGAACTGAAACGATACATGCTCAAATATTGATTTATAGAAATTCAGGTAATACAGCGGAACTTCCGTAATATTACTGAAAAACCCGTCCGGGCGAAGGTATTTTCGAACGGCGGAAAACATGGCAATTCGCACCGATTCCGGAAGGCTCGGTGTCCCCAGACCGCTGACAAAACAATCAACGCCATGTGGGGCAATGCCATTGTCGTTGAGAATCGCATCCAGATGGCCGACATCCGCCTGAAGAATCTGCACACGGGGATTCGCCGGAAAGCGATTAGTAAGCACCTGTACAAAATCGGGATCCCGCTCCAATGCCAGAAATTGTGTCTGGCCATTGAGGCGTTTTACAATTTCCGAGGTGATTGGACCGGTGCCGGCACCAAGTTCCACAACACAGCACGCTGAACTGAAGTCGGCGTGGCGAATGCTGGCCCGGGCCATAAATCGACTCGATGGCCAAATCGATGCGATGCGCGTGCCATGCCGGAAAAACTTCTGCAAAAATAAGATATTATGACTGATTTTTGCCGGCTCAACCGAAACGGCGTGCTCCCGCCGATTGCGCGAAGACCTGTAATTAACAGCAATACCATTGGATTCTGTCATGTCCGCTACCATAACCGCATTTGCCAAGAAAATATAGTCTGAAAAAATGCCCGGCAGGAAATTTCCTGCCGGGCATTGAATCAATGATTAACAATATCAGAACACTTAATTATTTCCGGCCGGGACCGGCACGGTCTGCGGCGGATTACCCGTCATGTTCGGCGTGCCGGCAGATGGTGCAAGGTTGGTGGAATTACCCGATGGCACGACCTGTTCGGAAGCCGGGACATACGGATTATACTTCAACTTGATCGGGAGAATAAAGATATCCACACGACGATTCAGCGGATTGCCACGATGACGCGGGGCATTGGCGGCAATCGGGTGGGTCTTGCCCCATCCGGCCACCTGCATGCGACGATCAATAACACCATCGTGTTTGAGAATATACATAACCGATATCGCCCGATTCGTGGAAAGATACCAATTTGTCGGATTCATGACCGTACCACGGCTACGACGAATCGGAACGTCATCGGTATTGCCCACGATCCGAATTTCATTGTCCGAAATTCCAGACATGTCCAGAATTTGGGCAAATTCGGCCAGCGCGCGTTTCGCATCCGGACGAACTTCCGTGCTGCCGAGGGCAAACAGCAAATCGCTCTTAAATCGCAATAATCCCAACTTCTTGTTGTATGCCAGAAGATTGGGATATTGTTCCGCCAGATGTTCCAGGGCGCTATTCACGGATTCCGGCAACCGTGGTGCTCCGCCAGCCAGAGCCAGGAGGCGATTGTACTGACCGCGTAATTTAGCGAGGCGTTCCTTCAGGGCTGAAATTTCGCTTTGCAGTGCGGAAGTTCCGCCGCCCTGTGCCTGCAGAAGCTGTTTATCTTCCGCCAGCTTCTGTTTTAAGGATGAAATTTCACCACGGAGGCGAAGCAATTCGTTTTGATCGGCGGCCAATTGTGATTTGGCCTGATCAAATGCGGTCTGTAAACGCTGATACTGGTCTTCCGATACGCAACCGGTCAGGCCGAGCAATCCGGCGGTCAAACCGGCCAGGAGCGTGGTAGTCATTAGTTTACGGGTAAAGGTCTTATTCATAGGCTTTGTCTCCAGAGGCTTCCATTGAGCAACACTTCAAATCAGCCAATAGTTTCAACCAATTCGCTGAAATAGTAAAGTGCGCGAAAAAAAATCACAAGGGAATGGAAGATCGCCAGCACCAACGCCGCCCGGGCCTCCATGCCCTTCCACTTCAATACATAACGCTCCATGACCTGATCCATTGCCCGCGGCAGCCAACGAGACGCCGCGTATGCAATTAATCCGAGGCCTTGCCAGCCAAATAACCAGCACCCGCCAGTAGAGCCGCGATCACAACCAGAAACGCGATGAACATCCACACGTTTTTGGCCAGGAACGGAACCCACGTTGGCACAAATCCCTGAAACGCCGCGCCCACCGCCACGAGCGTCAATGCCATGACAAATGCAGCCCCCAGAGCCAAACCACCAAAAAGACCGGAAGAAGCATCCGGGGCTTCAAACATGGGTGCATAAGTCGGCGTTTGCGACATTGCCATCGCCGGTGACGATGACTTCTCCGCGGCTGCACCGCCGGCGGCCACCGCAATACCAGAGTCCGAGGAAGCCGGTGCGCCCGAGGCCGATGCCCCGCCGGGTTGATCAAATATACCCGAGGATGATCCAACACCAGACTGCCCGGATACGGAATGATCGCCGGGATAAATTTCTTCGAGCAGTTCAGCGCCCAGGCTGGTGTTATCACTTTCGCGCGTTAAATCCAGCAAGCCCGATCCGCTACCGACAGAATCCAATCCGGAGGGAGATATGGATTCGTCCAAGGGAGATGAGATTTGGGTTTGAGCACTGGCGTCGGTTGGCTTAACTTCGCTTTCATCAAATACTTTCACCGGCTTTTTACCGGGGACAGGGGATTGCAGCGGAAGGCCGGTATCCGCCTTGCCGGGAGCCTTACCAATCGCCGACTGGCCGGATAATGAGCCACCGGCAAAGGAACCAGCCGACGTGCCGCTCGCAGTGGCGTCACTGGCGTTCAGGATTGGGTTGCCAGTACCGGATAGGGGTGCCAGCTCGATCATGCCTTCTTCCAGCGACCCGCCCTGCATATCGCCGGCCAGACGATCAACCTGATCAACTTTGAACATCACACGATTGCCATCACGAAATTCGCGGAGTTTATTTTTCTCCACGAGTTCCTTAATTTTGTCATCGGGCAAATTAAGTTTTGCCGCCGTTTCTTCGGAACTGTAAAACATTTTCGCCATGAGCGACTCCTCGTTATGACGCCGTTACCAGATACTATCTAACCGTATAGTGTACCAGAAATTCCCCCTGCGCGCCTAGCCGTTTTTATCGTACCTGTGAATCCGTGCTGTAACATCACGAAATCCTACTCTTTTCGCCGGGCTTTTTATGGCCGTGTTAGAGCCTTTCCCGCCGAGACCATGGTCTTTACCTGAGCTGGCGTGGGCGGCAAATTATTAAAGTCCTTCAGTTGTAAATCCGATCGAAAATCACGGCTTGCCATGAGTTGAATGCGCGATTGCGATCCGACAAACCGATATACCGCCATAACATGCGTTCGCATGTTCACCAGCACCACGCCCCATCGCGTGGCCGATATTTGCGTTGGCACAACCCGAACGGACCGCAGTTCCCCGGCGTTGTGCGAGCCGGGCGCATTGGGTATTGCCGCAGCCATGACAACATTACCCGCTTTCGCTGAATTGGATTTGAAGTGTGTCCAGAAGAACACCACGGCGTTGATCGTAATCCCCAGACCGATCAGCCACAATGCTGAAGCAATCGAGGAGTTGCCAAAATATGACCGTTTCTGATTCATCAGCAAACCATGGTAAGCCAATGCCTACCAATTCCGCAAGGGCGGCAGCTTTTTTTTGCATTTTTTCCGGACCCACAGTCGCGCCACAGTCGCACCATATTGCCAACCTCATCACTGTCCATTACCCTTAAGCACATTCATGGTGAGAACAAAAACCAATGAAACGATCAATTGAACTGCCAATTTTTCCAAGCCAATCGCCTGCCGCAAGCCAGACATTTGCGCCGGTGCACCATCAATCCCCGGCGGAATTGAAAATTGCGTTGTTCAGACGCTTGTTTCGCGGACGGCCCGATGTGTATTCGCAGCGATTTCACAACCGAAAAACCGGCAAGTCCGGCTATCAACCGGCATGCGGGAATCAGTGGCTTCGCGGAATATGTGAGAAGCCGAAAATTCGTTGTATGGATTGCACCAACAGCCGGTTTCTTCCCGTCTCGGATGAGGTTGTGCGCTGGCACCTTTCCGGCAAAGACCCCACAGGCACACATTTTGTCATGGGCGTTTATCCTATGCTGCAGGATGAGACCTGCTATTTTTTGGCGGCGGATTTTGATAAAGCCAACTGGGTACAGGACGTGCAGGCGGTTTTGGAATCCTGCCGTAAATTGGACCTGCTGGCGTATCTCGAACGCTCCAGATCGGGCAATGGAGGCCATGTCTGGATATTTTTCGAGCAGGCCATACCGGCCGCTATGGCGCGGCGGCTGGGAACGCATATTTTAACCGAAACCATGGATCGGCGGCCAGAAATCGGACTTGATTCCTATGACCGCTTTTTCCCAAATCAAGATACGCTTCCGCGTGGCGGATTGGGCAACCTTATCGCTCTGCCACTGCAAAAAGCCGCAAGGGAAAAAGGTAATAGCATGTTTTTAGATGAAAACATGGTTCCACATCCGGATCAGTGGGCCTTTTTATCCCAGATCAAGGTGCTATCACCCGCACGTGTTGAGGACCTTGTTCGGCGCGCGGAAACCAGGGGCCGGATCATGGCGGTTCGTTTTGCGGAGCCAGCCCAAGACGATCCATCACCCTGGATGATCTCCCCATCACGCCGCGGCGGCGAGGCATCTATTTCCGGCCCCATGCCGACAAGTCTTGAGCTTGTCCTCGGCAATGATATTTATATAGCCAAAGCGGCATTGCCGCCCGCGTTGCGTAACCGACTGATATCGCTGGCGGCCTTTCAAAATCCTGAATTCTATAAAGCGCAGGCGTGGCGCTTTCCAACCTACGCCATTCCGCGCGTCATCGGTTGCACCGAGGATCATCCGCAGCATATTGCGCTGCCGCGCGGTTGCCTGGAAGATGTGCAACAATTGCTTAAGCATCTGAAAATTGGCGCGGCCGTTCGGGATGAGCGTTATGCGGGAGTGGAACTGGACGTCCATTTTCACGGTACGTTGCGACCAGATCAGCAACGTGCGGCGACGGCGATGGTGGCCAATGACACCGGCGTGCTTTCTGCCACGACCAGTTTTGGAAAAACAGTGATTGCGGCATGGATTATTGCTCAGCGTCGCGTAAACACGCTGGTACTTGTGCATCGCAAACAACTCATGGAACAGTGGATCGCGAGGCTGTCGAGCTTTTTGGAAATCCCGGTAAAATCCATTGGGCGAATCGGGGGCGGATATAAAAAATCAACCGGTCAGCTTGATGTGGCAATCATACAGAGTCTGGTGCACAAGGGTGTTGTGGATGATTGCGTCGCCAACTATGGTCAAGTGATCGTGGACGAGTGCCACCATCTATCCGCACAGAGCTTTGAACAAGCAATACGACGCGCCAAGGCGAAATATGTTCTTGGACTTTCCGCAACGTTAACGCGAAAAGATGGCCATCAGCCCATTATCCTCATGCAATGCGGGCCGGTCCGACATCATGTCGATGCCAAACAACAGGCTAAAGCCCGGCCATTCGAGCATACCGTTCTGGTGCGCCCCACGAGCTTTCGCTCTGCGGCTCCAGAGCAGCCAGATTTTCGCAGGCAATTTCAGGCGTTGTATAAAGAACTTGTGGCCGACTCAAACCGCAATGCCGCAATTTGCGACGATGTCCTACAGGCCGTTCAACAAGGCCGCTCGCCGATCGTGTTGACTGAACGCCACGAACACATGGCGGAGTTGGCTGCACGACTTTCACCGCATATTGCCAATGTATTCGTGCTGCGCGGTGGAATGGGAATTAAGGCCTTGCGGGAATTGTCCGCAACAATCGCTGGCCTGGCGGAAACCGCACCGCGACTGCTTCTGGCAACGGGAAAATATATCGGCGAAGGCTTTGATGATGCCAGACTCGACACACTCTTTTTGACGTTGCCGGTTTCCTGGCACGGAACCATTGCGCAATATGTTGGACGGCTGCATCGATTGTACGATGGAAAACGCGAAGTACGCGTATATGATTATGCCGATCTCAACGTTCCCATGCTGGCAAAAATGTTTGATCGCCGATGTCGCGGGTATGAGGCAGTGGGTTATAACATTTTACTGCCCGGCAGCGCTGTACCAGGCTGGCCCGTAGAAGTGCCGCTCCCGATTGATCCGCAATGGAAAAAGCAATATGCCGGCAGTGTCCAGCGATTGATTCGTGATGGCGTCGATACTCCGCTGGCTGATCTGTTTGTGCACGTTGCCCGGGAACTCCCATCAACGCTGGAGCAGGAAGGCCAAGCCCGCAGCGCCACCGAGGCGTTTCTTTTTCGCCGGTTGGAATCGTTGGGAACCACGGCGGGACTTTTCACACTTAATGTCCGACTGCCTATTGCTTTTGATGCCGCAAGCCAAATGGAAGTCGATTTGCTGTGTCAGCACGCCCGCGTGGCAATTGAAATTGATGGCCCCCAGCATTTCAATAATTCCGAAGCCTATCGGCGGGACCGTCGTAAGGATCAACTTCTTCAGGAAAACGGCTATCTGGTGCTACGATTTCTGGCGGAGGATATTGGCAAACAATTAGACCTTGTGCTCGACACCATCCACCACGCGCTGACGGCCCGGCAACGATTTACCCAACAACACTAGCCCGAACCCCTGTTCCCACGCTATGCTTAGCAACATGAACGCCACTGAACCAACACCATCGGCAGTCCCGGCCAGCAGACGCATCATTCATGTACTGCCTGATGCACTGATAAATAAAATCGCCGCCGGCGAAGTTGTGGAGCGGCCCGCCAGCGTCGTGAAAGAACTTTTGGACAACGCAGTGGATGCCGGGGCCACCCGGTTATCGGTAACCATTGAAAACGGAGGCCGCACGCTCATCCGCGTAACCGACGATGGGTCCGGCATCGCCCCGGATCAGGTAGCACTGGCACTGGCCCGACACGCCACAAGTAAAATTCAGACCATGGATGATTTATTTGCGATTCAAACCATGGGATTTCGTGGCGAAGCATTGGCATCCATCGCCGGTGTCAGCCACACCACCATTATTACCCGGCGCGCTCAAGATGATCAGGCGGTGCGGGTAGTTGCGCAGGAAAGCGTGATGGACGCTCCAATACCCTGCGCTGCTCCGGTGGGTACCACCATTGAAGTGCGGGATTTGTTTTATTGTGTGCCGGCCCGGCGCAAGTTTTTACGTGGAGATTCAACGGAATTCGGGCATATTTCGGAAACCGTCTTGCGCACGGCATTAGCCCATCCGGAAATCACGTTTTCTCTGACCCATAATGGGCGCAGCAGTTTGACTCTTCCGGCTACCACCGATGCGCAGGCCCGTGTGGTTACTGCTTTAAATAAGGAATTGCAGGGACAGCTTATTGCATTGGACCATGCCGAGACCGGTATACGTGTGGAAGGATTTGTCGGAAAGCCCGCCACCGCCCGAGCCACAGCGCATTACCAATATCTGTTTCTCAATGGCCGATATATTCGAGACCGGTCGATTTTCCACGCGGTAAAGGAATCCTTCCGTGGTCTTATCGAACCGCAGTCTCAACCAGTGGCGGTCATATTTCTGCACATGCCCCCCACCGCGTTTGATGTTAATGTCCATCCGCAGAAGATTGAAGTACGATTTCGTGAGCCGAATCTGGCGTATCGGGCAGTTCTCGCGGCTATTCGAGAACGGCTTCTGGCATCGGATTTAACACCACCCATGCGATTGCCTTCTGCGCCTACGCCCGAAGCTGCGCAGGAGTTTATGGCGCATCAGACCCAGGAGCGGCGGCAAGTCATCGCGGAATTTTTCCGCGATCCACAACCACTGCAGCAATCTCTGGATGTGCCCCTACCGCAATCGGCCCAATACGATCTCGGCAATATCCCTACCGCGAATTCCAGCATTCCCGCAATGGCCGACGATTCAGAACCGCGCAGCGCCACAAATTCCAGCGCCGCGACAATATCGTCTGCGCTTCCAGCGTGGGGTGCCACTTCACCCCCCGCTTTTGCAACCGCAGGCGCTCCGAAGTTCATGCAATTCCATAACAGTTTTATCGTTGTGGAAGATGGCGACGGTCTTCTGGTAATTGACCAGCACGCCTTACACGAGCGTGTGATTTACGAAAGCCTTTTGGCACGCGTGCGCGCGGGAGCCATTGCGGGGCAACGATTACTGCTGCCAGTGGTGGTATCTGTGAGTAGGCATCAACTCGCCGGATTGGATCGGGTACGGCCATTGCTGGCGTCACTGGGCATTGAAATCACTCAATTTGACGCCTCCAGCGTGGCAGTACAAAGTCTGCCTGGCCTGTTGTCAAGGCTTAACACCATGGATTTTGTCAAAGAAATACTTGATAAAGTAGCGGAGGAATCCACCGGCATTACTGACGAAGAATTACTCCACGAAGTGCTGGATATGGCCGCGTGCAAGGCAGCGATAAAGGCTGGAGACCCACTGACCAATCAGGAAATCGCCGCATTATTAGCCCGGCGGCAGGAAGTGGAGCGATCCAGCAATTGCCCCCATGGCCGCCCCACCACGATCCGCCTGGACCGCCGCGATCTGGAAAAACAATTTAAACGGCGATGATTGATGCGCCTTATGACGCCAGCCTTGAAAAATAAACTCTCTGAAATGGATAGAATTGTGCCCGGCAGAATCTTAACAATCCGCACCTCACGGGACGATTTCGGAATAAGATCAATCTTAGAGCACATGCAATGACCTGATTCATACTTTAACAGGAAAGCCTTTATTATGGCGTTTATGGGTAATCTAACGGCTGTAAGTTCACCGCTGCACTTAATTCCCTATCCGAAACAATGTCAACGCGCGGATGGCGAACTTCATTTTGGAGCAGTACCGCCGCGGATTCAAGTGCCATCAGACGATCCCGCCCTGCGCGACGCCTTGGCGGAAGTAATCTCGCTGCTAAGCGCTGAGCCACCGTTTGTTCCGCCGGAAAATCACACGACAATTCCCCTGATCCGACTGGCACTTGTCCCCACATTCACGCATCCTCAAGGCTATGAACTGCATATTTCCCCCACCTCGGTGGCCATTGAGGCCAAAACCAATATAGGTCTGTTTTATGCGCTGCAAACACTCATTCAGATCGCCCGCCAATATGGTCACACCTGGCCATGCCTGCATATCATTGATACCCCGGATTATCACCGCCGAGGCTTTTATCATGATATTTCACGCGGAAAAGTACCGACACTGCAAACACTCTTATGGCTGGTCAGGCAGTTGGCCGCATTGAAAATCAATGAGTTTCAACTTTATATTGAGAACGTATTTCAATTCTCTGGCCATCCTGATATGTATGCCAATACCACCCCGCTGACGCCGGATGACATACGCGAAATTGACGCCCTTTGTCGCAAATACCATATCGACTTTGTGCCATCACTTACTTCCCTGGGGCATTTTGACAAGATTCTCCGCCTGCCCCGGTATCGGCATCTGGCGGAAATTGAACCCGCGGAATTGCAACGCCGGGGAATAAAAACATGGAGTGATGATCCCTGGACTCTCTGCGTGACGGATGCGGCATCCAAGTCGCTGCTTTCGGAAATGTATGCCGATTTTCTCCCGAATTTTTCCAGCCCGACGTTCAACATCTGCTGCGATGAATCCTGGGATTTAGGACAGGGACGCAGTGCCGACGCGGCTAAAGTCCGGGGCATCGGAGGCCTTTATGTCGATTGGGTTAATTTCTGCTCGGACCTTGCGGGCCGCCATGGAAAACGTGTGCAGCTTTGGGGCGACATTATTCTTAATCACCCCGAATTAATTAACCAACTGCCCAAAGATGCCACACTGCTGGAATGGGGCTATGCCGGGGATCACCCCTTCGATGAGCACGGCAAACTTTTTGCTCAATCAGGCCGCGCATTTTATGTCTGCCCCGGCACATCCACCTGGCAATCTCTGGGTGGCCGATGGGATAACGCTGTGGCCAATTTGCGCAATGCCGCCCATGCCGGCTTAAAATATGGCGCTGCCGGATTTCTAAACACCGACTGGGGCGATTATGGCCATCAGCAGGCCTTGGCTATCAGCCTGCTGCCAATGGCTTATGGTGCCGCCATGGCATGGAATGTCAATGAGGATTCCATCGACAATCACGCTCTGTCCGCGGGCCTGCACATACTCGGTGATCGGACCGGGTTAATCGCGGCAGCTATTGGAATGATCGGCAATGTATATCAGCGTATCACACGCTATGCGTTGCCCAATGCCTCGCTGGATTTTAAGCTTATGCGAGAACCTTGGCATGAGACAGAGTTCCTGAATCAGGCCAATGCCGACGTGCTGGCGGAAGAATATCAGCGTGTGAAGACGTTCGGAAGTTGCTTTGAACTTCCCGGCAATGCCTTGGATTCAGATCAGCGATTGGCCCGGCAGGAGTTGGCGCTTACCAGAGACCAGATTCTCTATACGCTTACCCGCACCATGGCACGTCTTGATTTCTTCGCGGGCACGGCGCCGCATCAACCATGTCCGGAAAGACAAATTCAGTTTCTTCAATCATTGAAAGATCGTTATTGCCAACTCTGGCTGCAACGCAATAAACGCTCACGACTGGAAGACATACTGACGATTTTTGACCAGCGCATCAATGAACATCGCACATTTGCCGCTGCCGCGAAAATATAGACGTCGCCGCGCCCAGCCTGTCACATAATAAATGAATCTCGCCAGAAGATGCTGGTGCTCTGTCAACGCAAAATGTTAGGATACCGCCAGCATGGAGGAAGTGCTCGATACCTACGCCCAACCGTATGACGCGGCCAAGCCGGTCTTATGTATGGATGAACAGCCGGTGCAACTTTTGAAGCAGACCCGCCAGCCGATTCCGGCAACCGCGACGCACAGACGTCGGGTTGATTATGAGTACGAGCGAACCGGCACCGGCACGATCTTCATGTTTACCGAGCCGCTGGCGGGCTGGCGAGAAGTCCAGGTTCGGGCCACCAAGACCAAGGCCGATTGGGCCCAGGAGATGGCGCGGTTATTGTAGGGGCGTTATGCCGATTGTCCGCGCGTGGTGCTAGTATGCGACAACCTCAATACGCATACCAAGGGCGCCTTTTACGAGGTATTCGATCCTGAGCGTGCCCGGCGACTGGTAAGCCGTTTGGAGTTTCGACATACCCCCAAGCACGGTAGTTGGCTGAATATCGCGGAAAATGGACTCAGTTCTCTCATACGGCAATGTGTTGCCGGAAGGCGGTTCGGTGACCTTGAGACACTACGCCACGAAACGGCTGCGTGGTCGTCCGAGGTCAATGCACAACAAAAAGGCGTCCAATGGCACATGCAGATAGCAGACGCCCGCAGAAAGCTCGTCAGCGTTTACCCTGAAATTATGACGTGACAGAGCACTAGCCGGGTATATCCAAATAGGCCGGGTAGGCCACATGGTTCGGGTAGCCGGCCACCGAAGGCAGCGGAATAAGATTTTTTGTTTCCCCGGAAACGTGCCCATCCGCAAACAGCACGTTGATGGTTCCCCCGCCGTCATGAATCGCCCATCCGTGCATACCGATCCAGTTTGGATTCGAATTTCCGGGAACATGGATGATATTGCAATAATCATACTCAGGTAAAGCCCCATCCTCCATAAACATGCAATCGGAGGCTGACTCTCCGCCATAAGGGTTCGTCAGCCGGGAGGGAGGGGCGTGTGACCAACTTGTCGGTAAAACACCCACATAACTTGTCGGCGTTTCCGGAAAAGGCAACGGGGCGGTTCCGTTTTGCCACGCGCTAAACTGCTGGTTGTTTACTCCGGTAAACATGATGTTAAAATGGTATTCGTAGGTATAAATAAACCGTGCGGAGGCAAAGTATTTGGCGGCCAATCCGGCCACTATTCTTTCCATTGATGGACATACGTAAACCGCAGGCGAGGTGATATACCCTTTGGCTAGCAGAGCTCCCTCTGGCAGCACCAGTCGCTGGGCGTTGCCCGCCGGAAGCTGAAAAGCGTAATGCCAACTCAAATTCGGCAGGGCGTAAGTGACGTTATTCACGCTGGCCACCGGCACCATTTGCCCGGCCCCCAGACCAAAACCCTGCCCACACCCCGGTGCAAAGCCTTTATTGTCATCGGCCCATTCATACATCGCAACACCTATTTGCCGCTGGTTGCTGGCGCACAGCATCTGATTGGCCAACGATCGGGCCCGGGCCAGTGCTGGCAACAGCAGCGCGATGAGAACGGAGATAATTGAAATCACCACCAGAAGTTCCACCAGCGTGAAACCGCGGCACCGGACGGAAGCCGGGAGTCGGGATATAGCGTTGCCTGTCGTGCCTTCACGCTTTCGCGTTGAAAAATAGCTATTCATGAGCAAACTCCTTACACCAAAACCCACGAACCACAACATAGCGTCCCGCAATCTTTAACACGACTTAATCGGTCAAGCCTCAATGCTCGATTGCTTTATACATACAGCATAAAGCAATAAAAATGTCGATTTGGCCTGACAAAACTTATTAATACCTATACCCAATATACATCTTTATTCCGCTTTGTCAAGTCCAAAATTAAAAACGAATGGACTCTATAAAATCGATCTTGGTCACGCTTGGATTTCACCTTTATCCGGCACTGGCGTAATATGGTTACGCGGTATGCTTTAACTTTACGGGCGAAGAACATGGAAAGAAGAACATTGAAGAAAGTAACGCGACTATCGATTTATGATGTTGCAACTGAGGCTGGGTGCTCCCATTCCGCCGTGGCGGCGGTGCTTTCCGGTAAGGCTAAGAAAATCCGCATCGCGGACGCCACCGCCGCTCGCATCCAAGCTGTCGCGCGCCGAATGGGTTATCGCCCCAATGCGCTGGCGCGCGCATCGCGTTCGGGCCGCAGCGGTGTGGTGGCCGCTATTGTCAGCTCCGTAAGCCGGGAATTCGTCGGGCGGGTGATGGACGGCGTGCTGGAAGCTCTTTATGAGCGTGGCCAGTACACCATTAAAATGCTTCGCTCGGAAATCGGAGCCGGTTTAAGTTCTCTGCTCGACGAGTGTGTTGAACATCGTGTCGAAGGCGTATTTTGCTGCGATCTCACACGGAGCGTTGACGCCGGAGCTATTATCCAGGACGACCCGGCCCGTCGTCGGTTGCGGATTGTTCATACCAACTGCGGCCCCGATTTTCCGGGACTGCGCATCGATCCGGACGATCAGGCCGGCGCGATGATGGCCGTGGATTTTCTCATCGCCCTCGGACATCGCCGAATTGGATTTGTTGGCGGCCCCACCGCCGAGATTTATACCGTTGATAACCGGCGGATCGGCTATCGCAGCGCCATGCTCAAGGCTGGTTTGAAAATCCCCGACGGCTTCATCCAACCCGCCGCCTGGCAGGCGGAGGCCGTGGCCGTGGCCGCCAGAAACATTCTAACCCTCAATCCGCGTCCCACCGCACTGCTTGCGGTCAATGACGAGGCGGCAGCCATAACCATCAGAGTAGCTGCGGAACTGGGAATAAAAGTGCCCGGCGATCTTTCCATCGTTGGTTTCTCCGATGAACTGCTCGCCTCGTTCACACTCCCCTCTCTGACCACCATCGCCCAACCCCACACCGACATTGGTCGACGGGCCATTGCGGCCCTCATTGAAGCGGCTGAGTCCACAAGCGATCACAAACCTAACGGCGTGATTCTGCTGCCGGTAAAATTGATAGTAAGAGAATCCACCGCTGCCCCGCCCACGCCCCGCCCGACCAGAGCACCAACACAAATGTAATCACGAAAGTCTTGACACCGCCGCCGCCTGCAGCCTATATTCCCATTGGCATTGAAGAAGGTGCCATCGGAACGTTTGACAGGATAGCACATGTTGACGCGTTTTCTTCTAAAAGGCTGGCCAATGTGGTCGCTGCGCATCGTGGGGATCGCCTTGACGGTTTTATTGGTAGCAACCAGTACCGGAACGGCATTCGCCAAAGGTATATCAGCGCTGCAAAATCTGAACCAACTGCTCGACCATCACCACGACCATCAAGCCCTGCAAAAGGCGTCCACCCTGTTAAACCTGAACCGCCAAGCCCTTCGGAAACAAGGTCTCAACCGCTATAATTTGCTTCGCATCCGGGCAGAGTCGCTGCTTGGGCTGAAGTTGTTTTCGCCGGCCATTCGTGCCTACCGCGCCGCCGCCAATGCAGCGCACAACACTTCAGACGGCCGTGTGGCCCGCGCCACCGCGGACCTCATAGCCCACAGTGTCGCTGGCTACTACGTGCCGCCATCCCGCCGGCCCGCAAGCTTATACAGTGCCGCCCGAATTGCTATTTTCGGTGCCGCGTCGCGGCTCAGGGCGATGCGGGCCTTCTCTCAAGATCAGTGGAAAACGTTGCAGCCGCGCATCGCCGCCGCGCAGAAGGCCTCCGGATTAGATACCACCATTCGGTTGTTTGCGGCTCTGCGCATTGCCGTGGATGTGCAAACCGCGGCCCAACCGGCCACCACCCAACACGGTGCGGCCATCGGTCAAAACATGCCGGCGGTTGCCGCTCTGGACTCCATCAGCCAACGCCTGGTCAGCCGGATACAAACGGCGTGTCGTGCCATGCAGG
>JAJZVR010000326.1 GCA_021847065.1 Planctomycetota bacterium | reverse complement strand
GTACCGCTGCGCAAAGCGTCCGAGCTGTAATGAACAATCCCCATGCGCTGCGAAGTGTGTTTGTATTAAGTGAACTTCTGGATAAGCCGCTGTCATTGCGCCAGGATCCTTTGGACCGGTTCTGAAGTGTTATCAGGCGTGGCAATCCTTTATGTGCGTTGAATATTCTGATTAAAAGCGTGTCATCCCCTGTGCTATGGGCGCATGAAAAACCGCCCCGACGACATTCATTTGAGGGCACCGGATATAAAAAAAAGGAATTTACAATAGCGTGTTGTTTCCGGTGAAATTCAAATGTATGGCCGCTGGCGCGGTTATTTCAGTTCAATCTATTTTTGATCGAACGCTGTTTGTCGGAATACCTCCTTTCGGTAACTCCGTTAGGCTCATCCGAATATCATCTTCGACCTTTCTTTCCCAAAACACAAGTAAAAAATGTCTATTTTTTTGGCGCCAAAGCAAATTGATGATTGCGAAATTTAAACTGCCAAACCGCAAAGCCAACATATCCCGGTATAATCGCCCGCATGGCCAAGCAAAAGAATTACTTCGTTTGTCGCAATTGTGGCGCAATACAGCCCAAATGGATGGGAAAGTGCCCGGACTGCAATTCCTGGGACAGCTTGGAACAGATGACCCAAGCCGCGGCCGATCCGCATCGGCCGCGTGCTTTATCGGAAGAGGCGTCTGAAAGTTCCGCTGGGCATTTTGCCTCTCAGGATGATGCCCCGGCCCGGCCTTTATCAGAAATTCCCGAATTGGATATTCCCCGCATGCCCACGGGCTTGCCGGAATTTGATCGGGTGCTGGGCGGCGGTATTGTACCCGGAGCCGCGGTGCTGCTTGGCGGTGATCCGGGCATTGGTAAATCCACGCTGCTGTTGCAGGCCGGTGATCGCATGGCCCGGCAGGGGCATCGGGTGTTGTATGTCAGCAGTGAAGAATCCGCGCAGCAGACAAAGCTGCGGGCTAAACGCCTCGGCGTTGATGATGACCGCCTGCTGATTTACGCGCAAACCAACCTGGAGAAAATTGGGCGGCAAATTCAAAAACTCCGTCCACATCTCTGCGTTATTGATTCTGTGCAGATGATTTACGAACCCACCAACGCATCACCCCCCGGCAGCGTTTCGCAACTCCGCGATTGTGCGACCGAATTGGTCTATCTGGCCAAGGCCGGCGGAACCGCCGTTTGTCTTGTGGGGCACGTTACCAAACAGGGCCTCCTGGCCGGGCCGAAACTTCTGGAGCATATTGTCGATACGGTATTGTATTTTGAAGGTGACACCCATCACGATCATCGCATTGTCCGTTGCGTGAAAAATCGCCACGGCAACACGCTGGAAGTGGGCCTGTTTCGCATGGGCGCTGCGGGCCTGGAAAGCGTGGAAGATGCCTCCGCTTTGTTAATTGAACCGCACGCCGGATCACCCCCCGGCAGTGTTATCTGCGCTGTAACTCAGGGTTCCCGCGTGCTGGCACTGGAAATTCAGGCCCTTACCGCTGATAGCATGTTGGGTTCAGCCCGCCGGAAAGTCAGCGGGTGTGATGCTAATCGAGTCGCGATGATTATTGCCGTGCTGGAAAAGCGCTCCGGTTTACGTCTGGTCGATCAGGACGTATTTGTCAATGTGGTAGGGGGGATGCGGGTAAACGATCCGGCCGCGGATGCCGCCATCGCCCTGGCGATCGCCGGCGCCCGCATGAAGCGCGGGCTTTCCAGCCGGACGCTGGTGATGGGTGAATTGGGCCTGCTGGGCGAATTTCGGCAGATTGGTTCGCTGGGCCAGCGCATCAGCGAAGCGGGTCGACTTGGTTACAGCCGATTGCTGGTACCCATTCACCGCAGCGAAACCGACAAAGCCGCCGCCGCCGGCGCTGGCCGCCAGATGCAAATCACCACCTGCCGCACCCTCGACGACGCCCTTGCCACGCTGGAATAACCGCGCAGATTCACGCGAACTCTTCACGCCAACCCTGTGGTCGCCCGCTGCCCGCCCGTTGTGCTCGCAGGAGCGGAGATTATGAAATGAATCGGGGGTGATACAAGCGGGAAATTGGCGGATTTTGGTTGGCATGCCGGAACATGGTCTATTATGGCGTATTTTCACTTTCTGAAAAAAACATTCCCGACTTTTCTACTTTTTTGACGGAGATTTTCTTTTGCTTCGGGCATGGGGTAAACTGAGCGTCCAGTAGTCGCCTTGAGATTATGGAAGACGGAGCTTCATCATGTCGTGGTCCAATGCTTTTGCGGTAGCACAGAGAGATGGACTGCGAAAAATCCCCAAGACTCCGGGGGGCATTGCTATCGCGGCGCCGGCGTCAGAGGCGTTTTCCATTGTTTATTGTTCAGATCCTAATATCATTCGCCTGCGATTGGAGTTGGAAAAGCTCAAACTGCTTCGGGGTTTTGATGAACTGCTGTGTCTGGACGGTCTTCATGCCGTAGATCAGTTGCCGCATCAGATTGAGACCGTGCGGAAGGTGCTGCGATATTTTCATGGCCGCGTATTACTGGCGGATGAAGTAGGGCTGGGAAAAACCATTGAGGCGGCGTTGCTGCTGCGCGAATATGTTCTGCGCAGCATGGTAAAACGCGTGCTTATTTTGGTTCCCTCACCGTTGACCGGTCAGTGGCGGGATGAATTATCCGGTAAATTTGGATTGGAATTTAATCTTGCCGCTTCCGGATGGGACCGGGATGACTGGACGGATCGGCACCGGGTTATCGCATCCATATCGCTGGCGAAGAGCCGACGGCACTTCGAACATTGTTCCGCGGAGCCGTGGGATTTGGTCATTGTTGATGAAGCGCATCATTGTAAGAATCGTTCGACCCGCAATTGGCAATTGGTCAATGCGCTGAAGCGCCGGCACATTTTTCTGCTGACGGCAACACCGGTTCAGAACAATCTCATTGAGCTGTACAATCTGCTGACATTGCTGGAACCGGGCCATCTGAAGACGGAGGCGGATTTCAAAAAGAATTTTGTTACGCGCGGTAACCCGCGTGATCCGCGCAATCGGCGGGTGCTGCGGGATTTGTTGTCACAGGTCATGGTGCGTAATACCCGCGGCCTGGTGAATATTAAACTGCCGCGCCGTTATGCCCAGACCTTTGCGCTGGAGCCGGCGGAAAATGAGGCGGTTCTGTATCGCCATCTGGATTCTTATCTGCGTTGGCGTTGCCAACCACTGCATGCCCAATCGACGGGTAATGACACGGATGGGACAACGGATGATGATGTGGCGGATGCCAATGAGGAGGAATCGGCGGTACTTGCGAGCATCGTCAATGGCGTCGTGCAGGCGGCGGATGCAACCGGCGTTGATGGGACATCTCGGGCGGCAACGGCGGCCAAATGGGCGACGCTGGAGGAATTATGGCAGCATCCGCCTGATGATCTTCCGCTGTTAAATCGCCTGCAAATCAACGCCATTCTTATGGCGGCGGGCAGCCATCCGCTGGCGCTGCGGCCATCGCTGGA
>JAJZVR010000325.1:1524-3493 GCA_021847065.1 Planctomycetota bacterium | reverse complement strand
CGCATTGCCGACGCACGAGGCTCTTATATGTTTATTGCCATGGTAAAAGGCGCAGTAACCGCAACCAGGAAGCACCCTTCCATGGCTGGCTCGCGCCTGTTAATCGTTCAGCCCGTTGATCCGATCAGCGGAGAACCCAATGGCTTTCCACAAGTTGCGGCGGATGTGCTGGGGGCGGCCGCCGGTATGCGGGTGCTGGTGGTAAGCGATGGCCGGGGTGTGCAGGATATGCTCAAAGCCGATAGCCGTTGCCCCATGCGATTGGGGATCATGGCGTTAATTGATCCGCCCGCGGCGGTATAGTTGAAAACAGCGGCCATTGATTGCCGGATTTTGGAATAACGTATGTATTTAGGTAAAGTGATTGGTCGAATTGAAGCCCGCGTTCGACTTCCGGGTATGGAAACTCAACGGTTTGTCCTGCTTCAACCGCTGGATTTTAATCAGCAACCCATTCGATGGACCCTCCTGGCGGTGGATGTCACCGGTGCAGCGGATGGATCGCTGGTGCTCTTTGAAGAAGGGAGTGAGGCGGCCAATCCGTTTGATCCACCTCTGCCGATTGATGCCTGCATCGTCGCGATTGTCGATGACTACCAATATCAAGCTTGAACCATCGGAGTCGCCATGGGGTCCATACTGGCTCTATTTCAGATTATGCGCGTGGCCCTGGCGCTGACCGCGGTGGCGGATGTTTGGACACTCATGCTTCTGAATATCCCCGGACAGCCCGCGATCAAAGACCCTGTAACACAATTTGCACTGGCGGCATTGGCCTCTTTTTTTCTCTACGCCTTCGGCATGACGCTCAATGATCTTCTGGATTCACGGCGCGACCGGCTCTTTGCGCCCTGGCGTCCCATTCCCAGCGGCCGGCTCAGTGTGCCGGCCGTGATTGTATTGAGTCTGGTTTTAATGCTTTTAGGGTTGTTTTCCGCAACACTGCTTTCCTGGTTTGAACCGATCAACTTTCCCGTTGCCCTCACGCTGGCCATGATAGCCAGTTTGCTGATTGTATTCTATAACGCCACGGGAAAATTTCTGGGGTATGTCGGCTTTATCGCCTTGGGACTGATTCGGGGGGTCAATTGCCTGATTGGCCGCCCCAACGCCGGCTTTTTAATTTTGTCGCTGTTTCTCTTTACCCATATCGCCGTGGCCACCGCTATTTCATATCGTCTGGAATCCAAACGCCCGCGCCTGCGCATTGCCGGTATCTGGAAACTTCTGAGCGGAGTGGCATTCATCGACGCCTCTGCGGTATTGATCATGCTGTTGCGCGGCAGCATTACACGCAGTGTTCTTATAGACGCAATCGGGCCGGCATTGGTGGCGGTAATCTATTTTGCCTGGGTTGCCCGGCAGATATTTAATCATCATGAAGCCCCGAGAAAACGCGGTGAACGCATTATGCTGGTGGGGCTTTTTACACTCTTCGCGTATGACGCATCACTCCTGGCCGCCAACGGCGCCTTTGGTGGGATGGCGATTATTCTGACCCTTGCGGCAGTATCCTACATTACCTTCTGGGCCATGCGTTTAGCCGGCAAAGGCATCACCGTAGGGCGTCCCCGCTATCGCATTCGCGCATCGCGGCCATAAAAGGGTGCATCGGCACAACAATTTCCCAGAAGCGCGGATGTCCGTATAAGCCTGTGCGAGCAAAGGTCGGCTATTACCCAGAAAGGCTTCCATGGCAGATACCAGCTTGTTGAATCGCCGGACCGCGTTGGCTTTTCCGCGGAATATCCGCCAGCTACATCCCGCAATCGGCATTGATGCCGCCGGTTCCGCCCGAGTGCCCGGAAAATTTGCCACGCCCGCGGTATGGGGTGTGCAACTTTTGACAGTAACGCACGGCGAAATGTCAGGGCGAAACCGTCACATGAACTGCTGCGCTCCAGTACGTTCGCGCGGTCCAATGTGCGGGTGGGTTGGGCCATGGCCGGAGCGGGGTGAAACCCACACG
>JAJZVR010000325.1:0-1424 GCA_021847065.1 Planctomycetota bacterium | reverse complement strand
CCTGCAGCCGATACGAGAAATATGAAAGCCAGTCGGCGTACACTCATATTATTCTCCAACACCCAAATTATACCGCAAAATCATCCGCCAGCGTTCTGCCAGGGATTCACAATCGCGTCGCCCATGATTGGAAAATGTCGAATATTTCGGGTCACCAGTATCAGTTTGTGAACCATGGCTGTTGCGGCCAACAAGGCATCCATCGATTCCATTGCATGACCGCCGGCTTCACACTGTGCGGCGACAATTCCCCATTGCCGCGCGATGGCGATATCGACGGGCAGTACCCTGCCTTCGAACCGATCCGGCAGCGCCTCGGAGAGCCAAATCTGAAGCCGGGAACGTTTGGTACACGCCGGCAATCTTTCCACGCCGTGATGCAGTTCCGCCAGCGTGACAACGCTGATAAAAAGAGAATCTTCGGAAGTTCTGTCAAGCCATGAAATAACGGCTCGATCCACCTCAATCCGCGCCAATTCGGAGATGACATTTGTATCCAGCAGAAATTTCATAGAGCCGATTTCCGCCATTTCCCCTTCAGTCGCGGAGCTTCCAGTCCGGATCCGCGCAGCGGCGAGTGCATCAGAAACTCAGTAAGGCGCTGTGATCGCTTTGCTTTGGCTTTCCAATCCTCGATGGATACCACAACTATGGCCGGCCTGCCATGCCGTGTCACTGTCTGCGGCCCGTGCGATCTGGCCTGTTCCAACAGTTGACTGAATTGCGCCTTCGCGGCAGCTACGGGCCACTCCTGCATGTGTTTCATATTATTGCACTCCAAAATCAGACTAATATGACCATATTAGTCATCTATGGTCATGCTGTCAACGGTGAGTGCACGGCGAGTACTGCGGCGTTAAATACGCATAATGGCGAAGGCTATCTATCCCAGCCAACAGCCTCAATATCCGCGAATGGCGAACTGCTAAGTCGTCTGAGACTTCGTATTTTTCAGATTCACATCTTTGTGGGCGGGCCACGCCGTGTGGGGCATGAGTTTTTTCACGGATGATTCGATTGGATAAAGATATCTCTTGAGGACCTTTGATTCAATATCTCCGGGTTGTATCCAAAGAGATGGAGCCGCCAGATATCGAACCTTGCGCGAGAGATCGTAAAGCGGCCCATAATGCCGCCAAATATAATCGTAACGGTTGGTTTGCTTGAGTGTGGTGTTTCGTGTGTCGTGGCTGTTTGCTCTGACATTGTCGTATGCTAAAAGGGCATCAATGGCCTGTAAGGCAGTGTAAAAGGCAATTGTTACCAGCCAATCGGGGTAATCTCCGGGAACATGGGCCAACAGCGAGCGGTTATGTTCCCACTGTTGCATGTGCGGTGGGATGTTCGCCATAGATCACAAAAAAAAGGTTCGGATTAACAAAACGTTCCATTTCGGCCCACGGAATTTGTCCTGCTTCCACCAA
>JAJZVR010000324.1 GCA_021847065.1 Planctomycetota bacterium | reverse complement strand
CGCCCATCGCTTTTCTCTCAATTCCCTCATTTCTGGTATACCCAGGGAGCACTCGTATGTCCTATGAAGACAAAGTTATCGCATGCGTCGATTGTGGCGCGGAATTCACGTTCACTGCGGATGAACAGCAGCGGTTCGCCGAACGTGGATTTACAAATGAACCCAAACGCTGCAAAACCTGCCGCGATGCACGGAAAGCCCAACAGGGCGATTCGGGCGGTCGTGGTGGAAGTCGTAGTTTCTCTTCTCGTTCCGGTGGCGGTGGCAGCAATGGCGGAAGCCGCGGCGGCTTTTCCTCCGGTCCCCGTCAGATGTTCCCAGCGACCTGCGCGTCCTGTGGACAGCCGACGGAAGTCCCTTTCAAACCATCTGGAAATCGTCCGGTTTATTGCCGGGATTGTTTCCAAGCGCAAAAGAGCGGCCGATAAACGACCGCTTTTTCCGAGCGCTGCTTTATTTGGGCGCTTGGTTGCTGTATGACTTGATTGTTGTACAGCCTTAGTTTAACGGCGAAGTGTTTTCGCCATCGATGAGCGCATGATCCAGCCATATAATGTGGCGGATTACGCTAAAGAACCACAGGCAAACGGGCCGGTTGAAAGACCGGCCCGTGTTCTTTTGGTACCGGCATTGACTGGCTGCCGGTTATCTCGTGTCTATTCCCGAGCACCGTTCTTCACCCAAGATATGGTTCAAGCAACGGCCGGGATCGCAATGGGCCAGAGATGTCCCGTATGCCCGGTGGACCATTGATCCGACTCTGAAAGATGAGTCTGCGAGATCAGACACCAAAACAGACGGGGCGTTTCATACAGTCCGACGGCGCGGCAAGCCCCTCCGGCATTTTTTTGCATCATGCAACACTGTGACGATCGCTGGGGCATCAAGGGATTTGCCATGTGAATCTTCAGTTTTTTTTCTCAACGCCCGAAACACCCGTTGCAATCACGGGGGAAACAATGAATCCATTTTTATTGGGCGGCGTTCCTTGACAGTCTGGTGAGCTTGTCCGTAACATACTGGACTCTGGAATTTCCAGGGGACGTAGCTCAATTGGTTAGAGCACCGGATTGTCGATCCGGTGGTTGCGGGTTCGAGTCCCGTCGTCCCCGTTTGCTTGATAGCCTTGATTATCGCAGCTTTCTTCGGGTTAGCAGATGGCCAGAGGGCCGTGAGCACGAAGCGCGGAGGAAAGCGTATTGATGAATACTTTGACGACAAGCGACAAAGTCCACGGCCTTCTGGCCAACCAACCCTAATTTGTAGACGTGACAGAGCACTAGCCATTACGGAGCATGGCCAGGAGACGCTGCTGATATTCCAGCATGGTCAGACGCCCGTGCGGCTGGACAACCACGAGAACATCAATACCCGGCGGAAATTGATGCTGCGCCAGCCGCCATGCCTCACGCACGCGACGGCGGATGGCATTTCTTTCCACTGCGGAGCCACATTTTTTTGCAATCGATATGGCCACTCGGGCGGGCCCGGAATCTGCCCGCCGCAGGACGCAGGCCATCAACGGTTTGTGCCGCCGACGGTGGCCCGTTTTATATACCATATCAATAAGTTTTTTCCCGGAAAGGCGACGCGATTTTAGAAACCGCAATGAATTCGCGCCATCGGCAGCCGAGGCTGGTAGAGGTGGTGTGATAAAATCATCCTTGGCAGAGTTCATCGTGTTACTTTAACTCCCCGCCCCGGCGATGCAACAGATCATTGAGCTGTACATCGCGCATTCAATTAAAAAAAGCCGGAACACGCGGGCATTTTGTGGCAAAATATGGTATCTTCGCTGGTCTTTGGTTTTGCGAAAAAGAGGTCGCCGGAATATGTCGCTTTTATCGGTCAAAAATGTCAGCAAGGCGTATGGGTTACGGCATGTATTGGAAAACATCACCATGGATGTGCAGGCGGGTGACCGCATTGGCCTGATAGGTCCCAATGGTGCCGGAAAATCTACGTTAATTAAAATTATTGCCGGGGTGGAGGAGCCGGATCATGGAACCGCCACGCTGGCCAGTGACGCCGCCATGAGCTACGCCGCGCAGCAGCCGCGCCTGGATTTAACGCAAACAGTCAGGCAGCAGGTGGAACTGGTCTTTGACCATGTGCGAGAAATTGAACATCAATTGCAACTGGCGGCTGAGGAACTCGCACGGGATCCGGACGGGCCGGAACATGATGCCGCGCTGAAACATTACGATCATTTGCAGCATCAATTTCAACACCTGGAAGGGTGGGATATTCAGCGGCGCGTTCAGATGGTTCTTGAACAGCTTGGATTTACCGATGGGGAAATGGATCAGCCGGTGGCCAATCTTTCCGGCGGCCAGAAATCCCGTATTCAGCTTGCCCGCATGTTGTTGGAGGGCGCGGATTTACTGCTGCTGGATGAACCTACCAACCATCTGGATATTCCCATGCTGACATGGCTGGAAAACACCCTTTCCGGTCTGGATGATACCGCCATGATTATCGTCAGCCATGACCGCTATTTTTTAGATCGGGTGGTCAACAAGGTTATTGATCTGCGCTCAGCGGGCATTGAAGAATATGTAGGCAATTATTCAGCTTACATGACGCAGCGGGCCGAACGCCTGCTCACGCAGCAACGCGCATACGAACAGCAGAAAACGTTTATCGCCAAACAGGAGGAATATATCCGCCGCTTTTCGGCTGGCCAACGGGCCATGCAGGCGCGCGGGCGCAAAACCCGTCTGGAAAGATTTAAGAATGAATCCGCCATTGGTAAGCCCGGCGGCGATACCGCCCGTATGATTCTGAATCTGGAACTGGAAAAGCCCAGCGGGCAGCATGTGCTGAAACTGCGGGATTTATGCAAAGCTTTCGGCCAAAAAATTCTCTTTGAAAATATCACCCTTGAACTGACCCGTGGAGACCGTTTGGGCATCGTGGGGCCGAATGGATCGGGCAAAAGCACCCTGCTGAATATTCTCGCTGGAAAGCAGCCGCAGGATATTGGAGAAATTGTCTGGGGGCACGGAACGACTGTGCAATATTTCCAGCAGGAACATCAGGACTTAAACCTGGCCAACACCGTCATGGAGGAAATTCACAGCATCAAGCCCGTTACGCCTCCCCAGGATATCCGTGAACTCGCGGCACTGTTTCTGTTTTCCGGTGATGACATATTCAAAAAAGTCGGCACATTATCCGGTGGAGAAAAGGCCCGGGTGGCCATGGCGAAAATGCTGCTCAAGCCCGCCAATGTCATTCTCATGGATGAACCCACGAATCATTTGGATATGAATACATGTGAAGTGGTGGAAGCCGCGCTGGAAAGTTATGACGGCACGCTGATTGTCGTGTCCCACGATCGTTACTTTCTGGCCAATGTTTGCGATCGAATTCTGGCCATGGAACCGGATCAAACCGCTCCCGGCGGATGGCGGCTGGTGGATGGCACGTTTGATGATTATGTGGCGGATCGGGAAAAACGTGCGCGCAATAAGGCTGCGGCGGCCAAAGC
>JAJZVR010000323.1 GCA_021847065.1 Planctomycetota bacterium | reverse complement strand
CTGCCACCGCCTGCCGCCATTGTGTACTACATGGACGCCGCCGCCACGGCCCCGGCCTCCGCGCCGGCCACACAAGCGGCAACCACCGAGATCGAAGCCCCGACGGGATCCGGTGCCTATATCAATACGCTTACCGGTGACTGGTTTGGCGTACGCACCGGGCTGGCCGACCACGGAATAACTTTCAACGGCTACGGTGTCAATGACAATAGTTGGAATCTTATGGGCGGAAAAAGTACGCACGATTTTGTATCCCGGGCGCGTCTCACTTTGGGAATGAACATGGACACCGACAAACTCTTTCGCTGGCCGGGCGGAACGGTGGTCAGCAGCATTCGTTTTCATTTCGGCCCGAATGGCAACGACATACAACTCGGTTCGTTACAGGGATTCAGCTATATTGATGACAATCCGCCGACAACCCAATTATATGAATTGTATTACAGGCAGACACTTCTGAACGATAAGATTACAGTGCAGGCGGGGCGGATGGACGCCAACAACATTTTTGATATTTCGGTGGACGCCACCGATTTTGTAAATCCCTCCGCGACCGATGCGCCGCTGACACTGCAAAACGCCCCACCCTCGCAGGCACCCGGCTTGGCTGCGTTTGTCACGGCGATGCCTGGAACATCTTTGATCCTTGGTGCGTTTTTTAATGGGCGCTCCCATCCGACGGCTCTGGATGCGATGCTCAATACGCTCGCTACTATCGATGAACCCAATGGAACCTCGCTGAATATCGAATTGGATCAGAATTACCACCTTGCGGCCAATATGCCGGGGACGATGGGAGCCGGAGCATTCTGGCGCACCGGCCAGTTGCCGACGCTGAATGGCGGAATACAATCCGGCACGGGCGGTGGATGGGCATTTGTGGACCAGACGCTTTGGCAGACGGCGAAGTGCGATCAGCGTGTGGCGGCATGGGGCAACTTCACCGGCAACGACTCGCGCGTCAGCGAAATCGACTATTCCATTCAAGCCGGTTTGCTGGGCGCGGGAATTATTCCGGGGCGCCCCGACGATAAAATCGCTGTCGGTCTTGATTGGGCCCACATAAGTTCACAGGCCGGTACGCCCAAGCCTTACGAGATGGTCGTCGAGTGCTTCTATGAGTGTTATCTTGGCCGTGGGGTCACACTTCAACCGGATGTACAGTATTTCACCAACACCGGCGGCGGCGTATATCCGGACGCGCTGATCGCTCTGATCCGGGCCAGTGTCAATTTTTGATGGCGGCACCGTTGTGCGGGTGCGGCGGAAGGGCGAACAAATAAAGGCACACGCCTTCTTTCGCTCACTTTCGGGCTTGGTCTCGCAGATTTGTGCGGGGGAACTAAGCAGCGATCCCCTTTCTGCTCGCATGACTTGAATGAACCTGCGATTTGTTGACCTCCCAACCACCGATTCTGCTTCTTTTATAAGCAGGAACCGCGGCCGCATGAAACTGGGACGTCATCCGAGGGCGACGCGAAAATCGAGATTGGTCCGGGCAATGAATTGGCCACAACACGATGCAGCACCTTTTCGCATTGAATTATAACATGGCGAATATTGGATATTGACCTATCAGTGGAACAAATTGCACACCCGTAATACTTGCGTTTGATGGCCGGGCAGCCCAAGGGCTTGACACCCAAGGGCGCGGGATTTGACAATGCGCCCGCGCCTTGATAGCCTAAATTATTAGGTGATTGCTGTTAGCGAGGAAGTTATGACATTTGGCGAAAATCCAACTGAACGCGAACTGGAGATACTCAAAATTCTCTGGGACAAGCGTTCGGCCACAGTGCGGGATGTGTATGAATTCATGCGGCAGCGTGAAAGCATCGCGCAGAATACCGTGCAGACATTTCTCCGTATGATGGAAGATAAGGGGCTCGTATCGCACCGGCTGGAAGGCAGGGCATTTGTGTATCGCCCCCTGCACAGCCGACGCAAAGTGCTGTCGCGGTTTCTTAATCGAATCTTTGATGGTGCGGTGGATCAACTGGTGCTTAACGCAGTGGAAGTTGCCGATTTATCCGCGAGTGAGATCGAAGAACTGGAAAAGAAATTGCGGGCCGCCCGGCGCGGGCAGCGCGTCCCGATATCTGATTAGCGGGCTACTATGGGCACACTGGATTACTGGCTTTTCAATAGCGCAATATCCGCCAGCCTCGTGCTGATCGTGGGCGCGCTGGCTTCGTTGTTGTTCCGCCAGCCGGCACATCAGCAGCGGTTGGGGGAATTGGCTTTCATTGGTGCAACGGCGGCGCTGCTGCTGACTGCGATTCCCGGCGTGCCGAAGATTTTTCTCCGGTTGCTGCCAGCGCAAGCGATTGCGAAACCAACTGTAACCCGTTCACCATTTCATATTGGCATGCCGCCTCAAGATGCAGAGCCCCAAAACTCTACCACGATGCAAAACCATAAAAATGCAATTCGGCGGTCTCCGCATATAACGATCTTGCGGCAGGGACTGTCCGACGGAGCACAAATGCTTGGAGCAGGTTATCTGCTGGGAGTGCTGGTATTAACCGGTCGGTTAACGCTGGGATGGGTCCTGCTGCGACGGGCGAAAATAAGAGCCGCTGCTCTCACCGGGATATACGATGCACCGATCGCTGATCTCACCGGCACTCCCTGGTCGGGATCTCGCAAGGCGGTGATACTGGTATCCGATGATGTGTGCACGCCGACCGCCTGCGGCCTTTTTCATCCGGCGATTTTGTTTCCCCGAAGTTTGGTCAATGATGACCGCACTACCATTCGTATAGCGCTTGCGCATGAAGTGGCGCACATCCGGCGGGGTGATACTATTTCGCGGATGCTCTGCGCCGTTGTCGGCGCGCTATTTTTTTATAATCCACTTTACTGGCTGTTGCGCCGCCGAATTCGTTTAAATCAGGAATTTCTGGCGGATCAGACCGCGGCGCAAGCGGCGACGTCATGCGGCGTATACATTGAACTAATGCTGGCTCTGGCCAAGTCAGTTCAGCGTCAAAAACGCCCCTTGTTTCCCGCGGCCGGGCTGATCGGGGGGAGATCCGATTTTTATATTCGTATGCACCGGCTGATGCAATTTGGCATCCACGATGATAGCCCCGTGGATTGCAGTCGCCGCTGGCTGGGCAGTGCCGCCGCCGGCATGGTGCTGGTGATTCTGCCCGCGTCCTTTCTTACGCTCGGATCGCCGCAACCCGCAGAGGTTAAACACCACCGTGCACAATCAGCCGTCACCACGCAAGCCGGCGCCTTTGAGCTTATTCACCGGGGCCTGTCCTATTTGGGACACAGACAAAACCCCGACGGTGGATGGCTGGGACGCTATGGACCGGCAGTAACGGCGCTGGTGGTACGTGGCTATATCGAGGCGGGCGCTGCGAAGACGAATCGGCATGTCCGCAGCGCGATGAACTTTATTGAGCGCTCCCGCCACATGGACGGCGGATTTTACGGCAATGTGGAGCCAGCATATAACACGGCCATCGTGCTGCGCACGTTGTCCATGTTGCCGCGACGACGCTATCAACGGCAGG
>JAJZVR010000322.1 GCA_021847065.1 Planctomycetota bacterium | reverse complement strand
GTTAGTTGTTGGCGTCCGGCACAAACATGCGGAACAGTGGATCCTGCATGGCCGTTTCAAATGCCACCGAGCCCGAAGCGCCACCTGACATGGCATTGGGTGCATTGTGATATTGAACTTGCGACATCCATTCAACATGGCCGTCCCAGAAACCCAAGTTGCCGCCGCCATTATGCCGGGAACTGAGATAATCACCGGCGTTGTATCCAATCGGATCCATGACTTCATCATTAAACGGTGATTTTTGTCCGGATTCCTCAAGGAAGACCAGGAAACGCGGATTGGTAATTGTGGCATCACGAATGGGATAGCTCCACGGCGTGCTGTAGGTACCGGAACCGCCGCCGGCGGCCCCGCCAAATATTGTTGGCAGAACTTTGGATTGCGAATTCAGAAGGGAATTGACGGAGTAGCTCCAGAAGCCGCCATTTCCTGGCCCGGTCAAAACCGTTCTACCATCCGGGCCGAGGCGGAGTGATTGGGCGCTGGTACGAATGCCATTATCCACAGGACACATGAAAATGCGGGCAAAGCGGTTGTGAAGCGGGTTCAAATTCAGCGTAGCGGCCACACTGTTGGCGGGGGCGGTGCTGCCATAGCCCAGCAAATTAGGCACCATTGGTGCCTGCGGAACTCCCGCCATATAGGGGTATAGTGCGCCATAATACAGGTTATAGTCGGCAGTAGAATCCCAAATACTGGTTTCCGTTGCTGTTGGATTGGTGGAGGTATTTGCTGGATGCGGGAACAAAATGCCGTTGAGCGGAAAATATCCGTCATTGCTCTGCACATATTCGCGCAAGCCCGTCAGAACTTGCTTGATATTGCTTTCACACACGACTGCATTGGCATCGGCTCTGGCTTGGGCCAGTGCTGGCAGCAGAAGCGAGATCAGCAAAGCGATGATGGAAATAACCACCAGCAATTCAATGAGCGTAAATGCCGCTGCACGGCGCTTGACGCGAGCGGACAGCAACTGGCAACCAACGGACACATCTTGATTCATAAGCCACCTCTTTAGTATTTTGCTCAACCGCCCGTCGCGGGTTGATGCCGACATTTGCTGGCCCCAACCGCGAATTTCTGGCGGCCAATGTTTGTGCTGATCGCTGATCAGTTGATCAGGACTTCACCTCATTGGCCTAACGCACCAACATTGTCGTTGATGCAGTTTACACAAAAGTTTTATTCTTCGTAATAGTAAAAAAGTTATCGGATGATTTGTTATCGGGCCTTACCGATCGGCTGGAGTCCTGTATATGAAATCGCTCGCAATTAGGCAGCGAGATCGATTCCAGTCCTGCGATGTCCCGGCTCAGCCAAAGTCGGAATAACGTGCAAATGCTGCCTGCCAATCAACCGCGAACCCGGCGGCGCACGAAGCATGCCGGGCTTCTTTCCGGCCCAGGCGTTCATGAGAAGTGTCTTGATCGTTTCAGATCCCAACGCACCGGTGCGTCAGTGAAACCAGTGTGTGTCTTGTGAGATGAAAGGAACTCACCTGATACCGCTCATTAATAGTGCGCGAAGTCTGTCGGATGCTGGGCGTACCAGGCGAATAGAAATCCGTAGGCGGTGGGTAGTTGTTGTGGAGAGATAACACTTACGGTTCGCCATTGCGGTTCTTTGAAGCATTGCAGCACAACCGGCACACCCGCGAGTTTGAGGTGCACAACGCCGGCGCGATTTTGCCGCGCAAAAAGTTGCGCGAACCCCAGGGGCCGCCAATGGTGTTTTATCCGCAGAAGAATCAGGCTGGATTTGAGTTTGCCATGCCGATGGCTCCAAAGAGGCTTCACGGCATAGCGCGGCCCGGCAAGACTGTGATCATAAGGACCATACACATCTTTTCGATATGCCGTGTAAAGTGTACTGACACCCGCAATCATCGTGGTTTGCGGATACATGCTTTTCCAGTTTCGCCACGTAACGACCTGACAGGGCAACGCCGTTAGCTTTTCATCTTTCGCGGCCATCGGACCGGCAACGGCCCGGCCCGCAATCGGACTCCACAAGCTTTCGTTCTCTACATTGGGCTGTTGGTCATATATCAGAGCGTTGCCGTTGTAAACCAAACCGCTGTAACCGAACCGGAGAATCTGATGATTCACCCGGCGGCTTACGACCATGGCCGTATCACAAAACCCATCCCAGATTACGGCAATGGCCTTACCGCCCAGGCGATCATTGCAGACTTCGTGCCAATTCATCATCGGCAGCGGATAGGCTCTGGCCTGCCCGTGAATCACCACCCCCACCACACGATCCGGGCCTTGCATAAATCCGCCGGCATCGCGGCGGGCGTTGTTAATATTACTGACCTGCGCCGGCGTAAGCAGGCGCGGGTTCGTCAGGGCGTTGAGGCCATCTTTGCTGTTGCCGGAAGCCACCAGCAGCTTACGATTTATCAGCAGCGGGTGCAGGTTAAAATCATAACTGGCGACATGCACACCATCACCGATGGTGCGCGTGAAATCACCGTTGGCCAGCGGAATAATAATTTCTTTGAAGGCCACGCCCACTGTGGTTAACGCCAGCAGGACAATAATCCATAATCCGGAGGAAAAAAACGCGGTGAATTTATTTTTCATGGCCTCACTTGAAGCTTTAAGCCCGGCGCGATAGGGCCACAATATCCTGCATGGTCTGTTTCACTTATCTTGCCGCACCGCCGGTAACAACACTGGCGCCGGGCTGGCATCAGAGCTGCCCAGCAGTTGGATTGAAACCCCATGTGTGGCCGCCGCGCCAGGCGGCGTGTCGGCCACCATGGCCATGAGCAACAGCGGCAAATAAATCACGCTGGCCAGAAAAACCTTCCGGGCACCAGCGCGACTGGGATTGCGCAATAATAAGGTCGCCAGGAAAATCATCACCGCTCCCAGTAGTACCGCCGAAAGTGTATACCAGAAGCCCGCCCCTCCCAGCACCGTTTCCGCCAGCGCCGCCGGGATTAACAGCATGCTGTAAAGCAATATCATTCGGCAGGTGAATCGGCCCGTCTGGTCTACCACCGGTAACATTTTGAATCCGGCCTTTTCGTATTGATCGCGATAAAGCCACGCCAAGGCGAGAAAATGTGGAATCTGCCAAACAAACAATAAAACGCCCAACGCAATGGCGGCCGGGGCCAATTGTCCAGTGGCGGCGGTGTATCCCATGACCGGCGGAATTCCGCCGCAAACGGCACCCACCAGCGTGTTAAGGGTGGAAAAGCGTTTCATGGGCGTGTAAATAAACGCATAAATGACCAAATTTGCGAATCCCAACAGGGCGGTGAGGGGATTGGTTCCCAACCAGAGCATAACCATGCCCAGCGCCGCGGTGAAGATGGCAAACATGATGGCAGTCGAGAGCAATATGCGGCCAGCGGGCAGCGGACGGTTGGCGGTACGCGGCATCAGCGCATCGCGTGAAATTTCGAATAACTGATTCAGCGTGGCGGCACTCGCGGCGACCATCCAGGTGCCTCCGGCCACCCAAAATAATTTAAGCCAGCCTATGCCATTGGCTCCCCCAAGCCAGAAACCGACCATGGT
>JAJZVR010000040.1 GCA_021847065.1 Planctomycetota bacterium | reverse complement strand
CCAAATCTTCCGCCCATGCTCTCGCCAGCCTCGCCAACCGCTGTTGGCTTACGACCTACGCACGGACGCGGCCTCCGCTACCAAGTCAGCCCAAATTATTATTACAAAATATTCCGGACACTATTGCATCGGCAATGCGCCGGCGCATGGGCACAAACTCATTGAGATCACCCAAAACCGCCACGCCATTGGTTTGTTCCGGTGCCACAATATCATATTGCCATTGGTTGGAATGCAGATTAACTTCCAACGCTTGACCGGCGCTTAAATGGCTCAGGGAGTGCGTGAAATAATTGTACACAACGTAACGGCCCCTGGCCGATACGCCAAGCTCGGCCGGGGTAATATGCACAGATGATCGGTCCCCTTTTTGCCGCCAGATAAACAGATATGTGGTTTTGATTCCCGCATTGGAGGATGTCCGCGCTACAAATGCGCGATGCTTACCCGCGGCCTGGGCCATAATTGTTTGATCCGTGGGCATTAGCGGCGCATCGGGTTTTACAATGCGCCCATCCGAACGAATTACTTTTCTGATATTACGCCACGACTCATGTCCCATCTGATCCCCGACTCCAACGGGTCCGGCGGAAAGCGTTGCTAATAGAATGCCGCCGGTATCGCGGCTCATCAAGGTATCGGTCCAGGGCCAGAGGCCCATGGCATACGCGAGGCTGGTCTGGAGATCGCTTTTCCCGCCACTACCAACAGCCGGAAAACATATGATATTCTGTCGCAATATCAGGCCCAACCAGTGGCAATCGAATGCAAGAACCTGGAGATAGAAGAGTGCGAAAAATCGGTCATGGATTTAGGTCTGCGAGTGCTGCGCTCATTGCCCGGCGGCACAGACAAGCGATTCAATATCCAGGTCAATCTTGATCCGCTTCTATCCCAAATTAACACCGATGAGGACAAATATCCAGGCCTCAATGCGGCGATTGCGGCGGAAATCGTCGACCGGATTCGGATGGCAACCGAGGACGCCATCGTCAAGAACCCTGATCTTCCTTTTGAATATGCCGTTGAGGGGCTGGGAACCGCGGTGCTGCGGGACGCGAAAGAACAATCGGACACCTCTATTGCCACTACGGAAATTTCTCATGTCGCCCAACTTCGTCGTTTATTGACCAACGGCCTGTACCGGGCGATTAGTCAACTTCCGGCAGATGGGCCAGGTATCATTGTTATCCAATGCGAGCACCTGCCGGACCTGAATTTGGCGCGGATTGTATTGGACGCGGCAACCAAATGCGATCCAGGCCGATTGGGCAGGCTTTCGGCCTTGGTACTCATACCAAGGCGCTATCGCAATGATTACCGGCCGGGGTTATTGTTTTCCAAGCGGCACGCGACCTATCGTACTTCGGCAAGCGAGCGGGCTATCGGTGTGCTACAGGAAGAACTTGGGCTGGTTGCGGCGTAGCAATGTTTCGATAGCGGTATGGGCGGTTTGATAGGATTATATTCTCGTATGTCCGCAATTTGTTCTAACCACGCTCAAAATCCTTACTTGTCCGCATTGCCTACGGATGCGGATATTCTCTGGCGGCCCATTGCGGTAAGGCGGTATTTCTGCAATCTGCTATTGGGTTTTTCCGGGATCGTCAGTTCCATGCAACGTTCGTCCAGTAAGCGTTGAAGGCCTTTTTTGAAGTTTCCGGTTCGGTTCCTGTAGCCCGCAACGACAAGGAGTTCCCGCGCGGTTTTATCACCCACAGAACATGCCGACAGAATATCCCTTTGCCATTTAGGAAGATCAACTTGGGCCTCTTGGGCCTCGACTTGGGCCTCTTGGGCCTTGAATTGGGATTTGGCGTGCGGGGTACCACCGAACATGGCTCTAATCAAGTCCGAGGCCGTATCCACTTCTTTATCCAGTTCCGGGATGAAAAACTCAAAGGCTTTTCTGGCTCGGTCATTCTTATAGGTGGGTGACGGATGCCCAAGTCTTTTCCACGCCTCACGCATCATGCGCAGCCCGGTGCCGGCTTGTTCACACATGGCAATACGCCGCATCGCCATGGCAATGGAGGGGTTACGTACTTCCTTCTCGCCGGGTTCCCAGAGTCGGAAATCATCGCCAAATACATCGCCGGGGTTCCAGAACTCAATTCCATCGCGGAAAAATTTAATGACGCCCTTGCGTGAATGATCGCCATAATCCTGGTGAATAAGCAGGTTGACCGCCGCCTCACGGAAGACCCGGAATCCGGGCGGATCGTCGCGCCGGCCAAGCGTTACCGGATCGATGTCCCGAAATGGCTTGGGCATAAAGAACCGATACTTGGTGACCAGTTGCTCCCAAGCCTGCACGATATTGTCGTCGCAGACAATCCGATCAATCCAGCGTGTTTCCGGCAGGGCGTCGCCGGTGGCGTAGCCGAGGAATTGAACATCCAGCGTCGGCCGGGGAAGAAGCTGGTGAACCGCCAAAGACGATCCGAAGAGCATGATCGCTGCGCGGGTGGGAATAAACCGTTTGCCTTGCCGTAGCAGGAACCCCCAGTGATACAAAAAATCCCGATCCGGCTGCTGCGGATTAAAGCCGGTATTGGCCTGATTAAAGCGATCCCGATACCACCGCAGAGACCCAGGATGAAAAGCCTCCTTGAGCAAGACTCGGTCAAACGGCTGGCTGTCCCAGCGATCGGCGGAAGCATCCCGCAACATCCGTTCGATGTCCTGCATCTGGGCTTTGTAATCGCCGGCACCTTTCCGGATGAAGGTTCGCCGGATATCGCCATCGAGATAGACCGGCTTGCGCGTTTGCTGGTTCTCGGCGACGTGAAAGATCAGAACCGTTTTGCCGTTGATCGTGAGTTTCTGTTCTTTCACCGCGACATCATGATTGATTTTTCCGTCGGCATGGAGAACCGATAGAAAATCGTTTTGAACCTTATCCGGAAATTCCACACCGTTAATCTCATAAGATTCACCGCGCTGGGCGATGCCAAAGACCAGGCATCCGCCATGAGTATTGGCAAACGCGGAAAGAGTCTCAAAAGCGGACTTCGGAACATCGGTGCGCGCTTCCTTGAACTCAATGTCGTTCCATTCACCGGCGTTAAGCAGCTTTTTGAGTTCGGAGATATTCATTATGGTTGAACCACCCAGTATCACCATCCGCGTACCCGAAGAATTCTTGCGGCTATCGGATGGTGGAATTTAATCATGGCAACAACCGCCTGTCAATGGATGGTCCGAGAACCGCAATGGAAAGTGCAGTCCGGAGAACCGTTCAATCTACTGTGTTCACGCAATCGACAATTGTTTCTGACTCAAAACCGAAGAATTCTTTCCGCGCCACTTGCATTCGGTATTTGTTAGGGTATGATGGTATGAGTGATGACATTAAAGTTAAAGATGTTGTCGGGTCGCGTTCGTCGTCACCGCGGTCCGGCAGAGACTTTTTGTTTCAGGAGTATCCCAATGCGTATTTCCCGTTGGTTGTCCAATCGTCTTTCCGCCATGATCGCCTCGGCGGTCCTGCTGGGCTATTCAAGCCTTTCCGAGGCTTCCACCTTCGGCGGCGGCGGCGGAGCGCCGCTGCCGTGGGAGACGCCGCTGGCGCGTGTGCTGGCGAGTTTCACCGGCCCGGTGGCCAAGGCGCTGTGCATTCTTTCCATTGTGCTGCTGGGCTTTGGCTTTGCCTTCTCGGAAGGCGCGGGAATGAGAAAGATACTCGGCGTATTGCTGGGCGTATCGATTGCCGTTACGGCTACCAGCTTCGGCGTGAGCTTCTTTGGCTTTGATGGCGGAGCGGGCTTCTGATGAGCAGTTCTGCAATCGAAGGTCTGGAAGTGCCGCTGCACCTATCGCTGACTCAGACAGTATTACTGGGCGGTGTGCCACGCGCCTTTGGCATTCTCAACGGCACCACCGCCTTGGTGTTGGGGCTGGGTCTACACGTATGGTGGCTCGGATTCCCCTTGGGACTGGTATTGCATACCTCCGCCGTCGTGCTGACCCGGCTGGATCCGGACTGGTTTGAGATTTTCCGGGCGCATATTAAACAGCCGGTATTTCTGGATACGTAATGAAAAGTTTTCAGTGTGAAGTTTTCAGTTTTCAGTTTTCGATGTGACTGAAAACTGAACACTGAAAACTTAACACTATTTATGGATAAATCATGTGGAATTTAAGTGAATATCAAAAACATCCCCGGCGGTTGAGTGATTACCTGCCATGGGCGGCGTTCATCGGACCCGGGGTCATTCTCAATAAGGATGGGAGCTTTCAGCGCACGATCCGCTTCCGCGGGCCCGACACGGGCAGTGCTACGCCCGGTGAACTCATGGCCATGCGCGCCCGCCTGAACAATGTGCTTAAACGCCTGGGTTCGGGCTGGTGTATCCATGTCGAAGCGGCGCGTAAAAGCGCCCAATCGTACCCCACAAGCTGTTTTCCCAATTCTGCCGCCACCCTGATTGACCAAGAACGCCGGAAAACGTTTACCGACGATGGGAACCACTGCGAATCCAACTATTTTCTAACTTTGACGTTTCTGCCGCCGGAGGATCAGGTGCGATCCCTGACCAGTGTCCTGATTGAACGCCCCGAAGATAAGGCCGGTATTTCCTACCGGGCCTCGTATGAGACCTTTCTGGGCCAGATTACCCAGATTGTTAATTTGCTTTCCGGCTTTATGCCGGAAGTGACACCGTTGGATGACGACCAGACACTGAGTTACCTCCATGACTGCGTATCCGAGCGGGCGCTGAAGGTTAAAAGGCCATTGCAATCGTTTTACCTCGATGAAATGCTTACCGATTCAATCCTGAGCGGGGGCTTAAGCCCCAAACTGGGAAAGCATTTTATCAAGACCGTTTCTATTCGGGCCTATATCGGCCAGACCTTACCCTGTTTATTGGATGGTTTGAATGAACTGGCCCTGGAATACCGCTGGGTAGCGCGTTATCTGCCCATGGACAAGGTGCAGGCCACCTCACATCTGGGCAAACTCCGTCGGCAATGGTTTGCCAAACGTAAGGGGATGGTCACACTACTGAAAGAAGCCATCATGAAGCAGGAGAGCCGGCTGGAAGACTCGGATTCACTCAACAAGGCGCAAGACGCCGATGCGGCCTTGCAGGAACTGGGGGGAGATTATGTATCGTTTGGCCACTTTACCCTGACCGTTACCGTATGGGATGAAAATGAATCAGCCGCCATCGACAAAGCGCGGGCGGTACAGCAGGTGGTGGACAGCAGCGGCATAGTTTCCCAGATCGACAGTTTTAATGCCGTACAAGCGTGGCTGGGAAGTCTGCCCGGCCACGGTTATGCCGATGTTCGCAGGCCGCTGATATCGTCACTGAATGTCTGTGATCTCATGCCCGCCAGCAGCATCTGGTCCGGGCCAGCATGGTGCAACCATCTTAATGGTCCGGCCCTCCTGCAAACCCGCACGGCGGGATCGACACCTTTTCGGCTTTCGATTTATCAGGGCGATGTGGGCCATACTTTGATTGTTGGCCCAACAGGTGCGGGTAAATCAACACTGCTGAACTTATTGGCCTGCCAGTTTTTGCGTTACGACCAGGCACGGGTCTTTATCTTTGACAAGGGCCAGAGTGCACGGGCCATGACGTATGCCATGGGCGGGATGTTTTATCCCATTGGGGCCGAAGGGCTGGCCAATAAACATGCCAATGGGCAAGTTGGCGAGCAAAGCGACAGCCAACACCGTCAGCCAGTGGGGGAAGACACGAACGTGGCAGCAAATGCGCATGAGAGAGAGCAAGGGGAGAGAGAGCAAGGAGGGAGAGTTTGTTTTCAGCCGTTGGCTCGGATTGATGAAGATGGCGAACTGGCCTGGGCGCAGGATTGGCTCTTGGACTTGCTGGTACGGGAAGGCATTACACCCGGCCTCAAACGGGAATGCTGGTCGGCACTGAATAATCTAAAAATGCTGCCGGCACGGCAACGCACGTTGACGACGCTACGGAACCTGGTGCAGGATACCACGATCCGGCAGGTGCTGGAGAGCTTTACCCTCGCCGGCCCTTATGGCCGGTTGCTGGATTCCGATCAGGAAACGCTCTCCGATAGTGACTGGCTGACCTTTGAGACCGAACATTTGATGCACTCTCCGCGTGTACTGCTGCCAGTGCTGACGTATTTGTTCCATAAACTCGAAGAGCGTTTCAATCAGGGGCATCCCACACTGCTGATTCTGGATGAGGCCTGGATGTATCTGACCGATTCGACGTTTGCCGCCCGGATACGCGAATGGCTCAAGGTGCTGCGTAAGAAGAATGTCGCGGTAATCTTTGCCACGCAGTCACTGGCGGATATTGCCGAGAGTTCCATCGCCCCGGCGATCATTGAAAGCTGCCTGACGCGAATCTTTCTACCCAACGCGGCGGCATTGGAAGATACCGCGCGCCGGGTGTATCAATCCTTTGGTCTTAACACACGACAACTCCAGATACTGCAATCCGCGACGCCCAAACGGGATTACTACCTGCAATGCCGACAGGGATCGCGGTTGTTTCAACTGGATTTACAGCCTATCGCCAAGGCCTTCTGTGCCGCTGGTTCTCCGGAGGATCAGGCCCGGATCACACGGGTATTGGCGGAACATGGACAGGATGGTTTTGTCACCGCGTGTCTCAATGAATTAGGTATCCACGAGGAATATCTCCAGAGTTTGTCTCCGAAGAACACTACAGACCCGGTGCGGTAAGAAAATTCCATCAACAGATTCCCCGGCCACGGAACCAGAAAGGAATGGTTATTATGAAAAACCAAAATATAAAAGCCGATCAACCACCCATTGGTCACCGACATAACCGTTGGCGCAAGGCGGTGATTGCCGCAGCGCTGGGGGTATCACTGATGGTTGCGGCCCCAGCGTTAGCGCTATTTGGAGGGATCGTTTTTGATCCCAGCAACTTTGTCGAGCACATACTGGCTGTGGCCGCATCGGTACAGCAACTGGCCGGCATGGAGAGTCAGTTGCAAGCCCAGGAAAAAATGCTCGCCAATCTCGGCAGCAACCCCTGGCCGGGCATGGTCCAATCGATGCAGGACACATCCGTTATTCTGCAAGCCGGGGGGCGTTTTACCGGCGGTAATCCCGATACCAAGATGGCGAGTAATGAACCACTGTCGTTTGGTAACGGAACCACAAACCCGAATAGCACGGCAATGGCAGAGTTACGTACCCAATGGAATCAAAACAATCGGGCCAGTGTTATTCAGAACCGGCTATTGGAAAACCAGATTGTTGCCAATATGCCAACGGATTCACAGCAGATCAGTGGCATCGTTGCCGCCTCCAACAGTGCCCCGGGGCTGACGGCGGCCATTGAGGCCCACAATCAGTTGCTGGCGAATTTAAGCGTACAGGTAGGCCGGATCATCGCCCTGAAAGTGGCCAAGAATCGTCTGCACGCACAACTTTCCGCCCAGCATCAGTCACGCCAGGCGTATCACGCCGCCGTGCGGCAATGGGTGATGCACGATTGGAATAATCCAACCCAGAGCCAGCCGATTGCGGATCCGTTTACGAATATCTATGGGAATTGATGTTGGATGGGTCAAACGGCATGAATGCATTGCCATCACGAAATCAACAAAAAACCAAGATTCAGGAGACAATTTATGCGATCAAACAAACAACCAATTAAACCGGGAAAACAAGCGCTGAAAAAGCCACCGACGCTGCGAAAACACCTTTTGGGCAAGTCGCTTTGGTATGCGGCCATCGCGGTAAGCAGCTTGGTTGCCATGCCCACGACCTCATGGGGATTTGGGATTGTCTTTGATCCGGCGATTTATGCCAAAAATATTCAGCAGGTTCAGCAGGATATCCAGATGCTTCAGATCATGCAGCAGCAACTTCAGCAGGAAGAGATGATGCTGGCGAGCATTAATATCAATATGTTTCCCCAATTGGACGCCTCCATGAACCAGTTGCAGGCCATCATCGAGCAGCCGGCCTATCTGGCCGCCAATGTGCAAGCGATTATCAATACTGACTATCCGCTGGAATATGCCAGTTTGTCCAACACGCAGGTACTGGCGCTCCAGCAGCAATGGCAGCAGAATCAGAGATCGGCTCTGGTCGAGAATCGGCAAATACAGAACCAGATTGTGGCCCAGATGCCCGCGACCTCCAGTCAGGTGGGCCAGTTGGTCGCCGCCTCCAATTCCGCGCCGGGTGCCACGAGTGCCCTGCAAGCGGGCAATCAGATTGTCGCTACGCTGGCCGGCCAGCTTCAACAGTTGGAAGCTCTGGACGCCAGTAACCAGAGAACCGCTGCGCAAAAGCAGGCCATCTACCAATCACAGAGGGCTTATGCCGATCAACAGCGTGCGGCGGTGATGCGGGACTGGAATACTCCGGTGACAACGCAACCGATCCCAATGCCGTTTGGTCAACAATAAAAAGATGTCCAGGTAAAGCGGTCAACGTCAAGCCGTTACATAAAGGTATCCCATGCAAACCATCAATCTGATTCTGAACCAATACCTGCAAACCATTAACAGCGCCATTGGCCTGATCCAGGGCCATGTGGTCTGGCTGCTGAATTTTCTAATTATTATGAATATCGTTTTGTCGGCGATGCTCTGGGCCTTATCGGAAGACCAGGTCATGGTTAAATTAGCGCGCAAGATCGTCTACATTGGATTCTTTGTTTGGCTGGTCCAGAATTGGCAGAGCCTTTGTGATACCATCGCCCAATCGTTTATGTACCTGGGCTTTGAAGCTGGTGGAATAGGTTTTCCCCAGGTGTATCTGCTGAACCCCGGCAATATCGCCTATCGCGGTTTTACCGCCAGTTCCCCGATCATGACGGAAATTGGCAATCTGTGCGGGCCAATTGGCTTTTTTAAGAATTTTCCGCAGATTGCACTGCTGACACTGGCCGTAATGGCCATTCTGGCCGCGTTCTTTATTGTCGCCATACAGGCTGTTGTGACAATCCTATCCTTTAAGCTTGGCTCACTGGCGGCCTTTGTGCTGATTCCCTTTGGGGTACTTTCCAAGACCGCATTTATTGCCGAACGTCCATTGGGCTGGGTGGTGTCATCCGGTGTAAGACTCATGGTATTAACCCTGGTTGCCGGAATCGGTGATCTGGCCTTTGGCCACCTGCAACTCAATCCCCAAGCTATTACGATCCATTCGGCTCTGGACATTGCACTAGGAGCCATTGTGCTGATGGTGTTGGCGATTACCGCAACACGATTAGCCGGTGATCTGGTCTCCGGCGGGCCGAGCCTGGGCGCTGCAAGCGTGGTTGGAGCAGCCGGCGGTGCCGGAGCGGTGGCCTTTGGCTCCGGCCAGGCGGTATATGGCGGCGGAACTTTTTTAGCTGGCTCTGTGGTTGGCGCGTCGCTGGCATCGGTGCGGGCCGCATCCGCGATAAGTTCCAACACGGCCATGGCGGCTGGTGGTAGTTCTTTGACAACAGGAACCACCAAAACCGGAACGTCGCCATCAGCCACGCCATCCCGCTCTTCATCCGGCGCATCACCAACATCTTCCGCACATCTTCGGTCCGGTAGTCAGAAGATCAGTAATGGGATCGGCAAGATCGGCGGATCAGGAGGTGGAGGCTTGAGTGCGGGCCGCAGCGGACTATCAGAGGAATAACCCGATGGCCGCGCTACGGCCATGATTTGAAATGTGAAAAACAGTGAATCATTTTTCGGAATACGTTTTATAGATCAGCTTGAATGTTTTAATGGAGTTTGCAAATGGGATTTTCAACCACCAGTTATGGCCAGAACAACAAGACCGATTACCAGACACCATACAGTCAGGCGGCCAAAGCCTGGGATCAACGGATCGGAACCGCCCGCCAGCAGGCCGGTAGTTGGCGGCTGGCGGCTCTCGGATGTTTGGGTTTGGCAATCATTTCCACCAGTGCTTTGGTCTACATGAGCCTGACGCGCCAGGTGGCCGCTTACGTTGTGCCGGTAACCCGGGTGGGAATGCCGGGCCGCATTGAATTGGCCAATGGACTTTATAAACCCGATACCGCCCAGATCGGTTACTTTGTCGGTCAGGTGGTAAGCTTGGTCCGGTCCCGTCCATTGGACCCGGTGGTACTGCGGAACCAATGGTTGCAGGCCTACCACTTTTTGGCCGGCGACGCGGTGCGAGCCATGAATCAGTATGCGGCTTCACAAAGCCATGTAAATACCGATGCCCGAACCGTTCACCTTGTGAGCATTCTCCAGCGCAGCAAGACGACGTATCAGGTGCGCGGGATTGAGGCCACATTCCGTCATGGCATTGAAAAGCGTTCCGTGCGTTACACCGGTCTCTTTGAGATTAAATTGATCCCCCCGCATAACGCGCATGCGGTATTTAACAATCCGCTGGGCGTTTATATCACCAATTTTACCTGGAGCCGGGACTTCGATGCTCCGGTGCAAACGGTGCAATAGCCGGAAAGAGAGAGAAAGAGAGAGAGCATGCCCAGCAGGGAAGTCGGCGGCGTGAAGAGAAAACTGTGAACCGACATTGAAATTCAGATAACCACTTTTTTGGGAAAGGATTTTTACATGAACCGGAACTTCAAGACAAAAGGCTTCAAGGATTGTGCAGGCTGGGGCCTGATGGCGGCACTGGGCCTGTTGGCCGGATGCACTGCGCAAAAGCCGGATATTGTTGTCGGGCCGGATACACGGCTGGTGCCCGCCCATCTTGCCCCCAATCCGGCCCCGCCCAAGTTGGTCGAGGTCAAGGTGCCGGTGCTTGAGCCGCAACTGCGGCCCCTGCCAGTAACGATGGTCCGTAAAACCGAAGTCCAACATTCTGGTAATGTTTTACAGAGTATTGCCAATGCCGTGGCCAGGGCCACACGAGAACCGACACCCAAAGGATTTATTGATGCGGTGCAATACTACAACTATGCCCCGGGCGTGGTCTATACCGCGATCACCAGTCCGGGTTTTGTTACGACGATCGCACTTGCACCAGGCGAAAAATTGGAAAGCTGCGCTGCCGGGGATACGACCCGCTGGATTGTGCAGGAAGTCCATGCCGGCTCCGGGCCGCAGCGTCAGACGTTGGTGCTGGTCAAGCCCCGTTTACCGGATTTGAGCACCAACATGGTCATTACCACCAGCCAGAGAATTTATCAGATCGATCTACAGAGTGTGGCGGTGGGGGTTTATCAGACCATGATCGCATGGCATTATCCGTTTGGTGATCTGATCATGATTCGCCACACGATGCAACGGGAAAACAGTCGCCAGGCGGCTATTCTGGGCCGGAACTTGCATTTATCCAAGATGAACTTCAATTATCTGATCCTCAAGCAGAAGGGTAAAACACCACCATGGACGCCGCTAAGAGCTTTTGACGATGGCGAAAAGACCTTTATTGAGTTCCCGCCTGAACTCGGCGTTACCGCGGCCCCGCCGCTGTTTGTGCTGGGGCGCAACGGGCGTGCCCAGATCGTCAACTACCGAATTGAAGGCGATTACTACATCGTGGATCAATTGTTCAATGAGGCGGAACTGCGTCTGGGTGAAAGTCCGCAGACCATTGTGCGAATTGTGCGGGCCAAGCCCAAATAACATGGAGAAACGGAAGTCCCAGCAATGCAATCACGGATCAGAAAGATTGTTCAACATTATGGCCCATGTAATGAGAGGAAAAGCGATGGATGAAACTGCGAATAAAACCACAAATGAAATCATTGAACCGCGCACTGGCGTAGAGGATATGCCGCTGGAAGCTGGTCCCGGCGACACGGATGCGGGCGTTTCAACAAACGACCCGGACTGCCCATCCGCCGCAGAGGCATCCCCGGCGGCTTCTGGAACTAATCTGCCAACCGAATCATCGGCGCAAACTCAACAGCAAACCAATGATCCCGCAAATGGTTCCACCGGAAATTCACCAGATCAGACGCCGTATCAGGTGTCGGATGAAAAATTCGATGGCCAGACGGTGCTGCGTATGCACACGCCGCAACCACGGGTAACGCGCTTAAAACCCAAGGCGGTTATGCTGATACTGCTGGCCGCCGCAGGCGCGGTGGGCACCGCCCTGGTCATTGGTCTGGGCGGTGCGCCATCCGTTCCGCAGATACAAAGAAGCAGGTCGGCTTCCAATAGTGCTATACAACCGTCCAGCGAGGTGGCCGACAACAACGCTCTTGTGAGCACGCTACCGCAGACATACACCTGGCCGCAAGCGGATAACCGTGCCGTCGCTACGGCTCCGGGCCATACGACAACAACGGCCAGAAACGTATCCCCACCTGCGGTATCCCAATCCAAATCGACCACCGCACCGGATCGGCAGCGATTGCGTGAACTAAAATCCTTGCAACGCCAGTGGCGTCAGGCGATGAATGCCCCGGTGGTTTTTGCCGGTTTGGCGAACCATGCGTATCACAATGGCGGCACGGGAACGCTGACGAATTCATCCTCGCTGGGCGCAGGCAAAAGCCTGATCCGCGGTGTTATTCCGCCGGGATTTCAAAGCCCGTATGGAAATTCAAGCGATCAAATTGGTTCCGGCAACCAGGGCACAGCAATTCAACAAGAGCACCGCGCTTTTATGAAATCATCCGCTGCGGTTCAATCCTATCTGGCCCAATCGTTGACGCCGCCGGCCTCCCCTTATGAAATTCAGGCCGGCACCGTGATCCCCGGCGCTCTGGTTACCGGTATCAACAGTGACCTGCCGGGCCAGATCATCGGCACGGTGACGCAAAACGTCTTTGATTCCGTTTCTGGAAAATATCTGCTCATACCGCAGGGATCGCGGTTATTAGGGCGTTACAGCAGTGTGGTGGGCAATGGTGAAAACCGAGTATTGGTGGCTTGGCAGAGGTTGATCCTGCCCAATGGCGATTCTATTGTGCTCGATGCCATGCCGGGTACAAACCAGGAAGGTCAATCAGGCCTGCATGACCGGGTGGATTACCACTTTGCCAAACTCGCCCAGGCCGCGGCCTTGAGTACGGCTATCGCTTACGGCGGCAATCTGGCCATTAATCCCAACAGCACCTCCACCAATCAAGATGTGGTGGGCAATACGATTGCCCAGGAGGGTTCCCAGATCGGCCAGAAGATTATTGACCGGCAACTCAACGTGCAGCCGACGATTACGATTCGGCCCGGGTGGCCGTTCCGGGTTCTGGTCAACGCGGACATAGAATTAAAGCCGTACCGGCCCTGAGAACGCTGATGAATGAACGCTGATGAATGTTGAAGCATTCGGCGGCAGCGAACAACATATCAGACAAGAAAGGCATTACAAACAACAGTAAAAGGAGAATAAATTATGACCGACATATCATTACCGGCATTTCACCACACGGCGACGACTCAGTGTAATATTAAAGTTGATTACCGTATGGGGCTGGATTTACAGATTTACCGGCAGTTCTACAAACAGGCTTACAACGCGGAGGTTGCCGATGCGGACCTGGTGCGTGAGATGGCCCGGCGATTTATGGATTCGGATCGGGAGTTTCAGGCATTTAAAAGCCGGCAATCAGCCAGCAACGCACGCAAAGGGCCGAAGGCCGCCACCGACGCCAAAAAGTCAGCTGTGGATACCGCATCCACCGTAGCTGGCAACCGATAGATGTGTTTATTCAGAACTCATAGCCCCGTTGGACCCAGTAGTGCCAGTCCTCAACCGCCTGAATCGTGGCAGCACCGGCATCTGCTTCGGGATCCAATTGTGACAATGGAACGGCCAACTTGCCTTGGTGTTGCCAGCGGATCATGACCAACATGTCATTCCAACATTCATCGTCGGGTGCCATCGCCACCACTTCAACTTCATCACCTTTCTTCAGAGGTGACGTAGCGCGTTCTATCGTGCAGCGGGCGCTGAAGGGGAACGCCAACGTATCCTCAAGGTAGTAGTACCAGCCCATCGCGCGTTCTTCCGCGCCGTAGGCGTCCACCACGATTTCCATTTCAATTCGCTCCTCACGTTCGGGAGACTCATTTGTTGCCATGATGAACTCCTCAATTACCTGGTCCATGTCATGCTGCCACGGTTTTCTTGCAGGGTCTTTTAGTTTTCTCTTAATCGGGCCTTATTTATCTTCGCCATATTCTTGGAGCAGAACGATTTATTGGGGAATTTGACCAAGCTGTCTCCTGAAAATCTACGCAACCCTGAAAACTAAAAGGCCCTGGGTTTTCTTGGGACACCGCTGTCTTTATCATGTTCGTGTATCCAAGTCTTTGCCCAGACAGCATTTTTTGTGCTTTTTCCCGCTGCCGCAGGGGCAGGGATCATTTCGTCCCACTTTTTGCGCCGCCACAAGGGGCTTGACGGTCTCGTCTTCCGGATCGGGTTCAGGCGGTGAGGTACGGGCACCAAACATTTCCCGGTATCGCTGTGTTCGCCGCTGTTCAGACCGCCACGCTTCTTGCATCCATTGTGCTTGCTCGGGAAACGTAACCCCCGCAAGGATCGCTACGGCCAATAGTTGCTCGTGTAATTCACCGCCGTTATGAATGGTCCACTGGCGGGCCGGCTCAATGCCATCGGGTGAAAAATTCCTAAGCCCCACCATAAGGAGTCGTTCCTGAATATCGGCCGGGCATTTTTCCAACTTATAGAGTTCCAGACATTCTGAGACGACCTGTTCCGAGTGAATATTTTCCAGGACGGACGACGCATAAAGCTGAAAATGCCATGGCGCTGCGGGAAATACCTTCATGATGGCTTCAAGTACCGCGTCTGATCCAATTTTCGTCAGAGCGTCGACGGTTTCTTCATTCACCAAATCGCCGCCATCTTCATACAGCTTGGTGACAATCAGGGCAATGGCCTCCTAGAGCCGCAGTTCTCCCGCCAGACGAATGGCCAGTGGTTCCATCCACTTTATGGGATTATTATCAAGATTATCTATCTTTTGCCTCAGGATGGCCATGGTCCGCCGGGCGGATTCCGGCTGACGGCCAAGCGCCTCCACGAGACGGTTGGCGTAGGGGAGATCGACATCGCCAATGTAACGCTTTTTTCTACCCGCGTTGCAAAATATTTCGAGTTTGCGCCAGATTTCCACAACATCCGTGGTCAAATGGGCCACACGCTGCTCGACCGCTGTTTCCAGAATTTCCGGCAACAATGCAATTCTTTGGTAATGCCGTTGTAGAAGGTTGGCGTGGCTGGCAGCAATCGCTGTAGCGATTCTCATGCGGTGATGGGCTTGCAAGTGGGTTGTGGGCGGCCCCACCTTTTCCAGTTCGTCCACAAACCACAGGAAGGTCTCTTTGGTCTGGACAAGGTTGGTAAAAGGAGAAAATAGTCCAAAGGCATCATCCCATCCATAGGCGCCAATCGCTTCAATGACCAGCGGCAGAACGCTCGGATCGTCGCTAAACGCGGTGGTAAAATATTCCATGCACGCACAGCGTACGAGTTGTTCCGGATGAAGGATGCCTTTTTTTATGTCTAATTCAGAGAGTCTTATCATGTATTCCAGCTTAACGGCTGCGGAGAAACTTTCCAGCAAAGAATTCCATGTTTACCAAGGATGGCGCATAGCAAATGCACGAACTTGATAGCATATTGCGCCGACGCGGGTGCCATCGGAACCAGAACCATGGGTATGCTACCACGTCAGCAATGGCACACGCACCGCGGCGATCTGCTTTTGTGAGATCGGGCCATAGTACCGGCTGTCAAAACTATTCCAGATGCGATTGGAATAGACAAAATATTCATGTGGCCCAAGCACACAGTTGGCGCGCCAGTGCGGCAATCGGCGATCTTTTTCATCATGGGTATAGATTCGCGCTATTTTACGGCCATTGATGTAAAGCCATCGGCCCAACGTATTGATCCGATTGCCGGGGCCGGCGGCAATCGGCTTGAGAATGTACCAGTGTCGCCCGAAATGCCCGGTGCGCTCATGGATATACACTCTGGCCAAGGGCGGTATCCGAAAATCAATGATTGTTCCCATACGCGGTTTTTCGTCCACCCGCCAATACAGGCCCGGCTTAACGCTGGGTGAGGTATTGATGACAATCTGCCGATCCGCCAGCATCAGCGAGAATGTCATCCATAAGCCCAGTATCACCAATGCCGTGATGAACTTTCCGCCACGCATGTCAGTTCAAGCTCCAAGCAGGCGGCATGCCCGCACCGGGATTAAACCGCTGCGAGAGTTGAATCTGCTGCCCAATGATCTGAAATAATACTGGTGGCAATTTGCCGGGTTCACTGCCGGAGTCACGTATCTGTTCCAGCAGTAGAAGAAAGCGATCAATAGCGCCATCACTGCCGGCTGGTCCTTCCTGCTGGAGCATGGTATGCACCAGCACCTTGACGGATACATCCGGCATCCGGGTTCCGATCTTGGATGTTTCCACCGCTTCCAGAACCGCCAGCATCCGATGTTGCTGGCCCTCGCTGCGGCGGTTCCACCACACTACGCCAAATAGCTGGGTCGGCAGGAAGTCATGGATGGTTTCAACATACCCGGGCCGCTGTACCTGACGCTGCTTGATGGGATTTCCAAAGCAGAGCCGACAGATACGTCGCCCTGGTTGATCGTATGCGAATAATTGGGTAGGGGCTTGAATCTTCATAACAAAACACTCCTTGATTGGGGTATAAACAACGAAACCGGGGCCAGACCAATCAGCCCCAGGCCATAAGAGTTAAACAAGAGTCCATCATGCGGCGGATTTCGTTTCCGGTTCTCCGCGCACCTTGGGAACCGTAATGCGGTACTGATTGCATATATGCTTGAGGGTGGAATAATTGATCCCAAGCTGACGACACACTTCTCCGGCTGTTATCTCCTGGGCGAAGCGTTTAGCCGCGAGTCTGGCGATCTGTTGCCTTTGTATATTCGAGAGATGGTGATAAGCACTTTTTGGCATAATGAAATCTCCTTATGTAATGGTAAATTCAAACTCATCGCTTCAAATTCACCCGCTGGCATCAGGCAGAAGCCCAGTTCATCAGGCCCGTATCCATCCGAACCCAAGGGGCTTTCCATATACCAAACAAAATACAAACTTACGGTATGCTGTCAAGTCGTGATATTACAAATATTATTACAATTGATTTGACGATATTAAGATTTTGTGATTTAATATGAATTATGCCTGCTTTTGGTGACATTTTGAAGGACTTGCGTGCCCGGGCCGGTTGGAACCAGGATTTTCTGGCCCAGAAGGTGGGGATTTCGCGCGAACAGATCGCCCGTCTTGAAACTCAGCGCAATATGCCCCAGCCGGGAACGTATCGCCGCATTGCCGAAGCATTCGGACTTACCCTTGATGAACTCGATAAACTCTGGCGGGCATCGAGAATTGAACAATACAGGGGTACATTGGAACGCAAAGCGCCCATTATTAACAAAGCCCCAGCCGGACCAGCCCAGGATTACTCGGATTTAGGCTTGGATAATGGCATTGGCTATGACTATGTATCCACTGTTGGTACCGGCATTGATGATCCCTTGGTCTTTGCCTTTGAAGTTGTGGGAGATTCCATGCTGCCGGCCTTTGCTCCCGGTGAAGTGTGTGTCTGTTCCCCCAATATACCCATTGAAGATGGCGATGCGGTCTATGTTCGCTTTGGCCCGGAAAGAGACAGTGAATGCACGTTCAAACGTGTTTACGACCTACAGGATGGGCGAGTGGAACTACGGGCGGACAACACCAACTACAAGCCATTGATTGTTCGCAAGGAACACATTGTAAGAATGAGTTATGTGGCGGCCAAGATCACCCGTTTTGACCGTAAGAAGCGGGGAGCATTTTGAACAGGCCGATATGAACTGGGATAAACATTTAATCTTCGCCGGAAGTGTTGCCGAACCGCTGGCGATGGCGCAGGGCCATAGCGCCGCGAACTTTGGCATCCCCATCCATCCAATGGAGAATCAAAGCCTCCAGCACCAGCTTGGGATTGGCCAGGTGCCGGGCACAATCCTCCTCAAAGGATTCAAAGAGTTCCGTATTGAACCGATACGTTCTCTGGACGGTCAGGGGTTTGCCGGAGGCGGCGGATGCTTTAATTTTAATATTTTTCTTTGCCATAGGTTATGAATCGTAACGGATAGGATTCATAACCGCAAGGACTTGCGGAATAAAATAAACCCATTAACTTTAGTAATGACATTGACTGTGAATGATCGTCCTGCATAATGTGTTAGGTATATGTGCGGTAGGTGGCCGTTGGATATTTATTTGAACTGGAGACATCCATGATTGATCTGCACACCGAACAACTGGTACCCATTGGCCAGGTTCCCTCACTTCTGCCCTCACGCCCCAATGGCCGGCGGATTCACATCAGCGCCATCTACCGCTGGGTCCAACGGGGCGCACGCGGACGCCGACTGGAGGCGATTCAGATTGGCGGCACTACTTACACCAGCCGGGAGGCACTCCAACGGTTTGCGATCTCCAGAGATGCCCAGCCTGTTATGCTCCCAGTGACAACGGCGCGGCGTCAAAGGCAAATCAACGAGGCGAACCGGAGAATCACGGAAATACTCCGCGGCAGCCGACCCGAAGATAACTGATACATTCAATGGGGTGTGGAGGTTAGGCCGCATCTTTATGGAACGCTTTCATGGGCTGCACGGGATTCCTGAATAACAGTTCGCCCCGCGCCATTACCGTGGTGCGGCGTGGCGCGCTGCATGGCCGAGATATCCTTCTCGCCTCGGCATTACCCGACCTTGGCAATAATATCCGCCGCCTTCTGGTGATCCAGTTCGGCGTAAATCTCCGTAACCGCCACCGAACGATGGCCTAAAATCAGTCTGGCCGCTTCAATGCCGAAATCCTTTCGCAGGTGTGTCGCGGCGTTATGGCGCAGTTGATGCGGATGCCAGTGATGCGCCTTACGCCATGCCTTTAATTCAAGGCGTTCCTCTGATGACAATTGATTCATGCCGCGCCCCGCGAGGTTAAGCCATGGAAAGGCGCTATTAGTGCCGTAACTGATGGCGCGGCGATAACTGTCCACATCGTAGCAAGTGCCGGGTTTGCGCTGCGGCTTGCTGGCGCGATGCGTTCCAGGGCGGTTGCCGCAAGACAAAGGGGTTTTCCGAGAAGCGGTAAGTTTATCGCGCCGCTCTCTATCCGCTTCCAATGGACTGAATAAATACTCATCGGCTTGCCGATTCAGGAATGGTATGACGAACTTTTGGGCCTGTGGTCCAAGATAGATGCAACGCTCATGACCATGATGTTCGGTTTTGTGGGATTCAGGCCGATATATCGTAAACGTCCGGCCAAGTACAGGTGTACTGGTTGCGATTTTTTCGGCGTGGTTTTCTTAAACCGCGGGTGGCAGGGTGAATTGGTGGTGGAACCTATCCTGCCGGCGCACCGGTGCCTTGGCGGCA
>JAJZVR010000321.1 GCA_021847065.1 Planctomycetota bacterium | reverse complement strand
AAAAAAAGAGAAAGCGAATCCGGACGGCGTCTTAACGCTCCCATGCAAGTCCATAAGTGCATATAAATAAATTGCTTATGAGGCATTTAGTAAAAACAGAGGGCCTGTGGCAATAATGTCGGTGGGTGCAATTTCGGTTCGCGGATATTGTGGTTCCGCTTTTCCCAATTTCACCAATACCCAAAAGCATACCGTAAGGACGACGCGGCGGCCATTGGGCGGCCTATGCTGCTGGCGGGCCATGCGTAGCACCGACATCAGCACATCTCCCGCCCATGCTTCTCTCTTTTCTCTTGTGACACCGCTGGAAAGCGGGCGGACCATTTTACTATTTTTTTCCGCCGCTATAAGCTATAGCGGCTTATCAGGAGAAAACGGATATGTGGAAAATTAAGTATATCATTGCAGCGGGTGCGGTTCTGCTCGGTGAGGCTCTAGCTGGATTGGCGTTTGGCGCTCCGGGCGCGGCGAACACCAATCAAAGGCCTTTAACAGACTTTATCTCGTTTGCCGCGATAAATCACAGCGGACACAGATTTGCAAATAATACTGAAGCACCAATAGTGAAGCTCACGGATGGCCGGCAGACGGAAGCGGTCAGCATGTTCGCGAGGCGGCGTCGGAATATAACCGCGTTCCGCGCCGCATTTACCTATCAGGCCCGCAAGCTGGCCAAAGGTGGAGGTGATGGGGTCGGGTTGGTATTTCAAAATGATCCCCGTGGGTTAAAGGCTTTGGGGGGAACGGGTAATGCATTAGGCTATACGGGCATTACCCGCAGTGCGGCATTTGAGATTAATTTGTATGACGGCGGCGGTCAGGCGGCATCGCCCAGCGAAGGTTTGGCGCAGGGCATCACGTCCGGAATGCTTCCCCCGGGTGATCATCAGGGAATTAACGTTCGCGCAGCCGGAGCCACAGGCAGATATGACAGCACGGGATTAATTAATCTCCGATCAGGTCATCCCATTCGTATTGAGTTGACATATAACGGCTTAACCTTGACGGCCAAGTTAACAGATGAAATCACCGGTCAAATGTTTACCTGGAGCAAACAACTCGATATTCCGTTGGCCGTCAATGGAAATAGCGCCTATGTCGGCTTTACCGGTGCCAGTGGTGATGCCACCGCTGTGCAGAACATCAGCGATTTTTCATTCCAATCTCAGATGCCGGCACCTGCATTGGTGCAGCAATCGCCAGCTGATCTGGTCAATGCCTTTATCGGCACGGGGGCGGGCCCGGGCGGGAGCATTAATTTGTTTCCCGGCCCATCCATGCCGTTTGGTATGGTGCAGCTAAGCCCGGATACTGAATCATCGGGTTATGGTTATCACTATTACCAGCGGAATATCCAGGGCTTCAGCATGACACACATGAGCGGCCCCGGCTGCAAAAATGAAGGGGACGTGTTTTTCACCGCCACCACCGGCCCTGTGCATACACAGATAAAAAACTTCCAATCGAGCTATTCCCATACCATGGAATCTGCCAAGCCGGGCTACTATCAGGTCAAGCTGTTGCGTTGGGGCATTAACACGCAACTCACGGCCACCAATCGCTGCGGCGTGGCCAAGTTCACTTTCCCCGCCGGTAAGCAGGCCAATATTCTCATTCCCATCAGCCATACACTCAACTACACCGTGGCCTCTAAAGTCCAGATTGTCAATAACCGTGAAATCACCGGATATGTGGTGGATCACTGTTTTTGCGGCAATTCGCAGAGCTACAAAGTTCATTTTGTCATGCAGTTCAGCAAACCGTTTGTCCTCAGTGGAACCTGGAGTGGAGAAAAGGGTGTCGGAAAGCTGCATGTTGATTCGCGTAATGTCCAACAGACGCAGCACAACCAGTGGGTGGGAGCCTATGCCAGTTGGCCCGCGTTATCCAAAGCGCAAAATATCACCGTGCGGGTGGGTATTTCTTATGTCGATTTAGCCGGTGCTCAAAACAATCTGCGGCAGGAACTGGCGGGTAAAAGCTTTCATACGCTTCGCCGGGCCGCATTGAATACCTGGAATCACGCGCTAAGTGTTATCCATGTTTCCGGCGGTTTGCCTTCGCAACGGGAAGTATTCTATACCGCGTTATATCACAGTCTGCTAATGCCCAGCATTTTCAGTGATGCCGATGGACGGTATCTGGGATTTGATGACAAGATCCATCACATCGCTGCGGGGCACGAGGTCTATTGTAACTATTCCGGTTGGGACATTTATCGCAGTGAAATGCCCCTGCTGGCCTTGATCGCCTCCCAACGCATGGAAGATATGTGCCAGTCTATTGTGTTAATGTACCAGCAGGGGGGCTGGATTGACCGCTGGCCGCAGATTAACCATTACACCAATGTCATGTGCGGAAGCCCCTTAACCACTGTGATGTGCATGGCCTATCTGGACGGTCTGCATGGGTTTAATATCCATGCCGCGTGGCAGGGGATGTTCAAAGATGCCACGGAGGCTCCCCCGGCTGGACGGCCGTATCAGGGTGAAAGCAACATCAACTGGATCAACAAGTTGCATTTTGATCCGGATAATCATGAAGGATATGGCTCGGTATCCCAGATTCAGGAAGATTGCGTGGCTTACGCCTCGCTGTATTATCTGGCCCAAGCATTGGGCAACACCCGTGACGCCAAGTTGTTCCATCAACGGGCCTTGTATTTCCGCAATGTTTTTGACCACAAGGATCATGACTTTCGCCCACGGCTCTCCAACGGCCAATGGCGTAAGCCGTTCAAGCTCACCCAGTCGCATGGCTTTATTGAAGGTTCCGGCTGGCATTATCAGTGGCTGGCTCCGTGTGATATGCACTGGCTGGTTCATGCGGTGGGAACGGCACGCTTCAACCGCCGACTGGCCCACTTCTTCAGCTATAAGACGCCCGGCTGGATGGCCCAGTACTACAACCCGTACAATGAAACCGACTTGGAAGCTCCATTTGAATTCAATTTCTCAGGTAAACCTTGGAAAACGCAGTATGTGGTTCGCCGCGTGCTTAGGCAGAATTATACCCTGTCCTCCAATGGGATCCCCGGCAATGATGATTGCGGAGAAATGTCCTCTTGGGCGGTACTGAGCATGATGGGAATTTATACCATCGACCCGGCCAGCGGAGCCTATGAACTCTGCAGCCCGGTGTTCCCCAAGATCAGCATCCGCCTGCATGCCCCGTACACCGGCGGACGATTTGTAATTACCACCACCGCCAAACCAGCTTTTACACCTTATATTCAAAGCGTTAAACTCAACGGCAGTGTGCAGGAGGCTAATTGGATCAACATCAAAGCCCTGACCGCAGGCGGAAGATTGTCCTTTACCCTTGGCAAATCCCCCAACCGAAACTGGGGTGCCAAGCCAAACGATGCCCCGCCATCGCTAAAATAACAGAATGAAATCAGATTTTGAGCGGGTGTTCTCTTCTTTAACCTCGGATGATACGGAGACGATTATGAAAGGCCAATTAGCCAGCAACGCTCTGCTGGTGAGTTTGGCGATTTTTTGCGGCACCTGTTGCGCGCGGCAGGCCGCGGGAAGTGTGCGAGCAGAACTGAGTATCAA
>JAJZVR010000320.1 GCA_021847065.1 Planctomycetota bacterium | reverse complement strand
TGAATTTACTCGGTGCGCCGGGTATTAGGGGTTCTTATCATGGCGACGGTTATTATCGGGCCATTTTCTCTTGAAAGAGTGGTGAATGCAGTGGAAAAAGTTCGTCAACGCTTGCTAAAGGCCGCCGGGGCCTTGCGCAGTGCCAATATTCCTTACGCTGTCGTCGGTGGAAACGCGGTGGCTTTGTGGGTTTCGCGCGTGGACGAATCTGCGGTACGAAACACGCAGGATGTTGATCTTTTGGTTCGCCGGACTGATTTTACGGCGGTAAAAATGGCGCTGGAATCCGCTGGTTTTGTTTACCGGCATACTGCGGGACTGGATGTTTTTCTCGATAACCCCAGCGCCACACCGCGTGAGGCGGTGCATCTTGTATTCGCAAACGAAAAGGTGCGACCACAGGAACCCCTGAAAACCCCGGATGTCACTGAATCTGAAGAATACCCTGGCGGGCCGGGCTTGCGCGTTATCTCGCTGGCGGCATTGGTGCAGATCAAACTGACCGCATTTCGCGACAAGGACCGAATGCACCTGCGCGATCTTATCGAAGTCGGTTTGATAAACGCCGATTGGCCGGCGCGGCTTGCTCCGGAGCTGGGTCAGCGGCTACGCGAACTGCTCAATACGCCGGAAGGATGACTTTGCACAATTGCTCCTGTGGCAAAGCGCACATCTGCGGATACCGGCAAGAGTCGCTGGGGGGAAGAACTTGTCCGATTCTAACGCCGATTATTTTATTTCTTATCCGCGTCGCGCAATTCTTTATAGATTTTTTGGCATAATTTTCGATCACGCCATCGCTGGAACCTGATTCTTAATGGCACATAACCTCTGTAAGGGCCGGAAGGTTTTGCGTTCCGTTGCGCCTTGCGACTCGCGGCGCGGTTTCGGCGGTCTTCATCTTCCAGAAGCGCCCATGGCAGCCAATTGTTGTTTCCGAATCCGAACAAGTAATGCACTCTTTTTTAAATCCGTTCACGGCCCTTATTTTCCGGGCGTAAATATTCTCATCCCGATTGCGGCTTTTCTGTCTTTGCGTTCTACCATATCCAAACCCCATAGCGCCATTGGCTGCCAAGGGCAGTCGGAAGAATGTTCCGCGCCGCTTGAGCGTTGCAATCCATGCCCGGCAAGGCAAATAATCCCGTAGCGACAAAATACATTTTCAACCAGAAAATCATCGGTATTCCCCTGCATGACAGTAAAAATTGGAAACCGCGAAAATAGTTATACGGCGTAAAAATAAAACCCGCAATCTTGCCAATAGTCTTGCCGCCGAGGGTGGCTAAAAGCACGCCGCACCGGCTCAATGGTTTACGAACCCGGCCTTCGCCGGTGGCTCCTGGCATTTGGCCGGTTTGAGGCCAATGCACCCGCATGTGTAGTTATGACGGAGCATCAGAACCATGGAAAGAAAAAAAAGAACCGAAAAAGGCAAAAAATTAACGGATGGATTGACGGGAGAAAAGCGCAGCATTACTATCTTGGCCAGACTTAGTGCAATCTTTCACAGTCTTTTTGATAGATGGTGAAAGGGTTGGATGGACAAGGCCGAATACGCAACACCGGAACCTCCCTGATTTTCAGGGGTTGTTGCGGATAGTTGCCCAAACAGGAATGCGACGCGAACCATGAGTGAAAAACCGTTCTTCGTCTTCCCGAAGTGGTCGAACACCGCGGTCTTGGTGACTTTGGCGATCGGCGCGATACTTCCTATTTATATCATTGCCATTGTCTGGTTTGGCTGGAGCGCCCGGACATTAAACGTCGGCTACCAACCCATTCAACCCGTGCCATTCAGCCACGCTTTTCACGCCGGTAAGCTCGGTATTAATTGCGAATATTGTCATTCCGATGTTAAACGGGCCGCGTTTGCCGCCATTCCACCTACGCAAACCTGCATGAACTGTCACACTCAAATTGCCGCGAATAGCGCCAAGCTTCAATGGCTTCGAAATAGTTACGGTACCGGAAACCCGAAAATGGCGGGTATGCCAATTCCTTGGAAACAGGTTAATGAATTGCCCGATTATGTCTATTTTAATCATGCCGCCCACGTCAACGGCGGCATCAGTTGCCTGGTGTGTCACGGCCAGGTGAACCACATGGAACGGGTATATCAGGCCAAGCCCCTGAGTATGGATTGGTGCCTGTCATGCCATGAAAATCCCGGCCCCAACCTGCGGCCCCGCAATGAAGTGACGAATTTGAACTGGACCGGAAAAAACAAGGTAAAACTGGCCAGCGACCTTGGCCTGACGGTGGCAACGCTTCCCAAAAATCTGGGCCAGTACCTTATGAAGCGTTACCATATTCCCAGCACGAAGCTTTTGACGGATTGTGAGACATGCCACCACTGAAAACGGATAATTTGAGCGGTAAAGAATACTGGCGCAGCTTGGATGAGCTGGCGGATACGCCGGAATTCCGGCAGTTTGTGGACCGTGAGTTCACGTCCCATGCCTCGGAATTCCTGAATTCCAATCGCCGACGATTCCTCAAAATAATGGGCGCATCGTTTGCGCTCGCCGGCTTGGCAGGTTGCCGCTGGCCCATGGAAACATTAGCCCCGTATGCCCATCGCCCCGCCAACCGCGATCCCGGTACACCCGTGCAATACACCACCGCCATGGAGCTTGGCGGCGTGGCCCAGGGTATGCTGGTCACCAGTGTGGATGGTCGGCCCATTAAAGTTGATGGCAATCCCAAACACATATTAAACCGCGGCGGCAGCGATGCCTATGGCCAGGCCAGTGTGTTGAATGTCTATGACCCCGATCGCAGCCGCTCAGTTTTACAGCGTGATGCTCAGGGCAAAGCCGTTGATTCCAATTGGGCCACCTTTGAAGCCTTCTGGAAGGAACAATTAGCTAATTTTAAAACAACGAATGGAAAAGGTTTGGCGGTGCTTTCCGGCACATCATCTTCGCCAAGCCTGGCGGATATGCGGCAACGGTTGGCCAAAGCGTTGCCTGATTCACAATGGTTTGAATATGAGCCGATATCTGATGACGCCGGTCGTGAAGGCTTGCGCATGGTATTTGGGCAGCCCGCGCGGGCGGTAGCCGATCTTTCCGCCGCGCAGGTGATTGTCTCGTTTGATCAGGATTTTTTCGTCGGCGATCCGCTGGCGGTAAAACTCGGACGTGATTTTGCCAAAGGGCGGCAATTAACCAACCCGGAAAATGGCCAAAGTGCCACATCCATGAATCGGCTTTACATGGTTGAATCCACGTTTACGATGACCGGCTCCATGGCCGAAAACGCCCGGCATCGCATCCCCGTTCCCGCCAAAGATGTTCCCTCTGTGGCATGCCTGCTGGCGACTGAGCTGAAAAAACAGGGCCTGGTGCTTGGCGTTGAAATTCCAACGCCGAGGAATGTGAATATCGGCGCCGGCAGTCAAACGCTGGAAGTCATGGCCGCTGATCTGCTGGCCAACAAGGGTCGCTCGATACTCGTAGCGGGTGCCAATCAACCGCCTGAATTGCACGCTCTGATAGCTGCAATCAATGATGCTTTAGGCAATACGGGCCGCACGGTTACGTATTACCCGATAATGAATCCCAACCGTCCCACGCA
>JAJZVR010000319.1 GCA_021847065.1 Planctomycetota bacterium | reverse complement strand
CACAAACTTCTACGCGATTACACGCCGGAATATGAGCCCCCCACGGGCAGTTATCACAATTCCCGACATATTGGCAGCAGCATTGACCAAATCCCCGGCACCATCAGCCGCAACAATTTGCCACACAATGACACACGTGTGGTTATCGATACTCTGGAAATATTGCGTACCGCTTACGTGGAGGCGGCAGCCAAGGTCAACGAAATCGGACTTATGGATTGGCCTTTACAAATTGTCCACTGCGACTGGCATCCGGGAAATATGCTGTTTCGGAACCAGAAAGTGGTGGCGGTTATTGATTACGATTCGGCCCGGCTGCAACAGCGCATTGTTGATTTGGCCAACGGCGTGCTGCAATTTTCGATTATTGGCGGCGGCGATGACCCGGCGACGTGGCCAGATCATGTGGATGAAGGTCGATTTGAAACTTTTATGCACGGATATGATTCTGTGGATATGATAAGTGTAGCGGAATTGCAGACTGTGCCATGGCTGATGGTCGAGGCGATGGTGGCTGAAAGCGCGTTCCATATTGCGGCTACCGGCTCATTTGGACGTATCGAGGGATTCGGATTCTTGAAAATGATAGAGAGGAAAGTAAAATGGGTACAGGAACACGCGGACCGGCTGCTGAAATTGATCCACAGTTAGTCGCCCATTCCACTCGGCTTTTAGCCGCGGCAACCGTTCTTGCTTTGGCCTTTGGCCGTGAAATTCCGCGTTCATGGAAGAACATCGGATGATGATGAAACCCGATAATTCGTGGTTTCTTAGCGCCAATCTTACGGATGGGAGAGATCGCTATATGTTGTTCAATCCGACCAGCTCCGGCAATTGCCGGGAATGCGGTCGAGGTAATGTCATTCCGCAGACACTACGCGGACAAAAACAAGGAGCATGCCATGAATGTGCTGATTCCTCAAACGGGCTTGGGCGGAAATTACGCATTGATCTGTGAGCGCCTGAAGCAGGTTCGCACGCAGGTCTGTGGCCGGCGGGGCCAGTCACGCTTTGCATTTTTACTCGGGCTCTCGCCATCCACCTACAATTACTATGAGAAGGGCCGAGTACCACCGGTGGAGGTACTGGATTTGGCTGCCAAAATATCCGGAGCACCCCTGCTTTGGCTGATTCGTGGCGAACCGGCGGATTTCAATATTACCACACTGAATTTTATTGTTGGTGAATTGCCGGAAAAACCACCCGCCAAGGAAAAAACTGATCCCGTTTAGGACCGAAGAGAATCTTCATGTCCGAAACGCATGTTGGTCTTTCAATGGTAAAACAAAACGCTGACGGGCGGGACCGTTTTGATTTTCTGGCGGCGAGAGAGTTATTTTAGACAAACCATTTTTTTCGAATGCAAATTCGATGAATCAAGCGGGAAATGCGTATAATTACCCTAGGGGGAATCGGACCCCACTTTGACAAAGGGACTTCATGCGCATTGATTGCGACACATCAGCTTCACAACCGCTTGCCATCCGAGCACTGATCATCAGCTTGTTACTTCTCGCATTTGGCCTGCCATCGATCCGTGCGCAGGTTACGGGGTTTGGCTTTACATCACCGGCAGTCCTACAAGCCACGCTTCAGGCAAAACCAGATAAAATTACGGCGACGGGTAAGGGCGTTCTGCGCATTTCCTGCACAGTTATCCCGGGGTATCACCTGCAAAGCCACCACCCGTTGAACAAATTTCTTGTGCCGGCGGAAGTTACCATCTCTCCGGTGCAGGGAATTGAGTTTGGAAAAGCTACCTTTCCGAAAGCCAGACTAATCACCGCATCAGCGCAAATTACCAGTGCTGGGAAACTCTCGGTGTATGAGGGGCGATTTGTCATTGTTATTCCGTTTACGGTTTCAACGGCAGCCAAAAACGGACGCAACGCCATCCATGCGGCCTTTACCTTTCAAGCCTGCAATGCCGAATCCTGCCTGCCACCGCAAACGCTGAAACTCTCTGCTTCAATTTTGGTATCCGGCGGACAATTGCGGGCCGGTGTGCCGCATTCTCCGGCCAAAGTCGCTACCCATGGAACAGCCCCCGCGGCAATTTCCGGCAATGCCGGACACAAATCAACCGCTGCCCAACAGACGCTAGCCGCGATCAACTCCCTGCATTACGACATTACAACTGTCCATGAGCCATTGTGGCGACTGATCGTGTTCGCTTTAATGGGCGGACTGATCTTAAATATCATGCCGTGTGTGCTGCCGGTGATTCCATTAAAAGTTCTGGCCATGGTTCAACAAGCCCATGGATCGCGAAAAATGGCGGTGTTCCATGCGCTGGTTTTTTCCGCGGGGATTATTTCATTATTTTTTATTCTTGCTGTGATAATGGGGATATATCGCGCCGCAACCGGGCAGACTCTGACCTACGGCATGCAATATCAGTACCCGGCATTTCTAATAGCGATAGCTTTGATTGTGCTGGCGCTGGCGTTATCCATGCTGGGTGTGTGGACGATTCAACCGCCCAATGCGCTCTATGCCGTTGAAACCAATCGCGGCGGATTGGCTGGCGCGTTTGGCATGGGCATGTTGGCGACATTGCTGGCCACTCCGTGCAGCGCGCCATTTCTAGGCGTGATGCTCACATGGGCGCTGGTTCAGCCAACGGCTATTATTGTCCTGTTTTTTGTGCTTATTGGTGTGGGCATGGCGTGGCCCTATGTGCTCTTAGCTGCGTTCCCGGCATGGCTTAGTCATGTGCCGCGGGCGGGGCGTTGGTCGGAAATTGTCAAAGAGGCTCTGGGGCTGGTGATGGTGGCGGTGGCGGTTTATCTATTGTTAAGCACGGAGAATCGATTACAAATTACCACCGGCTTTGTGCTGGCGGTCATTTTGGCGATTGTGTGCTGGGGTTGGGGCAGAATACCGGACATTAACATGAGGCCTATAAAAATCTGGGTTATTCGCCTGGGTTTTGTCGCGGGCGGCGTGCTGGCGGGCGGATTGTATCTGGCCTGGACCGGCGGAATTCAACCGGCAAAAGGCGCTGCGATTACCCAAAGCCGCGCGGGAAAGCCGGGGACATTTGCGGTTAATCATTGGCAAGACTTTAACTGGAGTGCGATGAACGCGGCATTGCAATCAGGCCATCCGGTGGTGGTGGATTTTACCGCGCCCTGGTGCATTAACTGCCGGTTTGTAAAAGCTACGGTGCTCGATGCGCAAAGGGTGCGGCAGAAGTTTGGTCTCGCTAAGGCGGTACTATTCAGTGCGGATATTGATCAGCCGATACCGAAAGCCTTCTGGCTGAAACTCGGTGGCCGGGCGATACCATATCTGGCAATTTTATCACCAAAGCATCCAACTTTGCCCGCAATTTTGCGCGATATTTACACGCAACAGAATGTTATAGATGATATTACAGCGGCGGAACGGTAAGTCGGGCCAAAGATTTTTGAATCATTTGTCGGCTTGATTCGTTAGGCACAGAGAACGCCGGCGATGATGCAGAGTGGTCAAATGCGCACGGCGGTTGTAGAAAGGCGGAGCCTGAAATTGAAATACATGCGAATCTGGATTGTCGTTTTCGTTGCTCTAAGTTTTGTGGGGGCGGCCTTTAGTCGGGC
>JAJZVR010000039.1 GCA_021847065.1 Planctomycetota bacterium | reverse complement strand
GAATCCTGGGACGACATCTGGCGGCGAAACCAGTTTGTCTGTGCGGAGCTGGCGCGGCGGTATCCGGATATGCGGATACTGTTTGTCTGTCCGCCGCGGGACGTTTCCAACGCCATTCGCACGCGGCGGCTTGGTTCGCTGCGCGGGCCGAACAATTGGCATCCGGAAGGATTTCCCAACATCACAGTGACCAGGCCGCTGAAGCTGCTGCCGAGCACGTTGGCGATTGGGCGATGGGTTAATGACCTAATGACACGGAGGTATATTCGGCGGGCGGCGCTGCGGCTCAATGATCAAGGATCAATGATCAAGGATCAAAAACTGGGGGACGACGGGGGGGCGGCGCTTTGCTCAATGAGCAATGATCAAAGATCAATGAACAATACGACGAAGAAGTTAGTCCCGGCGCGCCGGGATAGAAGTGAGGAGTTAGAAGACGGAGGCGGGTGTAACGCAGGCGTCCCGCGTGCCCCGGCAACGGATGGGCCGGAGATGGGGTTACAGGTTACAGGGGACAGGTTACAGGGGGACGCCTCACGGATCACGGATCACGGATCAAAGGTTTATCCCGGCGCGCCGGGGATCAATACGGACCAGAAGTTAGGAGTTAGAGGTGAGGAGTTAGAAGGTAACGCAGGCGTCCCGCCTGCATCGCCAATTAAAAGCCCAGCGCTTCCGAAAGTATTGATCAGTCCCGGCACGCCGGGATTGGTCATTGAGCGCAGCGTCCTGCTGTGGCTGAATCCACAGGATGCTGTTCACATGGTTGGCCGCATGGGTGAGTCGCGGGTGATTTACGACATCACCGATGACTGGACGCAATTTACACATTTCACCGATCGCAAGGCGTTGCTGGATCGCACCATTGCGGAAGACGCCCGGCTTTGCCGCAAGGCGGACGCGGTTATTGTGTGTTCCAAATCACTTTATGAATCGCGCAAAGCATTATCGAGGGACATCCACCTGATTCCCAATGGCGTGGATGCGGCGCATTATCGCGGCGTTCTTGATGACCATGGCCCGTTGCCAGAAGCGTGCCGGAACTGGCCCCGGCCCGTTTTTGGCTATACGGGCAGCATTCATGCCGATCGCGTGGATGTGACGCTTGTGGAGGCGATGACTGTGGCGATGAAAGCGCAAAATATGCCGGGAACTATTGTGCTTATTGGGCCGGTGATGCTGCCGGCTCATCAGCGGCAGCGACTGGAGGCCACGGGCCGGGTGATATTTACCGGGCCGATGGCATATCGGGATTTGCCGCAGTATATGCGGGCGTTTGATGTGTGCATTGTGCCGCACTGCATGACGGCGTTTGTGGAGAGCCTTAATCCGATAAAGCTGTGGGAATATCTGGCGGCGGGCAAGCCGATTGTATCGACGGATGTGGCAGGTTTCCGCGATTACCCGGAATTGGTGCGTACCGCGCGGACGGCGGAAGAATTTGTGGCACAGTGCCGGGCGGCAATTGCGGAGGGTACGGAAAAAAGCGAACGGCGCCGAACGGAAGCCGCGAAACATTCGTGGCGATCACGAGTGGATGAGATCGCTGCGGTGATGTACGCATGAAAATATTACTTATTTCACATACGTGTCAGTCTCCCAGCGAGGGGCAACCCAAGGCGGAATTACTGCATGCGATGCCGGACGTGGACTTGCGCGTGCTGATTCCGAATCGGTGGAAGCACTATGGCAAGTGGCGACCGGTTAAATTTGTCGATCATGCCACATCGCATTATCACGTTGGTAAGGTACGCTGGCCATGGGTCGGTCCCGCGCAGTGCTTTTTGCATCACTACCCGGAGTTGCCGAAAATTCTTCGTGAGTTCAGGCCGGACGTTATTGACCTTTGGGAAGAGCCGTGGGGTTTGGTCAGTGCGCATGCGGTATGGCTGCGGGACCGGATGTTGCCGGGGGCGAAAATAATTTCTGAGACGGAACAGAATATTAATCGCATTTTGCCGCCGCCGTTTGAGCAATTTCGCCGCTACACACTTAAGCACGCGGATTTTGTCATTGGTCGCAGCCGAGAGGCGTTGGCGATTACACACGCCAAAGGCTATCGCGGGCCGGGTGAAGTGGTGCCCAACGCGGTGGATGCCAAACTCTTTGTGCCGATGGATCGTGCGAACTGTCGGCGGGAGGCTGGTTTGGCGGAATGGTGCGGTCCCGGCGATTTCCTTGTGGGCTATGCGGGGAGATTAGTAGAGGAGAAGGGCCTTGGAGACCTAGTTGCGGCCATTGCGCAATGTTCGCGTGAAGTGAAATTGCTTTTTGTTGGTGACGGGCCATTTAAGGCGGCGTTGGAATTGCAAATTAAGCAGTTGGGAATGACGGATCACGTTCGCATTATCCCCGGCGTGCCGTTGCAAAAGCTTCCAATGCTGATGAATTCTATGAATGTCTTTGCGTTACCATCCCGCACGACAAAGACATGGAAGGAGCAATTTGGGCGGGTAATTATTGAAGCTCATGCGTGCGCTGTTCCGGTGATAGGCAGCAATTCCGGAGCCATTCCGGACGTGGTGGGAGAAGCGGGATTGGTTGTCCCGGAAAGTGATCCGGAGGCACTGGCTGCCGCGATCAACAATCTGAATGCCGACCGCAACAGCGCAAAGGAAATGGGGCAGCGCGGTTATGAACGTGTGCATCGGGAATTCAGTTGGGAATGTGTGGCCGAGCAGATGGCCCGGATCTATCGAAGGTGCGTTGTTGAGCGGAAGTTGGAAGTTAGTCATTAAAAAGGGGTTATGAAGAACCGCAAGCTGTATTATAGGGCGGAAGATTATCACACGTTGGCAGTGGAAAAAAGTAGAAGTTTTTTCTTGTGTTTTGGGAGTACTTCGATAATTATCTTCGCACATAAATAAACTGGCGAATGGTTCGCCGGGATTGAGAGGCCCTGAATTGCGAGGGAGATAGAGAGTGAGAGTTTACCGCAGTCGTCGGTCGGGATTTTCCATTATTGAAATGCTGGTGGTCTTGGCAGTAATCGCCATACTTGTGGGAGTGGCACTGGCGGTGGGGCGGCAGGTGCTCAATTCATCGCGGCGTGAATTCACACGCAGCGAACTTACCGCGCTTCTGGGGGCCGAGGAGTCGGTGGTTCACAAAACCGCCGGTATGGTACCTCCTTCCATGTACAGTTTTCTGGTTGAATATCAGCAATTGCACGCTTATCGCGACGTGAACGGCGTATGGCGGGTGCATTCCAATATTCTTACACGACTTTCGTCCTCCATGGTAAAAAGTTCAATGGTCGCCATGCCAAATGGTGGGAATATGTTGATGATTACCCAAGTCAATGATGCATGGGGAAATGCAATTCAGTTTTTGCCCACCGTATTTTATAATTCTCACGCCCCGTGTTTTGTCAGCGCCGGCCAGGACGGATATATCGGCACCCGTGATGATATCCATAGTTATGATCCATGATGCGGCGGCCAGATAACACACTATTTTCGGAGGTGTTATTTTGCGGCTTCTGTAGCCACGATTTCCTTTCGGAGGCCAATTTGCTCACAGCACTTATTGCGGTGGAGTAATCCGGGCCGTATAGTATCTGTACAGCCACATTTGTGGCGTTGACAGGGTCATGAGTTAGATTTTTAGCGAGGTTCATGTGACGAACGGTGCAGGTACGGTTTTGTTTTATCAACGTCCGGTGCTTCTTGATCGGGTAGCGCACCGGCAGGCTCGGGTGAACATGCGCAATGCCAATTTTGCGTTCACAAAAAAAACCAATTCGGTTCCCGTGACTGCTTTGGAATTTGGCCGGGCCGCGACAGAATATCCCATTGTATTTGCCGGACCCTCGCCGGATCGGCTGATGCCGGTAGTCGTGCTGGGGTTGAGGAATGAAGAAAATTTATTCGTGAACACCGACGGCAAATGGACGGGCGTATACGTCCCGGCATTTATCCGCCGATATCCATTTGTTTTGGCTGAGCAGAACAATGCTCAGGATCTCAGCGTGTGCGTGGATACCGCCTTCAGCGGCTGGCATGATCCGCGCACGGCGGCTGGCAGCGCGGAAAACGGTTCGCCGACGCCGGATGGTACCGATTCCGGAGAAGCCCTGTTTGATGAACAGGGTGCCGAGACACCTTTTCTGAAAAATGTATTGGAGTTTTTAGGGCAATATCAGGGCAATATCCGACATACCCAGACGTTTGTCCAAAAGCTCAATGAATTGAATCTGCTGGTGGGGCGTGAAATACATGCCCGCGATACCGCCAATCAGCCGTTGGCATTGCGTGGATTTTTCGCGGTGGACGAAGCAAAACTCAATGCATTGAACGATACTCAGATTGTTGAATTGTATCGTCAGGGGTTTCTGGGGCTGGTTCTTGCTCACCTTATTTCACTGGGTAACATCGCCCGCCTGGAAATGCGATTGCGCAGCGGTGAAACACGTTAAGCGGCGGGAGTATCCTTGGCAGCAAGATAATCATCTATCGCCCGGTTTATTGTTATGAAGCAATCATTTACTAAACCGCCGCTGCGTGTTCAAACCACCACGCTGTGGGAATATCCCTCGCAGGATTATGGTCGCGACGCCCATGGTGACAAAGACTACGTGGGAGCCACGCCGGCTTGGGTGATATGGAATCTCTTGCAGCGCTATACGCGCAACGGGGATAAAGTTCTTGATCCCATGTGCGGAAGCGGGACCACTCTCGATGTCGCTTCGGAATTGGGCCGGCTGGGCGCGGGCTTTGATCTTGTGCCGCGCCGTGCGGATATTCAACCCGCGGATGCCCGGAAAATTCCCTTGCCGGATCAGAGCATCGATTTTGTATTCATTGATCCGCCTTACAGCACGCACGTGGATTATTCCGATGATCCAAAGTGCATCGGTAAACTCGATGCGGGCGAATCATCAGAGGATGGGGGACTTAATGGGTATTATCGTTCCATGCGCGACGTATTTGCTCAATGTCATCGCGTAATGAAGCCGCGGCGATATTTGGCGCTGTATGTCAGTGATTCATTCAAAAAAGGTAAGCCGTTTATTCCCATCGGCTTCGATCTTTTTGCCCTGCTTCGGCGGCATTTTACGCCCGTGGATATTATCGCAGTCGTGCGGCACAATCAGAAACTAAAACGGGGAAACTGGCATACTGCCGCGGTGGAGGGCAATTTTTTTCTACGCGGATTCAATTACCTGATCATTATGAAAAAGTTCTGATTTCATCAGCCGTTCCGGTTTGTGAACTGGAGCGGGGCCACCAAACATCTGAAATATCTTCGATAGGGCCGAATCGGAAAATCGGAAGCCGGAACATCGCCCCACATGCACGGAGAACATCCTCGGGAGTCACATGGGACCGATCGGATACGGCATAAACCGGCTCCCACTTTTCCGGCTGCAATGCGGCCCGGAAAGATTCCAAAGCGCCAAACCGATACAGCCATCCGCCCCAGCGATGGGCGGAATACCGCGAGATTCTCGCCCACCAGGGATTTTCACGGTCGGATGCAAATTGACTTCCGGCCACAAGCCCCAAAGTAACGTGGCGGCAATTGCTTCCAAATTCTCTCATGGCATGGTCAATCATCAATTCCACGACACCGTTTGGCGCGTGCGGCAGGCGGACTATTTGCTCAATAAACATGCCGTTTCGCGCCGGGATTGGTGAAGCGGCCAGTAATCCAACCAATGGCCCGTTGCGGCGGGTTAACGTAAAAATTCTCCGATGTATTGCCGCATCTGAAAGAATAAATGGATCGGCCAGGAACCGCATTGGCATAAGCCGGCGATGGGACATCCACTGCCGGACAAGTTCGCGAATAACGGGTGAACGTGCTGCGCTCGCCGGTGTAATTTCAATTACGTCATCGCAGTGTCGTTTTGCCCGGGCGATCTGATATCGCAACCGCGCATTGTGGGAAATAATGTGCGGCCAGTGCGCTGGATTCCATAGCGGAATGGCTCCGATGACTAATTTTCCGCGCCCGTTGGATGTTAATGGTGTGGTGGTATGTTGTTCCGCACACATATAACATACGCGCCGACGTGTTTTCCGGGCGGAGCGTTCAAATTCTTCCGCAATTTCCGCAACCTGATCGCCGCTGCCAATGGGGCCGCCAACTGTGATCCAATGCCTTCCCGACTCAACATATCCAACCATCCCCGCATGCCGCTTTGAAAACCAGAGTTTCATTCCGCGCTGTAATGTCTGAAAGCAAACCGTTTCATATCCAAACGCACCAAGAATACCCATCGCCAATTCCCGCTGATAGATTCCAGTATTCTTTTCAGAAACCGCATTTGTCATATCAACGCTCCGGCGCTGCCGGATGCTCCCGCCTGTCGCACATCGACCTCCATTCCCATTTCTTCTTTATATCGACTCATAATAGATAATAAGGTGTCGGTCGCACGATCGGATGCGTCCATCAGCACTGCGACGGTTCCTCCGCCGCCGCAATCGGTTATGCGCGCGCCATATGTCCCGGTCTTTGGGCCGGCAGTGGATAGCTGATCCACGAGCCAATCAGCCTGAGGACACGATAATTGCAGGCGCAATCGATAACTGTGGTGCGAAGCCAGCATCAGTCGTCCGGCGCGTTGCATGATCAATCGACGTTCCGCCGAGATCGCAGGCTCGACCGGCGATTCGGACAATTCTTCCATGGCCTGGAGAAAATGTTCGGCATGTTCGTATTCAGTTATCAGATGATCCAGCGTTGTACGAATGGCATATATGTTTTCCCCGATAATTTCTCCGGCAGTGGGATCCAACGGCCCATAGGTTCTTAGAAAATCCGCACCGCGTACGCGCCGTGGCAACATCGAACGGAAATAGCGACGGTACAATTCCGGCGAAACATTGCCCAAATACCCGTGGATCGGGTTGTGCCGCTGACCCAGATCACGATAAATGGTTTCAATAATTTTCGCCCCCATGGCTCCAGTGAGGTGAAATTCCGCGAAGATATTGCGATTTGTCGGACGCGTTACACCGGTATCCAATGCCAGTATGCGTATATCCTTGGAAAGTGGTATCTGTCCCAGCAGGGAATGAGGTTGAGCGCTATAGCGCAACAGGTGCGCCGGGGGACCATCCTGGGCGGATAAAACCGTTAATGCGTCCACAACGTGGCCGTGATTGCCATCTGAGGCGCGCTGGGCATCGCTGATAATGTGCGCTTTTTGAATGGCGGTCAGAACCATGCCGCGGCTGACACTGAGAGCCTGTAGAAAGGCGGATGTAACCGCTGTGGATGCGGCTTGTCCTGATCCTGCGCGAATATCTGAATCCACCACCACCGTCGCACCCAGAGCGCCATTGACACTTTGCAAAGGAGGAAATGTCATTCCCAAGTCAATCAATGATTTAAAAACATTTAATAAAGGAGTTGTCCACGCCACCTGTGGGTCATCCAGAGGCGGTATTGATTGATCGCCTGATTGGCCACCGCCGGGAAAAATGGCTGCGCCCGGCAAAATAACCGGTTGATGATTTTGCCGACGCTGCTGCCCCAGGAAGATCATTTTGCCGTCGTCCCGCCATTGCAAGGCCACTCCGGCCCGACTTGGTAACGCCATTTGCGCCACAACGCCGCCCGCTTCCAGTGACAGCCCGCCTAGCACGTCAACCCGCGCCGGAGCTGTACATATCGTTGCAACACCGTGGTTCTGGCTTGCCGCGACGGATTTAATTTGCCGTGTTAAACGGTCTGTAAGTGAGCCATCGATCTTCATAAATATCAATAATAGGCGATGGTTTACCGATGGCCAAACAAAGGCGATATTTTCCCACCTTTGACCTTAGCCGCCGCGCTCCGATATAATCATTGAAAGATTGTGAATTGTTTCACTGACGATGGACATACGTGAATGGTAAATGTGCTGACAACGACTCTGGCGTCCTCCCATGTAGCGTTTTATAGCGGATGGGCGCTGCTGGGGATTCTTTTTCTCATCGGCTTGGCATTTGGAATCGGCAATGTGGTTCTGTCCCATACGCTGGGGCCGGCACGCAAAGGACTGGTTAAGGATTCAACGTATGAATCAGGTGTTGATCCGCTGGGAAGCACCAAAGAGCGTTTCAATGTACGCTTTTATCTCGTTGCGATGATATTTCTGGTATTTGATGTCGAAGTGCTGTTTATCATCCCCTGGCTTTACGTTTTCAATAACCAGCGCCACCCTTGGGTAGTATTACCGCTTGGTGCGCTGTTTGTCAGTATTTTAGTTTTTACATTAATTCTGCTGGTTGCCTACGTGTATGCCTGGGGTAAGGGCGTATTTCAATGGGATTAAGGCAAAAAACCGGACAGGATGGAGTTTATAATGTCAATTGAACCAACAACATTGCCGGATAATTTTCTCACACTTAACTTGAAGAAAGTGGTCAATTGGTGTCGGCGTTCCAGCGTGTGGCCACTGCCGTTCGCCACGGCTTGCTGCGGTATTGAGCTTATGGCCACAGCAAGCAGCCGGTATGATCTGGCCCGCTTTGGTGCGGAAGTCATGCGGTTTTCGCCCCGCCAGGCTGATTTACTAATTGTCGCCGGGCGGATCAGCTTTAAGATGGTTCCCGTTCTGCATCGCATTTACCTGCAAATGGCCGAGCCAAAATGGGTTATCAGTATGGGGGCCTGCGCCAGCACGGGTGGGGTGTTTGATAATTACGCCACCGTACAGGGCATTGACCAGTTTATGCCGGTGGATGTTTATGTGCCCGGCTGTCCGCCACGGCCAGAAACTCTCATTGAGGGGATCATGGCCATTCAGCGGATTATCGACCAGGATGGACTTCCCGCGTCCAAACGTCAACCATTGAAAATTTCCATTCCGCCGACGTATAAACCCGCTCCGCAGCCGCAAATTGAACTCGGACCACGTCTGACTGCGGCAATGCGATAAAGCGGGCATATTGGAAGCGGTGCGGAAAGATTTTACATCCCGTAAAAGCTTGTGGGCTTGGCTCAATGCCGGGCATGATCCAAGGAGCTGCATTTTGACCCCTGAGGCAGGTGGATCGTTGGCAGATGATCTGGCGTTGATGCGGGCTGTCGCATCGCGCGACCGTTCCGCACTTAATACGCTTTACGATAAATATTCCGGAACGCTTCTGACGCTTTGCTCCCGACTGCTCGCTGATCGCAGCGAGGCCGAGGACCTGCTGATTGACGTGTTTTGGGAAGTATGGAATCGGGCGGATCGTTATGATCCGGCACGCGCGGCACCGCTGACCTATCTGGTAATGTTATGCCGCAGCCGGGCGATAGATCGGCACCGTAGTGGCAATGCCGTAAAGAAAATGCCCCCCGGTCCGCAGATTTCCGTTGAATCTGCGGCGGATAAAGGACTGGATATTCCTGATCGCGGCACTCCTGTGGATTATGCGGACCTCGCTGAAAGACAGGAAAAGGTTCGGGCAGGCGTCCGGCAATTAAGTGCGCCGCAGCGTCAAACACTGGAACTGGCGTTTTTTGAAGGACTTAGCCATACCGAAATTGCCGAGAAAACCAATATCCCGCTCGGCACGGTCAAAAGCCATATTCGCTTGGGGTTGATCCGCCTGCGGGAGATTTTGCGTAATGTAGGTGTAGATGCGGAGTCAACACTGTGAATTGCCGTGAGGCCCAAGACGTGATCCCCCTTCAAGCTGCCGGAGCTGCAGTGCCGGAGGAAAGTGCGCATCTGGAAGCGCACCTTCAAAATTGTCCGCACTGCCGGGAACTAATGGGTGATTTCACCGAAATCGCCGCCCATTTGGCAATCGCGGTCAACCCAACGCCCGTTCCCGGTGTCCTGCGTGAGGCACTGGAACGCCGTATTGATCAGTCCATAACTCCTGCATCTCTTAAAATTCCCCCGCAGAATTCACGAATGGGTTTTATTCTGGCCATGGCGGCAAGTATCGCGCTGCTGATCGCCATGGGGATGAGCTTATACATTCAACATCTTCAGAAAACTGAAATTCATGGCCTGCACCAACTCCTTGCGTTTAGTGAAGACCAGAATCGGAAGGTTATTGCCCATGAGGCAACGGTTGTAACGGACTGGGAAAATCGTGTACAGCGGCTAGAGAGCCGGGTGCAGCAGGCCAACGAGGTTATTAATATGCTCAAGGTTCCCCACCTGCAAATCGCGTCACTTGAAGGGGCTGGTAAGCAACCTTCGGCTTTTGGCCGATTGTTCTGGGATAAGCACGCAAAAATATGGAAATTCTGTGCTGCGGATTTAAAGCAACTCCATTCGGATAAAACGTATGAACTCTGGTGGATTACCCCGGCGAGCAAAAAAATTCCTGCCGGAACTTTTAACGTCGATGACACAGGTTTTGTCATGTTCACGCCCACAATTCCTGCCGGGATGAAGCTTTCTCATGCCTTGACCGCCGCTGTTACCATTGAACCGGCCGGCGGAGACTTGCAGCCGCAAGGACCCGTTGAATTGATCGGGAAATTGTAACGCGTGGTCTGTCACGGCCGCTAATTAGGATTCATTGCGTCGCAACCCGGCGATTACTCGGACAGGCTCCCAGAGCACTGTGGTGGTAACCCGGTGGTGGGTTGGAGGCATTGGATCAGCCACCGGATTATCATCCGGTGCTCTCGGTGGGCGTTGCGTTATAGAGCGCGGCGGCGCACTGATTAGAATCTCCCTAAATTATGCGCCACTTCCACATAAGTGGTAAAAAGATAATTGCGCCCGTTGAACTGCGTAATTTTACCGCTGACACGGAATTTTATTTCCGTCCCACGCCGGCCACTGCGCGTTTCCATGCGTTGCAGTAATCGACATGGCAATAAAATCAGCGGCGGCTCTGAAAGACTTGAACTGTCCGCTTGAAATACAAAAATCCATTCATGCAGCGGCTGATTAAAAAGCAGTCGGCCCGGGCGATTCCAGATATACGACCCTTCGCGCAAGGCAGGTGGCTGCACATATCCGACAGGTTGCGGTAAATCGGGAATTGGTTTTGCCGTAAGCATCGGTTGCATTTTCACGAGCTGCTGAATCGGGCGGGAAATATGATGCGACAGTAAACTATTGAGCACTGCCTGCGCATTGGTGTTTTGTCCTGTGGTTGCCGTCGCAGGCTTGGTTGTAGCCGCCGGCGCCGAAGCGGTGGTGGCGAGGGGATGCTTGCGGAATAAGCGCACATCGGCATCCGGCAGAAGATAAAGTTGATGGTGGTATTGTGTGAGCATTCCACTGATTACAAAACCGGTATGCGTTTTCTCCATTGCTTCCATGGCCTGCAATGCCAGGCACGGCAGGAGCCGAATGGTGTGTGGCCAGCCTTTTTTGGCCTTGATGAATTTAAATTTTGGATATCTGCTTCCATGTTGTAAAATCAGTTTTCCCGGCACGTTGGTTAAGATGCTTCCGGTGCGCAGCGGCTGGATTGCACGATGCTCTACGTCGGTGTTGGCGGGTGTTGCCGCGTGGCCATAATGCCGTGCGGCATCGGCGGTGCTGCCGCAGAGTGTTGCCGCTAAACTCACTGCGGCCAACAGCAATGCACAATTGGATGTTCTTGATTTCATCGGCATAATTCAACTCCATTGTTCGTATTCCTCACCCCTCAAAGCTGCCGTTGCGCCGACTTTCCTGGCGCCGACGGATCATATCCCATGGCCAAGTATTGATAACATTTCCCGGCTGCGCCCAAGCCCGCCGCGCCGTGAGGATACCATAGATCATTTTATCCATATCTTCACGTTGATGCGCGTCGGTATTAATGCACAGTGGCACGGCCGCTTCTACCGCCATTCTGGCGTGTATATCCCGTAAATCCAGCCGCAGATCATGGGAATTTATTTCTAATGCCACGCCGCTGCGGGCGGCGGCCATGATTACCGCCTTCATATTCGGCTCCAGACCGCGACGCCCGCCCACGAGCCGTCCGGTTGGATGTCCGATGACATCCACCAGCGGATTGGCTGCGGCACGAATCAGCCGCGCGGTTGCTGCTTCGCTTTCCTGGCTAAGCGCCGAGTGCGGCGATGCCACCACCCAATCCAGTTGCTGCAACACCTCATCGGGATAATCCAGCGAACCATCGGCCAAAATATCGACTTCACTGCCCGCCAAGATTGTTATCCCCTTCACTTTGGCCGCCGCCGCGTGAATTGCCTTGATGTGCTCCATGAGTCGATCCACGCGCAGGCCATTGGCCTGAACCTGCGATTTGCTGTGATCCGTTATGGCAAAATATTCATAACCGCGCCGCTTAGCCTCGGCAATCATATCGTCAATGCTGCAATGCCCGTCGCTGGCCGTGGTGTGTGAATGTAGATCACCGCGCATATCGGATAGTTGCAGCACGGGCCAAAGAGCTGGAATATCCCGTGCCAGGTATTCGAGCCGTGAATCTGTCACTTTAATACTCTCACCGCGAAGGCGCTTATACATCAGTCCAGCGAGTTCAATTTCCCCCCGATCCTCCCGCATTTCCGGAGGCAGCCACGCCAATTCCAAGGCCGTATAAATGCCCGGCTCATTTTCTCCAGCCACGCTTTGCTGATCTCTAAAAAGCCCCCATTCATTAAGCTTTAATCCGCGTTTAATGGCCAGTTCCCGCAGACGCACATTGTGCTCTTTAGAGCCGGTGAAATATTGCAGTGCTGCGCCCCAGTGCTGCGCCGCAACAATTCTAAAATCAACCTGCAATCCCGCACGGGTACGAATGCTTATTTTGGTTTCACCGGCCCCAACGGTCTGCTGTGTTTGTTCATGGGCCAATATTGCCGCGGTAATCGTCGGCACCGCTTCCGCCTCTGAACAGACAAGAATATCAATATCTCCGATTGTTTCCTTGCCCCGGCGCAGGCTGCCGCAATATTGAACCTGTGAGACACCCGTTACCTTTGCCACCGTGTCACAATAAGCTTCCGCCAGCGGCAACGCCCAGCCGATGCCGATGCGTTTGCCCGCTTCCTCCATAAATTCCATGTTCTGGCGAATTTTAAGCTGTTTTTTTTCGCCAAAGCCTTTGAGCTTCGGCATGGTGCCTTCGACCAGATGCTTCTTTAGCTCCGCCACAGATGTAATTCCCGCTTCCTTCCACAACTGATGGGCCGTCTTCACACCCACCGATGAAATAGCCAGCATTTCCAGCACACCCGCCGGAACGCGCCCCGCGAGTTCCTCAAATTCTGAAATATGCCCCGTGCGCAAAAATTCACTGATCTTATCTACCGTGCTTTTGCCGATACCGGGTGTCTGCTCCAATCGGTTCTGATCCTGCAAGGTTTTCACATCTTCCGGCAAATCTTCAATGATCCGTGCCACTTTGCGCGTGCCCAGCACGCGGAAAGAATTTTCCTCCAGCAACGCCATCACGTCTGCGGCACGGTTGAATAATTCGGCAATATCCTGATTTCTACTCATGGCTGTCGGCTCTCGTTTCCGGTGAATGGTGCAGCTGGAACGCCGGCCGCAATGGCAGCGCACAATCTGGCATCACCGCCGGTAGTTACCTTGATATTTAACGCATCGCCGCGCGTGCCCAGTACCGCACCGCCGGTTAATTCAATAATCTGGGCATCATCGGTGACGTGGCTGATGCGATTGGCCTGAATTAATGTCTCAAAGCTGCGCAACAGCAAGTCTGTGCGAAAACACTGCGGCGTCTGGGCCTGAAATAGTCCGGCCCGATCCACCGTTTGCACTACCAACTGATCTGCCCCCATGCGCTTGAGTGTGGCGGGTTCGGCCAATAACGGCAATGCTGCGCCGTGCGAAACGGCACCCGCGAACGCGGCATCAATAACCTCCGGCGGGGTGACGGGGCGGGCGGCATCATGCACCGCAACAAAGGGGGTTTGTACCTTCCCGCCGGCCAGTGCGTTGTACACGCTTTCCCACCGTTCGGATCCACCGGGCACAATATGCAGCGATTTGCCAAATAAAACGCCCTGCAGATGTTGCCGGTATATCTCCATGCGCTGTGTACCGGTGGCAATGATGATGGCAGTGACATCGGCCCGGCGCGTAAACAACGCTACCGCCCGCTGTAAAACCGTCAAACCGGCAATATCGACTAATAATTTATCCCCCGCAGCGAAGCGCGTACTATTTCCCGCAGCCGGAAGAATAACCGTAAATTCTCTGCCTTCAGCCATGGTCAAGAGTATCGCTGAAAGTCCTTCCGGCGACAAACGAAATCGCCGGATTGCCATCCCGAAAACGAGTACTTAAGCCCAGGCCATCGCGATAAACTCTGGCACGACGCGGAGGTTAAGGTTTTTTACAAAGAGGTGGGGGAGGCAACGGAGGAGGACCGCTACGCCCAATGAACAATGAGACTCGCGGTGCGCCGGGATTAATCAGACGCGGTGCCTGGCGGAACTGGTAGTATGGGTTCAAAGACTGTATAACGATATTATGCAAAAAGCGGTGTGGGACTTGCCTCCCACGCCAGGGCGGACACAGCGGTGCGGGAATGCTGTCAATCGTTGCTGCCCGGACGCCGACCGGGAATCTTCCAAAAAATTCTCGCCGGCTTGAGAGAGTCGCACTTTGGCGACGCAGCAGAGAAAGGCCCACCGGAATGTCAAAACGGTCTGAACACGAGTTGCGGCGGCTAATCGAAGAGGCCGTGAGCCTTGAATGCAGCCTGGCAGAGCGCGGGCTTTGGTTCTGCGTGGACGCCTTGGAGGTCCGCGGGCACCCACCCGAGCATATTTTGGCTTGGGCCACGGTCCATTTCCTGCCCGCAGGCTCGCCCTTCTGTTGCGGAGAGGTGGAGTGTTCCTTGGAGGCGATACCTCCGTGGGAATGGGAGCAGCGGATAGGCGAGCGGCTCAGAGTGGCGATGGGCCTGCGTCAGAGCGTAAGCGTCGATTTCGGATACAGCTTTCCCGTCGGACATGGTCACTGCGAATCCCGCATCGGAGTGAATTACCACGATGGCGTTGAATTCCTTTACACATCCCACCACGACATTGACTGGCTCGGCGTCGTTGATGTCTTGAGGGAAAAGGGTGTGGAGTTCAGCCCGGGCCTGACCGTCGCGGAAATCCAAGAAGCCGAAGCCCGTTTCCAACTTCGCTTCCCGCCGGATCTCAAGAGTTTCCTGCAAACGGCACTACCGCGCGGCCCAGGATTTCCCGATTGGCGGTTAGCCAACCCCGGCGCGCTCCAGGAGCAGTTGAACTGGCCGGCGGAGGGCATCTGCTACGACGTTGAACATTCCGGCTTTTGGCTGGATTCCTGGGGAGCACGGCCTCTTTCACTTTCGGCTGCCATAGAGTGGGTCCGCGAAATAGTGTCGGCGGCGCCGCCATTGGTCCCACTTTTCGGCCACCGGTACATCCCCAGCCGCCCTAAGCTGGCCTTCAACCCGGTTTTTTCCGTTTACCAAACCGACATCATAACATACGGCTCCCACCTGCCCGATTACCTCGCCAACGAATTTGAAATCGAGAGCCCAATCACACGGCCCAAGAACATCCGGCCCATTAAGTTCTGGGGAGAATTTTAACGCACCGGCATCACCGCCGACGCCGTTCCCGCGAACGTGTTTTTTTTGCAATGAGGTGGGGGCGGCGGTTGCCGCAAAGTAGTTGAGTCCCGATGAGCCGGCTCCTGCGGCATCGGGATCTTGGTGTCCTGCCTCAACAGGGAACAAATATGGATGGCTGGCGTGCAACTTGTCCAAGTTAGCGGGTCAACTTGCCCAAGATGCGCAAGTTGATGAAAGCGTTGAGTTTAGCGGGTTTTATTCAAGTTGCCCTAGATGCCCAAGATGTTTCAAAGGGGGGGGCGGCTGCGGCCGCGGTGTTAGGTTACAGATTCCAGGTGACAGGTAGAATGGGGGCGCGGGCGATTCGCTACAACGAGCAATCCCGATACGCGATTTCAAATTGCATCGCGACTACGGCATCCATGCTGCAGCAGAGCGCGGAAAATCTTCGCGGAGCGGGTCATGTCCCGGCGCGCCGGGACATCATATTCTTCTTTTCAAAGAACATTGTTCAGCGGGTCTGAACTGTTCGTTGATTTACTATAGGATTGCAGTGAGAGGGATAATGCGCAACTGCGCTAAAAAGTTAAGGATTTGGCCCCCAGAGACTTGGCAGAATCTGTCACAGACCCGGGCCAGCGGGTGGTGAGCACGAAGCGCGGAGGATCGCGTATGAGTTCATACGCTGACGACGAGCGACAAGACCCATCGCCCCTTGGCCCCCGCCCACAGAGTTCGCCTGAAACCGACCATCCTCGGCGTCGCACCGGCTCAATGGGTTTACGGAACCCGGCTTTCGCCGGCGGCTGCTTGCATCTGGCCGGTTTAAGGCCAATCAACCCGCATTTGTAGGTGTGACAGAGCACTAGCCTGTCCAGGTAATGGTCGGGATTGTGCTGGGGCTGAAATGTCCCGTATGCGCGGCCGATCTCCAGTCTGAGTTCTTTTTAGAATCGTGACTGTTTCTTGTAGATGTTATGATAGATATCTATGGCGGAAAAGAACAACATACCACCGGTGGGAACCTTGAAACGCTGCTATTGCGGTCGTGAGTTTATTTGCCAGAATACCGGAGCTAAATGTTGGTGCTCTGATTTGCCATTAATTCCGGGATTGGCCAAGCGGGGCGATGCGTCGGATTGTTACTGCCCGGAATGTCTCCAGATGCGCATTCGGGAAATGTCCAACAACAACCTGAAACAGCAGTGAACACCAAAACTCGCGGCAGCTTTGCTTTCTACCCACGCAACTCTCATTTCGCGATCCGCCCCGCCCAAGGTCGGGCTACCGACGGCACCGGACTGAACATGCTTATGGCTGCTTCCTTCCGGACCTGACCAGGTTCACAGTCAACCCGTGCATCGGGCCCGACCATGGCCGGGGCGCACGCGCGAAGTGGGTATAATAGCAGGGATAACGCTAAGTGGCCAACCTGCGCGAGTTTTATGGCTCTGATTTTATGGCAACGGCGACCAGTCGCCTACGCCGAGAAATTCGGCCACTAAATCCCCGACGCCGCAGGCTAGAAATTTTCGGGCGGCTTCCTCGCCGGCATCGCGCCGGTTCGCATGCAGGAGAAACTGCTTAAATAATCCATTACGCCCTCGCCCTGCAATCAGACTACGCACCATTACCTCAGATAGCTGATAGCTCGGGCGCTGGCCACCCTTGACGTAAAAGCTGCTGCCGATCCAGAATCGCTGAATGCCAAACCATTTCCAATAACGTTGCTGAACGCGAACCTCGCGCGGGGTAAGTAGAAATGGACGATGCGCCGGACGGACGAGGTCTTCCATCTGCTGCGCCAGCCCCTCATTGAGCCAGCGCGGCAATGGCAGGTTATCCACAGCGCTATGTGTAAGTTCATGCACGAGAGTTTGTAGAGAAACCGCATTGCCTCCTGCGTTGAGGACGATATGGGGATAGCCTTCGGAAACATACACACCGGAACTGGTGCCAAATACCTTTTCCTGATCGGGATAAAACACGCAGATATAGTCGTAATATCGTTCGGGATTATCGAATATGAGAATCGCCCGCTTTTGGAGATTAGCGTTGCCAGGGGCAGCGGGATTCTCATGCGTCATGAGCTTTTCAATCAATCGCCATGCGGGTTTGACCGCTGCTGTAATGCGGCTGGCGCGGCTGGCACCGCCGGAGAGAAGTATAAAAAAATCACTATCCTCAAAAACGCGATATTGGGGGCCGGCGGTGGCGGCCATAGCTTCCAGCCAATACCGCGTGGCTTGCTGAAGACCTGCTGCAATATCATCGGGCCTACAGTGTTGGGCTGCGATGTTACGGGCCTGCTGCCAATCGACGCGCGGCAACCCCTGCGTCCCATGAATTGCCGGCGCAAAGATATTAGGATCGATCAGCGGTCGGCGTGAGTCCTGCTCGCCGTCACGACTCTGCGAGCCTCTCCTGATCCGGCTCCAGAAAGTCATTGTGTTGATCCTTTTCCAAATGCAATTATCAATCAATTATAGTAATTCAGTATTTCTGTATAAGCTACTGCGGGCACATGCGGAACTCTTCGCAGATCACCACCGATTTGTATACACCAGTTGCTGTTGTAATATACCGATGTTGATTTTGCCCGATTCCATGAAAATTTTGGTACACACCAAATGAAAGGAAAAGAGGAATGCCGACTTTTAAGGCAGTGCGCATTGGCCGATTTTGCAGTTTATGGCAACCGCTCGGTGGCACCATCGGGGCGGTAGCCATGTTGGCTATGGTGGTGACAGGCGTCGCACCATTGGCGGCCCAGCCGATGCGGCCATTTCGGCTTAGCCGAATTGCTCCGTTGCCATTGCCGCGCCACCCGCTGGCCAGAGCGGAAAAGGATTTTCCATTTTTCAAACATCAGCCGACTGCCACTGCCGGCTTCAACGCAGTTTTTCTCCCGTTTCATCATGTTTTCCAGCAGCCCTCACATGGATTTAATCAGGCCCAGGCGTTCGCCTTTTTATTCTCAATTGTATATATGGAGAAGGCCGCCGAGATGCACGCCAAAAAATTGCTGCGGAGATAAAAATTGCGGCAAAACCAAGTGCGGCCGCCGCAGGGGCCTCATATAACCTTGTAGGATTAATCGGCGTGCGCCACCCGTGCGGCATCAGTGTTACTTCCAAACGTGGTGAGAACGGGGTGTGGCCATTTTTCCGGGCGGCACCAAATTGCGGCCACAAGCGAGGGTTGTGGCTTTGTGTATCCATCGGATATTCTACCACCGGCAAAGCCGGCGGCTATGTCAAGAATGCCACGGCGGCACGCGGCCCGGAAAAATGGCCACGCCCGCAAGAATACGAGAAAAATCTACGACTTGCTTTTTTTTGTAAAACGTGCTATGACTATCTCATTCGACGGCGAATTTCTGGGGCTGCGGCTCTGAAATTCGTTATCCCGGCTTGCCGGGACGGCGGCCTGGTTGGGCGCTGGTGTAATCTGCCGTGCGGCGGACGCCAAGCCAACCTTTCCAATGCAGCCGATGTTGTAATGAGGTTTTTATGTCCAGCACTTCCCTTACCGGGGCAGCGGCCACAGCGGCAGCTTCCAAAACCACCAAGCCCAACAAAACTGACACATTGGCGCAAACAACGCCTTCACCGGCAAATGTCAATTCCGGGGCCGAAGCCACCAATGAACTTCCGGTTCTGGGGCAGCCTACGGGTCTGACTGATCGGTACATCGGCAAAACCGGTGCGCAGATACTTTTGCAGATGCTCTTGGAGCATGACGTTACCGATGCCTTCGGTTATCCCGGCGGCGCGATTTTGCCGACATTTGACCAGCTTTATGATACCAAACTGAACTTTATTCTGGTGCGGCATGAGCAGGGGGCCGGTCATATGGCCGATGGTTACGCCCGCGCCACCGGCAAGCCGGGCATTGTCATTGTCACCAGCGGACCGGGTGCCACCAACACCGTAACACCCCTGGCCACCGCCTATATGGATTCAATCCCGATGATTGTGTTCTCCGGGCAGGTGCGCACGTATGTGATCGGCAATGATGCGTTTCAGGAAGCGGACGTGACGGGCATTACCCGGCCTGTGACCAAGCGCAACTACCTCGTAAAGAATGTCAAAGATTTGCCTCGGATTATCAACGAGGCCTTTATCATTGCCACCACTGGTCGGCCCGGACCTGTGCTCGTGGACCTGCCCGTGGATGTCACCACCAACAAGGTGGAATCCGCCATTGATGATACGCCTTGGCTGCCCGGCTACAAGACTTATCGCCTTGGCCACAGCCGGATGGTGAAAGCCGCGGCTGATATGATTAACGCTGCCCAGCGCCCGGTGTTGTACGTGGGTGGCGGAGCGATTCTCAGC
>JAJZVR010000318.1 GCA_021847065.1 Planctomycetota bacterium | reverse complement strand
CAAAATCTGAAATAATAATGAGCATCCGATTGGGGCGCACCGAATTTTTCAACAAATCAACGGCTTTGGAAATCAATTGGCGCATCGGCAAAGCCCGGCCAACACTTTTGATTCCATTGAGTCGGGCCGTTTGCTCTACGCGATCACTTCCCAGGTGGTCCGGAACCGGGCTGTTGCCGGGATTGGTCAGCAAAACGGCCATGCGCGCGGGGGTCACGCTTTGTCCGAGAATATCCCGGGTTTGATCAATGGCTGTTTGCAGGCGGGTTTGCGTACCATCCTGAACCAGCATGGATTGTGAATTATCCAAGATAATGACACAGGCGGTGGATTGACCATTAAAATGCGTTCCAACATTGGGAAAAATAGTGTCAGTTCCCAAGCCAAAAATTGCCGAGGCGGTGGCGGCAAGGCCCAAAAGCATGAGCAGTACCGGCCATAACAGACTCGGTTTGGCCGCCACCACGGCCGAGGAAGATTTTGTGGCCGGCGATTCCGCATTGGGTTGGCTCGTGGCCTTGCGTTGATCCAGGGCATTGCTGAATACCACGGTCATGACCGCCAAAATGGCAATGCCACCCAGCAGCAGAAGCAACATACCATAAGCGGCGAAGGGTGATCCGCCATGAACCAGCGGGCCGGCAACAGCCATGGCGATCATGGCAAACACGGCCATGCGCAAAAGCAGCAGCATGAATTGTTGAACCTGGCGTTTGCGTGATGTTTTCTGAGCCGTAACGCGCAAAAAGCGCAGCGTTGGAAATCGCACAATCGGTGATCGCACCCGATTAAGCAGATGCAGGAGCACCGGAATGCCGGCGGCCAGAAGGCCCAGCAGCATGACCGGATCGGAGAAATTCATAGCCGCCAGCGGCAGGTTCATCATGCGTACGATTCCATCGTTGTAATGCGCCATCAGCGCCGCGACGTGCGGCGCAACAATTCACGGATTTGCACATCCCATGGTACATCCGTAAAGGCGGTAACGTAATCAATGCGGGACTCCCCGCAACGCGTTTTAATTAAATCCAGAAAAGCCTGAACCGCGCGGCGATAATCATCACGGATAAGTTTGGGGTCAATTTGCAGGCGCGATCCGTCTTCCATATCTTCAAACGTAATCGGGCGGTTATAAGCCAATTCCATTTCTCCACGATCCAGTATCTGCAAAAGCACGAGTTGATGCCGGGCATGGCGCAGATGTTGCAGGGCACTGGTGATTTTATCCGGATCATCAAAGAGGTCACTGATAACAATCACCAATCCGCGGCGTGGAATTTTATTGGCCAGTAAATGCAGCGTACCGGAAATATCGGTTTCTCGGCCCGGAGAAAGTTTTTCCAGGCCGACAAAAATCTGATCGAGGTGGGAAGGGCCATTTCCCTGCGGAATTTCCAGACGGATGGTCTTATCAAATGCGATTAATCCCACCATATCCTGCTGATTGGAGAGCATATAAGCCAATGATGCCGCCAATACTCCGGCGTATTCAAACTTGGTGACACCCGGAAGATTTTTGCCTTGCGGATCGGTCAGAGCGGCGGTGCCAAAATTCATGGAAGCCGACGCATCCAGGCAAATGGTGGCCCGGAGATTGGTTTCCTGCTCGTATTGTTTGATGTAATAGCGGTCGGTTTTTGCCAGAACCGTCCAATCCAGATGTTTAATTTCATCGCCGGGCACATATTCTCTGTGCTCGGCAAATTCGATGGAGAATCCCTTATGCGGGCTTTTGTGCATGCCCGCGTACACGCCCTCCACCACGCCACGCACCATGAGTTCCAAGCGGCGTAATTGCGCCGCCTGCGATGGTTTAAAGAATCGGTATTGATATGTGGGCATATACACAATCCGTCATGTTGCCGGAACTGCTCCGGCGGACAACCAGGTTATCGCCATAGCTCCGTAATTCAGTACCCGAACCACGCGCGGGCGAATGGCCATATCATCAAGTGCCACTTCCGTCGGATGCCGAAGAATGATCAGGCTTTCGGGCGCCATTAATTCTGTCACCATGCGGATCAGCTCATCTAGGCGGCCCCGGCCTTCCGGCGTTTCCATGTGGGCATACGGCGGATCAATAAAGGCCAAGCCAAGGCGCTGCCCGCGCAATTTCCCCGGCAGTAATAATCCGCTGTGATACGCATCCGCTGAAAGCACATCACACACTTGTTCAACGCGCAAGGCCCCTATATTGTTGCGAAGACCATCCAGTGCGTTGCGATCCCGTTCGATAAAAATGGCCCGCTCTGCACCACGCGACAGACATTCCAGCCCCAAGCTGCCCGTGCCGGAAAAGCAGTCAAGCACAACCGCGTCAGGAATGGCTACCGCACAGGTTAAAGCGTCGAAAAGGGATTGTTTAGCCCGATCGGTTATGGGGCGGGTAGTCATGGAATCCGGCCCGATAAGCCGCCGCGTTCTAAATGTACCAGCAATTATTCGCATATTACTTGAGAAGTATACCCGCAATCAGCGGTTATCGCTCACGAGCCTGCCCAAAATATGGCCGTTCGGCGTGCCAATTTTTCCGGGGCACCCAGCTCAGCGGAAAACGTCACATAGCCGCCCGGCTTTGCCGACGGTAGTATACACAATGAAAGCTCTACGCCCGTAACGCGCGTTTTCCCTTAGCATTATTTATGTGCTGCCCGAAAAAATTGCCACGCCCTGGCCGTTGCAACGTTACTGCTTACCGGTAATCAGTGAAAACGCGCAGGGCTCCTGGCAATTCGGCCCGCTTGCCTCGCCCAAGGCATTCACACAAACAACCTTGTCAATCAACTCCAAACTTTCTCAAAATACTTTGTTGCCGAAGCCGCCCCGCTGCAATCGCGCAGGCCACGCTGCATACTGCATGACGCAATCACCTCATCCTGCCCTTGGATGGCGATTGCCGATGTTCCCGCACCAACCGCCGCCACAATGACGCCAAAGGCCCTTCCCGCGTCACACGGTCGTAATATGCAAGTTCTTCCCGCGAACTCAAATCTTTTGTTTTCTGGTATATCTTTCCCTGCGCCTTGCGTTTAGACGCCACACAATCAAACGTCTTCCTGATTTTCCTCGTCGATGCCATGTACCACCTCCAATGGAGTTACGATTGTCAGCCGCCGAAAACCACGGCGTTCATTAACGTCATTATAAGCATTGATACGATCAAGACGAACGATATGCTTGAAGTTCCATGATACTATTGCATCCACACCAGTAGCACTGGCCGCTGCGACATGGAGGGCGTCTTCCTTCCACTTAGGCCCCACCACCCCTGCCGCAAGGTAAGCATCCCGAAGCGCCATGATTTCAAGAGTCAATTCCACAAACTCAATATGCTCCGGTGATACGGATTCCAGTATGGCGCGTACCCGGGCGGGTGCCATCGTCAACTCGTCCAATAGAATCTGGCTGATCACGAGAACCAACCTGCCGGCGCGAACCAACTCCAACAGACGCCGGGATTCCATGGAAAACTCCCTGTCAAGGCATCCGCCAATCACCGAAGTGTCAACGTAAATTCGCATCTTATCGGCAACGTTCATGGCTCGAATTCTACCCGAACACATTGCGCCCCGCTATTTCGATGACCAAAATAAAAACTGGGGTTCAAGACGGCAGGCGAGGTCTGCATGGGGGTGGTGCCAGGCGAACCGCTTCCGATTCGCGCGCGGGATGGACCAAAGTT
>JAJZVR010000038.1 GCA_021847065.1 Planctomycetota bacterium | reverse complement strand
TAGTGTTTGGCGTTGCGGGCAATCCAATCAAGTATGTCATTTTCCTTCATGGCCGGAATTATACCGCCGGGAGCGGTGAATTCGCAGTGGCAGTTGTGCGGCTGCAAGAACCCGCACAACGGGGTTGTGGAATATGTTGAAAACAGGCGATGCGCCGAGCATTGGAGGCTGGGCGGCGCAGCGGGAATGAAGGCTTCCCGTGTTCGGGGGCAGGCGAGGCAATGAGAAAATAATCGTTTGGTCTAACCATTGTTATTTACATGGCAGGTCAGCGTCACGTTCCGCCGCCCGGCGGTGCGTTCTAATACGAGTTTGATATCCAGGGGTGATCGGCCAGATTCATCGAAGACGGTCAGTGTATTGGTGCCAGGTTTCAAATAGCAGGAAGGCAGGTAAAGGCCTTCGGTCATTACCGGGTCGGGGTATCGACCGAGGTTGTGGCCATTAAGCCACATGTATCCTCCGCCGCAATATCCCCATGCGGCGCGCAATACGGGATGATCGCCATTGCTGTAGCCGGGAAACGTAAATGTGGTGCGGTAGTAGCATGGAGCATCGGCGGCATGGGTAAATGCGTGCCAGTGGGAACCGGCATCCACACGGCCGCCGTGCATACGCCAGACGTTTAACAGGCCGTTATCTTTTAAAGCTGCTTTAAATTGATAGTGCTCAAAGCCTAAAGTGGGGAATGCCGCCAAAGGTTTTCCGGCGGTGGGAATCAGTACGCTTAGCACGTTGCCGGATTGGCGATGCCAGAATTGTGCCGGTCGGCTGGCGGATTGCGTCTTAGCCCGGATAATCGCCAATCGGGCGGAATTAAATACCACCATGGAACCGCGTGGAAGATTTTTCCAGCGCAGCACCAGATGGTCTGCGGCAATTCCGGGCAGAGCCACGCGCAACCAAAGGCGCCCTTTGCCTGCGGGGATTAAGCCGGGCTTTCCAGGCAGCGGTTTAAATTTTGCCATGTTGCCGCGGTCTTCCATTACCTGCATCATGGTGTTGATGCCGGGGGTGGTCATTCGGCGGTAGGACCAGCCGGTAATGCCACCGAGTTTAATGGTTTGAAATGAGGTGGTGAAGTGCATAAGGCGCACCGGCCCCCATAAACCTTTCTGGGCAATAAGGACAAACGGCCCAGAATAGCTCCAGTGCTTTCGCCGGCCATCACAAATGGTCAAAATTGCCAGCGTGTTGGTGCCCGCCCGCAATTTGATGCTGGCGGTATGGCCGGAAATATCGGTTTGTAATTGGCCATTGGCGAATACTTCGCCCCAGTCTTTAACAAATTTGAATTTAAGTTCATAAGCACCGGCGGCGGGAACGGTTATTTGCGCGCGATACCATTCATAAGAACCGGGGTAGTCATCGGCACCCATGGGCAGGGGAGTAGTAACACGGAGCCACTTTTTTGCGTTAAAACTGGCGCGGGCAGGCGTGTCCGCCAACCGCATTTGCCACCGCCCCAAAATTGGCACAATTGGAGGCGGGAGTGTGGCGGCATTCGGCGGGGGGGTAAGAATCAGCGGTGTATTGGATGGGCCGAATAATTTGGCATTGCGCACCGGAGCGTTTAACTGATCTACCGTTTGTAAACGCAAAGTATATTTATGCCGCAGGAGATTGCCGGCAAAATGGGGTCCGAAAACAATCACGCGCTTTCCAGCATCGTGTAGAAACCAGGTGAGGCGGGCTAAAGCGCGACGCACGGCAAAAATCCGTAATGTCTGCTGATGCACCCGCAAGGTGTAAATATTTATTCCGTGCGCTGGAATATCCGTATGCAGAGAATATTGATGGGTAAAAATTCCGGCTTCGGTAAATCCCGGCGACGCGGTGACGGTGCCGGCAGCCTTTTGATCCAATCGCAGGAGGATGGGGGAATTGGGCGGCCCATAAGTAATAAGGCTCGTGACGCTTCCCTGATGCGCGATCCGCAGGATGCGCGCACAGCCATGCTGCAAGATAAAATAATGGTTCAACGAAAATTTGCTGACCATTGGAAAGAGATGTTGCGGCGGGATGACAATCGGGCAGCCGCCGGGAGGTGTGCAGATTACGGATTGCGGTGTAAGATTTTGAAAAAAATCGATGCGGCCATACGGACTTACGCGGCTGAATGTACGCACACCCCAGGGCAGGCCGGAAATCTGCATGCCGACATTGATGCTGGTTTCCAGAATTTCCTGAAATGAGCGGGCAAAATCGTTGGTGAATTTATAGTGGTAGTACAAGGGTCGCAGATCACCTGCTTGGCCGACGGGGGCGGCAAAATCATAACTGGCTTTGTTGACGTTATCATAAAAATGAGAAGGAGTGGTGCCACCCACGGCCAGGTACACGTCATAACCATTACCGCCGTAGCCGATGACATGCCATGGCGCTTGATATGTTAATATGTGTTGTCCGGCAGAGCGATGACGATAATCGGTATACCATCCGCACCACATTTCGGTCGTGTACCAGGGGCTGGTGCGGTATTGAGAGACCCATGGCCCTACGCCGGCCGGGCTGGCTCCATGGTGCTGGCCGCTGAAAAACATCGGTACGTCAATGCCCAGGGCGAGCGCCTTGTTATACAAATAGCGGTAATACCGATTGGGCAATACGGCACCCCATCCGGCGCTGTCTTCATTTTCCAGTTGAACCATGATTACCGGGCCGCCATGGTTAATCTGATTGGTCGCGACAATAGGCAGGAGTTTGTCGAAATACTCTCCAACCGCGTGAAGAAACGGCGGATCACCCTGTCGGATACTCATGCCGGGAATGAATTTGAGCCATATTGGCAAGCCGCCGCTGTTCCATTCCCCATCGCTATAGGGACCCACTCGTAAAACGGCATAGAATCCCATTTTCTTCACCAAATGGAGAAATGCCGCAAGATTCCTCCGGCCATGAAAATTAAATTGTCCCTGGCGCGGTTCTTGATAGCTCCAGAATATGTACGTTTGCACACAATTAAATCCATCTCGCTTCATTTTCAGCAGACGATTTTTCCACAGCGCACGCGGCACACGTTCATAATGCAGAGAGCCGGATGCCAGAAATACCCGTTTGCCGTTAATGATAAAACCGCGGCCATCAAAATTGATAAACTTCCTGGCACCGGGCTGCGGTGGAAAAAATGAGGCATCGGCTGTTGTGGATAGTAACAGGCATAGCGCAAAAAATAAGGCGGCGATTTCCCAGCGGTGCGAAGCGCGGGAAAAACCGCGGATTGAGCGGATAGGTGGGATGTTTAAGTTAACAATCCGCGTAATTCGGGAAATCCGTGATACAGGCAAGATATTTCTGAATACGGCGACACGGGTGACTTTGGTTGCGGGGGTGTCGATTTGAAATGATTTTTGTATCATGATGTTGATCCGTCCTTGTGTCTGATGTCAGGCTTTCCATTACCGTCGAGTATCCATTATTGTCCGGGCGTTCCCGGTGCGGCAGGCGGCGGAATCGTCTGTATGGCATCATCAAACGCCCGGTGATCGGCATCAGTGGCCAGAGATGTGGCATAATCCGTCAATAGCTCATTGGCCAAGGTCACCATTTCGGTGGCCGGCATGGGGCGTGAAGGTATAACTGAAGGATTGACCATGATCTTGTCGGCTGTATTTCTGTCGTGCACCACGGGCGCAACGGTAACGGCATTGGGTAAAACCACAGAACTGCGATTTAGCACCGTCAGCAAGATTACGAAAAGCACAACGCCGCAAAGCGCCGCTGCCGTTACCATCAGGCCGGTAAGGATGGATTGCCGCATACAAGACCTCCCCGACTAAAGGAGCCAAAATGCACACCGGAAGCTTGATATGCCAGAGCGTATTTGCCCGCTATGTTACGCTTCCATTTGAATTTATTTTCCCCGCGGTGCATCTGTTCCGCGTGCCTATTGCAATTTGCCGATCAAAAGATTGTAGTATCGTCGCGTAAGGACGCTGTAAAGTCAAATTTTCAACAGACGTGATTGGTTTCTATATCCAGCAATTTGGCAAGCTTATCGATTTTCTCGGCTATATGCCCGATGCCGACAGCGCAATGGTGGGCCGGGCCATGGGCGTTCCAGGCTTCCACGAATTTCCTGGCGCCGATGCTAAAGCGGTAGCGGCTGTTGGTATTGCCGATTTCCAGTATCGGCCCAGCCACCGATTCGCCTTGCGCCGTCAGAAGCTTTAATTTGCCATTGGCCGTCTGCACGACGGAAAGCAAAGTAACCGGACCACGTTTGACGGACATTTCCACGGATAATCCGCGGCCAACTTTGCCATGATACACCTGCAATGGCCGCACTTTGGTTTTGCCCTGGGCGATGGCGATATGGCCGGGGCCATCATGGCCCATCAGGACAACATCATCGTTGAAATCCATGGCGTAATATTCGGTAAATGAGCCTCCCGCTCCAAAGGTGTCCATGATTTTCATGGCTTGGGCGTTTTTAATTTCCATTTCCCCGGCCACGGGAATGCCCCGGGCGGTTAAAAGAGAGTTTCCCAGAATAATGGAGTTGATGGCATCTTCATTGGCGGGGTTGCCGGTGCCCATATAGTAATAGGCCATTGAGCCAAGCTGATGTTTTTCCACCAGTTGATCCAGTGCCACGCTGGTGCGGGCGGCACGATTCAACTCTTCCGGCGGGCAATCGCTTTGCACGTCAAAGACCTCGTGGAAGTACCCGACGCGCCGAGTGATTTCATCCGGAGAAACCTCGGCCCGTAGAGCCGCGAGTTCATCAACTTCCATGATTTCGATATGCCCGCCGAAGCTTGCGCATTGCTGCGTGAGGTCACTGTAAATGTCCAACATGCCGCCGTAATAATGTCCCATCACGCCCAGGCGGTTGTGTTCCATGACGTATGCCACGCGCGCTGCATCAAGCCATTGATCGACCTGATTCCATACTTCGGAATCACCTTCCAACACGCCGGTAATCTGATGAAATGGGATGCCGCATCGATGAAATACATTGGCTATTTCCGGCACGGGGCAGGCCTGACACCACGCCAGCCATTCACCGGTCATGGCGGTGCGGTCGCGCAGGGCGTTGAAGGTGGCGTAATCCATGGCCGCCGCCGGGGCAAGGTTAAGAATAATCACCGGGACGTTTGCTCTGCGCACCACTGGTAATACCGTGGACGATAGCGCATAGGTGCTGACAAATAAAAATATCAGATCCACATCGGCTCGACGAAAATCGTGCCCGGCATTGAGGGCCTTTTCCGGCGTATCAATGAGGCCAAGATTCACAATATCAATGTCAGGCCGTTTAAGCTTACTTTCCACGACGCCCAGATAGCCTTCCAAGCGTTGCTTTAAGCCCGTGAACTGCGACCAATACGCCTCCAGCCCGATGCCGAACAGGCCGACGCTAAGGGAATGCTTGTTTTCCGCAAATGTGGTCAACGTATTCATTTATGCTGTAATATCCTTAATTAGAGCGGCCTGTAACTTCACCGGGCCGATCAAACCCGATAACGCCAACGGATCGGTCTTATACCAGAGTTGCCAAGTCGTAAAGGTAAACCGCCCCGTAGGACTTGGTTTGCCTTCCAGCAGCCATTGTGGCCATTTAAGCAAATTCCCTGCTGGGTTCCACACAAGCGGCTTTCCCGGCTGGCGGTTGTAATCAGCGTCTTGCGGTAACTGCTGGTCGCCAATCATCCGGTTGATCCAGAGATTGGTGACACGAATATTCAGTGCGTTGGAACCCGTTTTCAGCAAGGAGGTTGCATCCAGCCGAAATGGCGGCTTCCACAGGATGCCCATGTCATGGCCGTTGAGAGTGACCTGGGCCATAACGGCGACTTCGCACAAGTCCAGATATATCCGCCGATCCGGCATGAGGAAGTCGGCCGGTATCGTAAATTCAGTCTGATACCCGGCGGTACCGGAAAAGTAACGAACACCCGCATCTGGGTGCTTGTTCCAGGCGATTAGCTTATCCAGTTGTATCTGGGCCGGGGCACCCCAGCCGACCGGAAACTTTACGCTCCACGGACCTTTTATCGCCACCGGCTTGGGAATATCCGAGACCTGGATCGTAGATTGTTTGCCGGAAGCGAACAGGCAATCATATTTGCCTGACTGCGTGACAATAGCCTTGAGGCAGCCATTGTTCTCCGCATCCAGAACCACGATCTGGTGATACGCTGGCCCAGCTTCGGCAAAGGATAAAGGAGAGGCCGCACTGGAGGCGAGAAGCATTTTGCCATTATGGCTGATGCTTCGAATGGCCTCCGTTATCCGGGCGGACTTCCCATGGCGGAACACCACAAACACCGATCCCTTCGGCTCGAAAGCAATCGGAACATGGGTCATGCCTCCGGAAGATTCATACGCCATAACCGGTGAGATTTTCCCGGTTTCCGGATCCCAGAATTCCGGCTGAACACTGGTGGTGCGGAATGCACAATTCGCCAGCATGGACTTTCCAGCAAATGGGAGCTTGTCAGCGACTTCGCCATTGGCCACGAAATAAATATCCATGTCAGCGGTACGACGATGCGTCCAGCGCACCATGGGTTGATCGCAGACAAAATCAGGCGGAATGCCTTTCGCGGCCAGAACCTGGGCGGCGGTTTTTCCAGTGATGATTTTGCCGGTGCCCCATAATTCTTCGGCGAGTTTTTCCACCTCGGCATCACAATGCGGAAAATTGTTCAGGCTTGGTGACTTCTGGGGTCGCGGACCGATGACGGTCGCTCCGGCATCGACCAGTGTTTTTATTTTCCGGAGAAGTTGCGGTGTCATGGTGGGTGACTCGGGGAGAACCAGAATGCGGTACATCATCCCACCCGGCAGTATCAACATGCCATTCTTATATTCCATGCGCGTCAGTACGACCTCCGCCGGGCAGCCATCATAATTGTGGCCGGGGCGTCGGGGCGGAACGCCGGGGCCATTTTCCGGCGGGGTAAATGATTGCGGTGCTCCTTCCGGCTGCAGGTAACAGACATCGGCGACGAAATGGCCCTGCCGCAGCAGGTATTGGCAGCGGGCCACGTAATCATGCCAGGGTTTGGTTAAATGCCACCAGGTTTGGGTACGTTCATAATGTAATCCGTATGGCCCCATGGACATGCCCGGTGCGTAGTGCGGATTGGTCCAGGGTTGCATGGCATAGCGGTGGAATACAAACCGGTTGATTCCTTCACAAAAAGTCCAATCTCCGATATCTTTAACCACGGCGGGATACCCCTGCCATTTTTCATCGGCATTGGCGGTAAATGTCTCCTGGCCGATGATGTTGTGGCCATAGACATGCCCGGCGGAGGTCATCTCGGTAACGAATCTGCTCGCTCCAAAGCGTCCCCACGACCAGCATTCCGACATTGGCTCAACCGCCTGACCGCCATAGCGCAGATCGTTCGCAGGTTCGCGGGCATACCCCTCAATGGATAACCGCAGGCCGTGCTTCTCCGCAATCTCACGCATGGCCCCGGCGTAGTTCTCCACCAGCAAATCGCCAACGGTTTGACGCAAATCCCATAAAAACCGTTCCGATACCTCCAGACTCTCAACCACCTGCCCGGTAAGCACCGGCAGGTAAGGCTGAAGGTCATAGCCGCGCAGGCGTTTGAAGTCGGCACGGAATGTCGGCGTCCAATTCTGGGAGCCGGTTTCCCAACTGTCAATATGGGTGGAAACAAGCGTTTTTCCCGTCAGTGGGCCGATCTGTTTGATGATCCGTCCCATGAGTGAAGCAAACTGGAACGTAGTGGTCGCACGGCTGAGTTTGTCGGTTTCCAGACCCAGCCCGCCCACCGGGGCCGGATGGTTGTCCACGCCAGTGGTGGTATGGCCAAAACGCAATACGGTCCACTGCCCGGCAGGCACCTCCCACTTTAAGCGGCCAGCATGGTCCATAAACATTGATATGTCGATAACAGAATGATACGGAATAACCTGATCTGCCCGCAGACTGGGCCAGGAAGATGGGGCGGAAATATTATCCTCTGCACCGAGGCCGGGACGCCATGGTTGTTGATTGAACAGGGCCAGAGCCTGAATGTTTGAGATACTATAGGCGGCACTCGGCGTAGGAAAAGCCAATACGGCGATGTCGCGGTAAAAATTCAGATTGGCCCGCGGCTGTGGCAACACCGCATCAAATTCCTTGCCACCGGTGATGGCGGTACTGTTGAAAACCACCTGCTGCATTGAAAGTTCGGGTGTCACCCATGGTCCGCCGCTGCCGCACCAGCCCGCGTCATTGGTCATGTTGATGTGCATTCCCAGCCGATGGGCTTCGGAACATGCAAACTTAAAAAGCTCATACCATTTTGGATCGCCGAATTTAGCTCCGTTGAAGCTAGGCGGCGTGCCCTGGTCCACATCCATAATCAGTACACCGGCGATCCCCACCGCTTTCATTGCCTCCAAGTCGGCGGTAATCCCGGCATGGGTTACATTGACATCCAGCCAAAACCAGTAAACCCACGGCCCGCAGTCAAACGGCGGCGAGGCAAATGTGTCCGCCACCGCCTCGGGCGATGCGGATGCTGCGCGATCATCCGGTTTGGCCAATGCCGTCGCCGGCCCCCCTGATTGCAGCATTAATAAACCGGCCGCAGTCAGCCCGATTTGCCCGATAAAGTCTCGACGGTTCAATGAATTCATGGTTGTCTACACGTTGCTTGCGGTATTGTCTCTGATGACGAATCTGATTTCAACGCTTTGTATTCAGTGTTATTACCGCAACGCCCAGGCCGCCCAAGTGCAGGCTGTTGCTCGGCAGTATTTTCTGTGCCGGCGGGTGTTCGGCGGTATGTTGGTCTACCCACTGTTCGGTGGCACCTTGGGTGGCGGGCAGATTCAGTCGGGCGCTTTGATTGCGTTTGTTAATTACTAGAATTTTTCTGACCCCGGCAGGGGTAACAAATGCCTGAGCAAATACGCCTGGCGCGATGACATGTGTCGTGATGATACGATCACCGGGGCCAAAATTATCGTGCAGGAGCTCCAGCACGCGAAACCGCGCATTGGGCACGCCGGTAGTCCAATTTACCATCGAGACGCTTGGGAACTGACTGGGATAACCAATAAGCTGGCTTTCCCCGGCAATTTGAATACCTTGCCGGGCCATGTGGGCGAATAAATACGCGTACATGGCACCGCTTAAGTTCCAATACATATTGGGAATTGGCCGTGCGAGTTTGGGGGCGGTGTCAAAAGGCAGAATAGATCCGATTTCATCAATATCGGTTTGAGTTTGTGGTGAGAGTTTCTGCCGAATGGCCTGAATTTTCCGTACGGTGTTAAGAAATTCTTTCGCCTTGGAAAAGAAAATATGAGGCCAGGTTGCGGGTTTGTCCGTCGGTGCCGGGCTGGCGTAAAAATGATAGGAAATCATATCCAGCGGTGTGCCGGGAGCGTGATTGCGAGGGTTAAGGAAATACTTGAACCAAGCCAGATCATTGGATGGAGCCGCCAGGGCCAGAGCAACAAATTTGGTTTGCGGCGATACTTTATGAATCGCGGCAGTGATGGCGTCATACAGCCGGGTGTAGGTTTGCACATTGGTGTGATGCTCAGAATCGACTTCATTGAGCACTTCCCACCACGCAAAGTGATAGTGGTAGCCTGAGGCGTGCCAATGGCCATATTCATCGCGAAAACCGCCCTTGGTGTACCAGCTTACCAGACGGGCATAATAATCGGCAACCTTTTTCAAACTGTGTTTACGCAGTTGCGTGCCCTGCTCATAACCCCAAAAAACCTGATTCGGATTTGCCGGCCACGCCACAGGTTTTGGCGTCTCGTACAGCCATTCCGGGATGGTGCTGAAATTCATAATCACCGGGTGGCCCGAGGTGGCCCGCATAAAATCTCGGACCATGGGATCAATAAGTTTGAAATTCCAGAAAGTCTTGCCATCAGCCGGCGGCTTAAGTTCCGCGACCGCCAACTGCGGATAAGGCAGCCACGGCACGAAGCGAACATCATTGGCCCCAAGCCGATGCAGTGCCTGAAAAGCCCGATGACTGATGGGCGATTTGGGCCGCAGCATCGGATTAACGACCACCTGCAGCGTGGGTGTGGTGGGCGACGTGCCGATCACATCCGACCATCTCGCCGATATGGCAGCAGGCCCGGCGGTTGCGTTGCTTTCCGCCAAGACGGACACTGGAAACATCAATGCCACAATGGCCAGTATGCGAAGGTGTAATCGAACGCATTGCATAAAAAAACTCCTCAAGCCAGACATCGGAACGCACGACAACATTGTATGGCATGCTTCCAAGTTACCGCAAGATGCTTTAATATCGAATTTACGACACGCCGGTGTCTGGAAAAAATACTATAAAATAGGGTATAATGGTGATATGTGCCAGATGGACATAATAATAAAGTGATGAAAGGCGACACGCATTTTGGTTACTTTCCGGTCAATGACACCGCGATTGCCACGGGATTCTATCTCACCGGTGCCGGCGTTGAACGCATTGAGCCTCGGCAGAGCTACCCGCTGCCGAACCATCCGGAGATGTATCAATTCACATGGAACGCCGGGCGAATTTTACCGGAATATCAACTGGTTTATTTAACCGCTGGTGAAGGGGAGTTTCAGTCGCATGAGACCGGCCGGGTTCATATTAATTCCGGTACGCTCATGGTGCTGATGCCCGATGTCTGGCATCGCTATCGCCCTGATCCCAAAACTGGTTGGAAAGTTTTTTGGATTTCTTTTAATGGTCAGGTGCCACATTTCTGGCAGCAGGTGAATCTTTTTTCGCCGACGTCGCCTCTTTTCCATGGACTGCATGATAAACGGCCCAAGCACACACTGGAGCACATTGTCAATCAAGCCATCGCGTCACCCGGAAATCCCGGTTCGGCATCTCTTTCGGCTCTGGCATTCCTGGCAGATATGCTGTCGGTTGCGCGCAGTGATAGGGCCGATTCAACTGCGACCGCTTCCTCCCTTGATCCGGCTTTGCTGTCTGATCCGATACTCCGGGAAGCCTTGGAACTGATTTGGAATCACAGCCATCGGGATTTATCCGTGCAAGTTATTGCACGCCAGATCGGCGTTACGACGCGCACGCTGGAACGCCACTTTCGCAAGACATTGGGAAAAACAGTGCAGGAGGAATTAACCGCATGTCGCGTCGCCCGGGCGGAACTCATGCTCCGCAATACCCACCTGCCCATTAAGCGTATTGCCTATGCCGCCGGCTTTTCCTCCTCAACGCATCTTTCCGTGGTATTTCAACGACAGTTCAGACAAACGCCCGGAAAACTCCGCCGATCCGCAAAAAGAGCGGTATAAAACATGCGACATTCCGCGTGCTTTGGTATTATGAAGAATATGACCAGGCGATTAGATGTTGGGCGGCATGTCGTGTTGTTTTCCGGACGCGTGCAGGGCGTAGGTTTCCGTCAGACAACCGTTGAACTATCTAAGCCGTATATACTGCATGGCACGGTGCGCAACTTGCCCGACGGGGCCGTGGAATTGACCCTTGAAGGGGCGACGGAGGATGTCGAAAAGCTCCTGCAGGATATTAAAACGCGGTTCGCCGGATATATAACAACCGTTACCCGGCGAACCGAGCCGTTACAGGGTTTGCTCCCACCGGTGCGAATAATATGGTAATATCTGGCTTGCTTGTTGTTCAGGTTTCACTGGCAAGGTTAAAGAGGATCGTGTGACAAGACTAACCAAGGCGTACATTATCGTAATGGCCATTCTGATTGCTCTGACGCTCGTGGTGGCTGTTTGGCATTCGCATGTGGTAACGTCGGCGGAAGTGGCGGTGAATTATGCGGGCCATGCCGGTAAGAATAACGGCGGCGTTGCATCCAATTATGCCAATATGACCGCCACAGAGGCTAATAATCTACGATTCTTTTTGGTGCTCTGTGGGGCAATGACGGCAGCGGCGGGTATCTGGGGACTCGTTGAATATATCATTTTGCCGCTCATTAACTTAAGCCGCATCGGCGCTATAACGCAAGTGACCTATCATGAGGCGCTGTATCAGCCGTTTACATTAATTGTCTTTGCCATGTGTTTAGCCGCAATTGTCATCACCGCATTTGTGCCATTTAATACTTTTGGTGAAGACACCAAAATGTACCGGGATGTCGCAATGTCCTTTGTGCTGATGTTTATTTTAATTATCATGGTGTTTGCCACGGCAAAAGTTATTGATGAAGAAATTGAAAACCGCACCATGCTTACGCTGATGAGCAAACCGATAGCACGCTGGCAGGTCATCATTGGTAAATATCTGGGTATCGCCTGTCTGATGTTTGTCACGATGGCAATATGCACCATCGCGGCGGGAGCCTGCGCTTGGCTACGGTATTTTTCAGATCAGCGTATTGATTTAGCTGTGGCGTCCTATGCCGGACAGCAGGCCTTGTATTGGGCCAATGATATGGCCATTATCGCCCTGATTCCGGCGTTTGTGCTGCAATTTATGGAATTGGCCACACTGGCGGCCATCAGCACCGCGATTGCGACACGCTACAGTCTGGCATTGAATATGACCGTTATTGTGGTGCTGTATATCGGAGCCAATTTGACACGATTCGCGCCGCTTTTGCACCTGGGCGCGCCATGGCAGACGCTGGTTAACAGCGGCAGTTATTTTCTGCCGTACCTGACCAATTTTGACATAAATCAGGCGCTGATCTACCGGCCTATCTCCATGCCCGGACATTACCAGGGGCCTGATGCGCCTACATTGGGGCAGGTGGTCGGTTATGTCAGCATGGCATCGGTATATGGTTTAATGTATATCGGTGCGGCTTTAAGTATTGCCGTGGCGTTGTTCCGCAATCGGGAACTTACTTAACAAGTGTGGGTCACGCATCGCCCAGGCTTTTAGGATAGATCGCATCCGGGGCGGTTGCAGTCCGCTGCTGCTGGGTAATGGCAGGTGGATATTTTTTTTGTATAGCAACATTGCGGTCTTTGGCGCGTTGGTATTACAGATATCGGCGTTTTGAGATTTCGGCTGCGGCAAATGAATAATATTAAGCCTGTTAAACGGACCGCTTTTTTACCATTGGGTTTTTTTCCGGCGGCGGCGCTGATTGCCTTGCTGGTATTCAAACTTTCCACACATTGTGCCGTTGCCGGCATGTTTCCGCCCCTGCCTGCTGCCAAGCCATTTATTAATTTTGACGGCAAAGGCTTTATCATTCACGGCAAACGGGTTTTTGTCGCATCGGGCAGCTTACAGTATGAACGCGTGCCGCGGGCGTTGTGGGCCAATCGTCTTTTGAAAATGAAACGCGCGGGGTTTAATTGCGTCGAAACGTATGTTTACTGGAATTTTCAAGAACCGCGCAAAGGGCAATTTGATTTTAAAGGACGCCATAATTTGCAGGCGTTTTTAACACTGGTAAACAAAATGGGCTTTTATGCCATTTTGCGCGTGGGGCCCTATGATTGTGGCGAGTGGGACAGCGGGGGATTCCCCGTGTGGCTGCGTTTTATTCCCAACTTGGCCATACGCGAATACAACAAACCGTTTATCAAGCAGTTGGGGAAATATTTTGATAAATTGTTGCCCATTGTCGCCGCGAATCAAATTAATCACGGTGGCCCGGTGATTATGATGCAGATGGAAAACGAAGATCGGCAGGGGTGGGGGGCGGTACTGCCGAATAAGTATTACAAATTCATGTTTCATAAAGCGCGGCAGCAGGGCATTGATGTGCCCATGTTTTTCAGCGGCATGCACCATGGCTTTAGTCCCGCCGGCGTCGGACCCTGGAGCAGCAAAGGACGCATATCACCATGGTTCACCACGGAAATGTGGACCGGATGGTTCACGCAATATGGCACGGCTCCACAGGCCAATGGCGGCTGGTTTGGTCCGGCCAAACTGACACATGTATCAATGTGGCGGGTCATTGCGTATGGTGGTAATGGTTACAACGCTTATATGGCGGTGGGGGGAACAAACTTTTCCCATTGGAATTGCTCGGCGGTTCGGGCGAGTTATGATTTTGCAGCGCCAATTGGTCAAGGGGGAGACCTTCGCCCCTTATATTACACCTATAAAGCGGCCAATTATTTCGCCCGATCCTTTCAACGCATTTTAGAAGACAGCGACAACGCCACGGCGCAATACCGTGGTTTTGCTCCGCATGCCGCCGTGTACGCCCGTAAAAGTCCGTTTGGAACACTGCTGTTCTTGAGCAATTTCAATAATACGCCGCTGCAAACCACGCCGCGCGGCGGTGTTCCACTGACAATCAATCCCAACGCCGTTGTTCCAATTGTATTGAATTACCCGATTAATAAATTCCTGACAATCCGCCGCCTTTATGGTCGAACCCTGGGATTCGTGCGGCAAGGTCGTTTTACCACGCTGGTCATGTTTGGACCTGCCGGTTCACAGGGGATGCTGCAAGTGCACATAGCCTTGCCGCCATCCGAAAAAGTGCCCGCCGGATTCCAAAAGCTTCCCGGCAAACCCAACACGCTATCATTAAGTGTGAAATATGCCGCCGGCCCGCCACGGATTTTTACGCTGAAAACCGGGAAGCAAACCCTCCGGGTTCTTGTGGAAAATCTCTCTGCGGCCCGTCGCACCTGGTTTATAAATTACGTTCATATGCCATGGGTGGTTTACGGGCCGCAATATGTCGGTGCAATTGGTCACTCGCCCGGTGGTTTTACCATGCAAACACGGGATCGGCCCGGCAGCGATATACAATCCGCCCTGGCTTTTGGCCCTTCACGCATGCCGATACCATTCGCCGGCGCTGCGGTGGCCACAGATATAACCCACTTTTCCGCCGCCGTAACGCCGTCCTTGCAGTCTTGGCAGATGCGTACGGCCACGGCACCGGCGCAGGTGAACTTTGATGACAAAAAATGGCTCCCTGTCCGACGGCCCAAGCCCATGGGGGCGGATGATTATCCCGGCGCTTATGAATGGTATCGCACGACAATTATTGCTGCGTCTTCAGGCCGATTCATCATGACCATGAATCCGATAAAAAACTATGGTGAATTTTTTGTGAACGGAAAGTTGGTGCAAACTGGATCACCGCGCATCTTGAATATACAGTTGCATCGGGGGGCTAACACATTGGCTATTTTCACGGTGGACGAAGGTCGTCCAAAAAATTGGGGCTGGATCGGTCCTTATAACCGAGTCAATGCCCGTGGTTTATGGGGTGATGTGCATTTAAGTTCGCCGCATGTCGCACCCGTGAAAATTCATGACTGGGTGGGTACCACACTCAAACTGCCCTATGCGCAGGCACTCGCCGCAATTGCCGCAGGGAAAATTAAGCCAGTATGGAAAAAAAGGGCGCTTCGGCATGGTCGGCTTGTCTGTCCACCGGCAACGCAATGGATTCATGCACCATTTCCGGCGATCGCCGCCACCCGACTGGTGCTGAACTTCCAGCATTTGCCCGCAAATTCCGCGGTGTTTCTCAATGGTCATCGCGTGACACTGTTGACTCCCCAAAAAGGCCTGCTGCACATTGTGCTCGGCGGCGGCTGGAACAAGAATGCCCCCAATACCTTGGGAATTCTTATGGCAAATGTGGGATCTCAAAATATCAATATTGGCCCCATATCTATAAGTCAATGGGATCAAACCCCGGCGTTGCCCCAGGGCGGATTAATTGAAAACTGGCGTATGCACGGTGGCATCGGGCACCCTGACACCACCAAAGGCTGGAAACCTTTTACAACCGCTCCGGGCGTGCCAACATTTTACCGCGCCACATTCAACTACCAGCCAGATCAGGGGGCCCTGCATGTGGTGCTGCGCGCCGCATGGACTGGTCTGGGTGGCGGATATATGTGGATGAATGGCCACAATCTGGGGCGCTATGTGGATCCGGTCATGCCCATGGGGTTGTATATTCCGTCGTGCTGGCTGAAATCTGGCAGCAATTCCCTGGTGATTTTCGATGAACGCGGTCACTCTCCCGAGGGTGTGCATCTGGTAATCGATCACTCTGCCTGTCGACGGCTTGTGACATTACGCTCTTCAAGTATGCAATTCTCCGTGTCAGGCCTTACTGTGACGGTGAATTGAATCAGTGTGGCTGAAATCTAAAAAAAAATACGCTGGTGATTTTTGACCAGCGTGGAAACAATCCACGATCGGTCCATTTCGAGCGATTCTTGCTTCGCATTTTCATGGGGCTATAATGCTTCGATAGCTGCGGGTAACGTGGTGGGGAAAAAGTGTAAAGGGCGTATATGACGGAACGCAGTGACGCAATTGGTGGTATTAGTGCTATGTTTCCCTTGAAATTAGAGGGGTTTTCCGCTCTGGCGGAACTGGCGCTGGACTTACGCTGGAGTTGGAACCGCGCAGCGGACGGGGTGTGGCGGCAGCTTGAGCCGGAACTTTGGGCGGAAACCCGCAATCCATGGGTGGTTTTACAGACCGCGTCGCCGGAAAAACTTCAGAGCCTTCTGGCGGATAAAGAATTTCGTGGTCAAGTTGATGCCTTGTTGCAAACCCAGAAGAACGCGGCCGGGGCATCGGCATGGTTTTACGAACAACATCCTGATTCTCCGCTTACATGCGTTGCCTATTTCAGCATGGAGTTCATGTTAAGTGAAGCGCTGCCGATTTATTCCGGCGGGCTGGGCAACGTGGCCGGAGATCAACTTAAATCCGCCAGTGATCTAGGTGTGCCGGTAGTAGGCGTGGGCTTGCTTTACCAGCAGGGCTATTTTCGGCAACACATGGATCGAGACGGGAATCAACAGGCCTTTTATCCTTATAATGATCCGGGGCAGTTGCCGATCATGCCGTTGCGGCAAGCGGATGGTCAATGGCTGCGTCCGGAAATTGCGCTGCCGGGATATTCGATGTGGTTGCGCGCCTGGCAGGTGCAGGTGGGGCGGAGAAAGCTTTATCTGCTGGACAGCAATGATCCGGCCAATTCTCCCGTTCATCGTGGTATTACCAGCGAATTATATGGTGGTGGCCCGGAGTTGCGGCTTCAGCAGGAGATTCTGCTGGGAATCGGGGGCTGGAGATTATTGGAGGCTCTGGGCCTGAATCCGGAAGTCTGCCATCTCAATGAGGGACATGCGGCCTTTGCGGTACTGGAACGGGCTGGGAGTTTTAAGAATAAAACTGGTTTACCTTTCGACGCTGCGCTGGCGGTTACCCGGGCGGGTAATGTGTTTACCACGCACACGGCAGTGGCGGCGGGTTTTGACCGCTTTGCCCCGACGCTGGTCAGTCAGTATCTGGGGCACTACGCCACAGATAGACTCGGTATATCGCACCATGATTTATTTGCTTTGGGCCGGCGAAATTCTGCGGATGATAATGAGCCATTTAACATGGCGTATCTGGCCATGCGCGGCAGCGGGGCGGTCAATGGCGTAAGCCGCCTGCACGGGCAGGTAAGCCGGGCGTTGTTTGCTCCGCTGTTTCCCCGCTGGCCGGTTGATGAAGTGCCGATCAGTTATGTTACCAATGGGATACATGTGCCAAGCTGGGAATCAGCGGCTGCCGATGAACTCTGGACCGGGACGTGCGGAACCGATCGCTGGCTGGGCAATACCGATGCGCTGGCCAAACACATTGAGGCCATCCCGGACGACCGGCTCTGGGAATTGCGCACTACCGGACGCATGTTGCTTATTGAAGATGTCCGCATTCGCTTGTCGCGCCAGTTGGCGGCGGCTGGAAACCCCACGGGGTTGGTGGAGGCGGTCAAACACGCATTGGATCCTAACGTGCTGACACTGGGATTTGCTCGGCGATTTGCCGCGTATAAACGCCCGAATCTTCTGCTGCATGATCCCGACAGGCTCATTAGGCTGCTGACCAGTGCTCGCCGCCCGGTGCAACTGATTATTGCCGGCAAGGCTCATCCCGCCGACCAGGCCGGCCAACAAATGCTTCAGCAGTGGATACGCTTTATTCACCGGCCGGAGGTTCGTCCGCATGTTGTATTCTTAAGTGATTACGACATGCGACTTGCCCAACGTCTGGTACGCGGCGTGGACGTCTGGATTAATACGCCGCGTCGGCCCTGGGAGGCGTCCGGTACCAGCGGAATGAAGGTGCTGGTAAATGGTGGCTTGAATATTTCAGAATTGGACGGCTGGTGGGCGGAGGCCTACGCCCCTGATGTGGGCTGGGCTTTGGGTGATGGGCTGGAACATGATGACGATCCCGCCTGGGACGCTCATGAAGCCAACGAACTTTATGAACGGCTCGAACACGACGTGATTCCTCTATTTTACGCCCGCAATGTCAATGGCATTCCCACCGCCTGGGTAGCGCGTATGCGGGCGAGTATGGCCCGCCTGACGCCGCAATTCTGTACCAACCGCGTCGTGCGGGAATATACCCAACAGTATTATCTACCCGCCGCCGCCGATTATCTTGCGCGGGCGGCTAATAAAGGAACTGCAGGTTCGCAGATAGTCGCGTGGCGGAATCGGTTGGGCGAGAAATGGGCTGCAGTAAGATTTGGTGAATCGCAAGTCAGCAGCACCGCGGAACTGCATTCCTTTGACACGCAGGTGTATCTGGGCGAAGTGGACCCTGCGATGGTACGCGTTGAATTGTTCGCCAATGCTCTGAATGGCGGCCCACCGATCCGGCAGGAAATGAAATATGTGCGGAAACTCACAGGTGCGGCGGGGGGGTATGCGTATAGCGCCCAGGTGCCCGCGTTACGCCCCGTTTCGGACTATACCGCCCGAATAATTCCACAATTGGCGCTGGTGGCGGTGCCGTTGGAAGTTCATGAAATTCTATGGCAGAAATAAGTATTCGCGACGTTAAGCTGCGTGGTGAAAGTGAAGTGTGAGGATGTCCCAGAAATCTGACAAAAAAAACCGAAAGCAAAATATGCCGCCCGCGGTTCTGACCATTAACGCCGGTTCTTCTAGTATTAAGTTCGCATTGTATCAAATTGGCGTTTCGCCCCGGCGAACCCTCGGCGGAAAAATTGATCGCATTGGTCTTAGCGGTACTAGGTTTTCAGTGGACAATCCTTCTGGTCCGTCGCATCGCAGCATGGGCATTGACGCAGATAGTCATGGCTCCGCGGCGGATTTTCTATTACGTTATCTGGTCTCGCAACCGGCGTTTTCTTCCGTCAAGGCCGTCGGACACCGCGTGGTTCATGGTATGCAATATTCCAAGCCGCAACGGGTCACATCCGCGTTACTGGCTGAATTACGCCGCATTGCCCCTTATGACCCCGATCATCTGCCGCGTGAAATCCAACTTATTGAGGCGTTCCGCCGAAAGCACCCGAAACTTTCGCAGGTTGCCTGCTTTGACACCGCTTTTCATCGTGCTATGCCGCCGGTGGCCAAATTGCTGCCCATTCCCGCACGCTATGCGGCCAAAGGGTTACAGCGCTATGGCTTTCACGGGTTATCCTATAGTTTTCTAATGGAGGAACTCTTGCGGCTTGGCGATCCGGCGGCAAAAAAAGGTCGTGTGATTCTGGCACATCTGGGCAATGGTGCCAGTCTGGCCGCGGTTCGTGATGGCAAAAGTATCGATACCAGCATGGGCTTTACACCGGCATCCGGCCTGATGATGGCCACGCGCAGCGGTGATTTAGACCCGGGAATTGCCGGCTACCTGGCACGCCTCGAATCCATGTCCGCGGTGCAGTTTGAGCACATGGTGAATCATGCGTCCGGATTACTTGGCGTATCGGGCGGCAGTTCCGATGTGCGCGACCTGCTGGCCAAAGAACCAACGGACCATCGCGCCGCTCTGGCTCTCGACATGTTCTGCTATCAAGCCAGGAAATGGATCGGCTCGTTTGCCGCGGCACTCGGCGGCGTAGACACCTTGGTGTTTGCCGGCGGGATTGGTGAAAACGCACCGGTTATTCGGCAGCGCATCTGTCGGGACCTGGCATTCCTGGGTATTGCCATAAAGCCGGCGCTCAACGCCGGGAATTCCCCGCTGATTTCCGCGCCTGATGCCGCCGTTGCTGTGCGCGTTATTCATACCGATGAAGAACTCATGATCGCTCGATCAGTCTGTGCTT
>JAJZVR010000317.1 GCA_021847065.1 Planctomycetota bacterium | reverse complement strand
GGGACCCCAAAAATCAGAGACCCGAAATGTGGAACCTCTATAACGCCCGCATCAACAAGGGTGAAAGTATCCGCGTATTTCCATTGTCCAACTGGACGGAACTGGATATATGGCAATACATCCACCTGGAAAAAATTCCCATCTGCCCGCTTTATTTCGCCGCCCAACGCCCCGTTGTCCAGCGCGACCCGCAATTAATTTACGTCAATGACAGCCGCTATCCTCTTAAAGAGGGCGAAACGCCGGTAATGAAAAAAGTCCGCTTCCGCACCCTCGGTTGCTACCCGCTGACCGGAGCCATCGAATCACAGGCCGATACGCTGCCCAAAATCATTGAAGAAATGCTGCTGTTTAGGCAATCCGAACGCTCGGGCCGGGCTATCGATCATGACGAGCAAGGTTCCATGGAACAGAAAAAACGCGAAGGATATTTTTGACGGCGCCGGCACCGCATATATAGCCGTCGGCTTTGCCGGCGGTAACGTCCCGTAAAACCTATGGAACTGTTAATAACATTACAGAATGTTAAAATAGTGATCCGAGAATAATTTAAAAACGAAAACCCAGGAGTTTGCACGCATGACCGCAATTGAATCCGCACTGCACGAAGATATCAATACCTATTTGGAACGCAATCAAGCCAAAGAGATGCTCCGCTTCCTGACCTGCGGCAGCGTCGATGACGGCAAAAGCACCCTTATTGGCCGCCTCCTGCATGACACCAAAATGATCTATGAAGATCAACTCGCCGCCATTCGCCGCGACTCCGTGCGCCATGGCACAACCGGCGGCGAAATTGATTTGGCACTTCTTACTGATGGCCTGAAAGCCGAACGCGAACAGGGCATTACCATTGATGTGGCCTATCGCTACTTCTCCACCGATAAACGCAAATTCATCATCGCCGATACCCCGGGCCATGAACAATACACCCGCAATATGGCCACGGGCGCTTCAACATGCCAATTGGCCATCATTCTGGTCGATGCCCGCCACGGCGTGGTGGCGCAAACCAAACGCCACAGTTTTATCTGCTCTCTGCTGGGAATCCAGCACGTTGTCGTGACCATCAATAAAATGGACCTCGTGGACTGGTCGCAGGAACGCTTCAACCAGATCAAGGCCCAGTACACCGAATTTGCCGCCAAGCTGGATATAAAAGATGTTCACTTTATTCCCATCAGCGCCCTCAAGGGTGATAACGTCGTTGAACCCAGCCCCAATATGCCCTGGCATAAAAGTGGCCCGCTTTTGAATCACCTGGAAACCGTTCATATCGCATCGGATCGCAACATGCAGGACTTCCGATTCCCGGTACAGATGGTGCTGCGGCCCAACCTGGATTTCCGCGGCTTCGCCGGCACCATTGCCTCCGGATCGGTCCGACCGGGCGATGAAGTGATGGTCTTGCCATCGGGCCGCAAAAGCACCATCCGATCCATTGTCACACTCGATGGCAAACTTGAGGCAGCCCATTGCCCGATGGCTGTAACACTGACCTTGGAAGATGAAGTCGATATCAGCCGCGGCGATATGCTGGTACATCCGCATAGCGCCCCGCAGTTCGGGCAGGATTTCCCGGCCCGCATTGTCTGGCTCAGCGAAAAACCGCTGGATTTGACCGCCGGCTACCTTATCAAGCAGACCACCCGCACCACCCCCGGCGAAATTACACTGCTTAATGGCATCGATATTAACACCCTGGATGACACACCCCTCGATACGCTGCATCTTAATGAAGTCGGGCGCTGCAGCATATCCGTGACGCAACCCCTGGCCTTTGATGCCTATCGCCGCAACCGCGCTACCGGCTCGTTTATCGTTATTGACCGCCATACGTTCAATACCGTCGGCGCAGGCATGATTCTCGAACGTGAACAGTCCAAAGGCGCAGTCGATCCATGGGGTAGCACCGCCGCACCGCTAAACCGCCCGCAAAGCCGAATTTCACCCTTGCAGCGTCAGCAGCGGCTCGGCCAAAAGCCAGCCACGCTTTTGCTCACGGGTCTGACCAGTTCGGGCAAGGCCACCATCGCCTACGCACTGGAAGAGAAGCTCTTTGAACGTGGCAAAATCGCCACTGTATTACACGGGCAGGATTTGCGCCGGGGCATGACCAATGATCTGGGGTTTTCCGCCGATGACCGCTCGGAAAATCTCCGCCGTGCCGCCGAAGTTGCCCGCATATTTAATGACAATGGGCTAATCTGTATCTGTGCCATGCTGTCCCCCCATGCGGCTGTGCGTGAGAAAGTCCGGCGGCTTATCGGCGAAGGCCGCTTCCTGGAAGTCCATCTATCGGCCCCACTGGAAATATGCAAACAGCGCGATCAAAGCGGGATGTATAAACTCGCCGAGGCCGGCCAGATTAAATCGTTCCCCGGTGTCAGCGCCGCGTATGAGGTGCCAACCAATCCTGATCTCGTTTTGCCAACCCATGAAATCAGCGTTGAGCAAAGCGTGGAAGCGATTCTGGCTTTGATGACAAACAAAGACCTGCTCACCGGTGAAAGCGAGTGGGAAATTTGATTTTTTCGGCGTTCCTCACCACGCTCTTGAAGTTGAGCCAAACGGTTCAATGATGTTGGGACTGTTTTCCATCTCAATACCTTCATAACAGGATTGAATCGTCACGCGCCCCGGCCCTTTTAACCGCAGCCATATATGCCGCCGCCGCAGCATTCCGGCATGACGCGGGTAACCGCGTCACACCTCCGCTTAACGAAAGATTCTCCAGCGGAACCGAATCATTCTTTTATAACCGGGAATTATTTACCGTCAAACTTCAATTTAACATCAATGCGGATACAATCCCCGGACGAAATGGATGCAATAAGGATATGGACGCATGAATAATCCCGAAAAAATCCCCGCCCGACTCTGGCTGGTTCGCCATGGCCAGACCGATTGGAATGCCGAACGCCGCATTCAGGGCCACACCCCCACCGAACTCAACGCTGTAGGCCGCCAGCAGGCCGACATGCTTGCGCATTGGTTCTCAACGCGCAGCTTTTCTGCCATCTGGTCCAGTGATCTGCCCCGCGCCTTACAAACCGCGCAGGCCATTGCCACCCGCCAGAGCTGTTCGATCACCACGACGCCGCAATTGCGGGAACGCAACCTCGGAGTTTTTGAGGGGAAAACCTGGGACGAAGTCCGCGCAATGCGTGCTGATTTAACCAACAGCGCCACCAACAATGGTGATTTGGCCGATTGGACCGGCGTACCCGGTGTTGAAAGCGACTTGCAGCTTTGGACCCGCATCCGCAGCGTATTAGATACCATGTCAAACGCCGCTTCGGGAAATGACGTATTGGCCGTAACCCACGGTGGCGTATTAAAGCATATTATTTGGCATGTTCTGGGCCTGCCCGCCGGTGCGCCCCGCCGATTCGGGCTTTCCAATGGTCTCACCGCCGTTTTGGAAAAGCGTGGGGAGTATTATTATCTCATCAGCCTGCTGGATGTTGAAATGCTCACGGGCCGCCCGTCCTCCGCCGATACCGCTAATGCTCCATCCGCATAAACTCGGAAAATGTTCGCTCATAATCGCGTTCTGAATTATCTATGGTAAAATCAGGCTCAACGGTCAGGAATGTGTCAGTTGAAATAAGGCGGACGTGTGATGGCAAGCAGCAACAAATCCCAGCGCAAACGCGGCAAGACAGCTACATTAATTGACTCGGCAAATGCGTCCCGG
>JAJZVR010000037.1 GCA_021847065.1 Planctomycetota bacterium | reverse complement strand
AGTTCCACCATGCCAAATGGTGCAATCGCCCCGGGAACAATGTTGCCGCCCGCCGCAGTGCCCACAAACGGATTCACCAGCGATGCCAGATTCGCAGCGCGGGCATTGCCAACCGCCAGAAACAGCGTCGCGAAAACCGCCAGAGAGTTCCATATCGGATATTTTCGATACGAAAAGAATAAGCACTTTAACGACATGAAAAATCCTCAAAAGTTTATACGGCACGAATGCGACACTGACTGCATGTGACCATTATATATATACCGCACGCTTATACCATACCGGTTTACCATCCACACGTTCATTCCACGGGCGCGGATCCCATCCGACGGCACTGCTCGCGGGACTCGCAGGGATGGAAACCGGTTTGGACGTTGCCAAAGAATTTACCGGACGCGTTGGTTATGCATTGGCCGATAATTCAAGTTTTGGACCAAGGGGGCACCGAGAGTAACACGACACACAGCTATAGCGGGAATTGACGCACCGTGCCGCTCGCGGGAGAATAACGGCATGGCTAGAGAACCACGCAGTTGTCCCGGTGGGTATGAATACCACCTTATGACATGCCTCACACAGTGGCAGTACATAATTGGACTAAATGCGTCCCCGCTACGCTCCTTAACCAAAAGACCGCGAGTCGACCACACCGCTGTTTTGCAGCACCTTTCACAAAACCCGCCAGAAACCGGCACATCCGCCGTGTTTGATGTTTAAACCAGCGAGCCTGTCACACATAAGTAGATCATCATTTCTTTCGGATAGGACTTTATCCTAGATATCGTTACGCAACTGAACCTATTGCGAATGCAGCACTTTCCCTATTTTATTAGATCTCTGCGATATCTAACATTGAAATTGTGACGCCGCGAATGCCGGCTGGGAGTGATTGTGGCTTCCACCCGGCATTGCAAAACACCATGCGTCAGGCGTGATGGAGTAAATCGGGGGGGGCAGCTTAAAAAGCCACGCAGGAGTTGATCGTCACATGTATTAACACAAAGAGAATGGATATGGAAAAAATTCAATTATGTTGTGCCAAGTGCGGATTTGTTGTGGAGGAATACACAGCTAATGAACTGGCGGAAATTCCACGCAAAGTAAAACGCTACGAATACCTGCTGAAAAAATCCTCAATCTGCCCGTCATGTCTGGCGTCGGGCCGGCTTAAAGAACTTCGCGCTACCGAGCAAGCCGATGTGGCAGGCCCGAAGGTGCAGGTAAGCGCCTCGACGCCCGCGCCGGTCGGTCATGAGGAACACGCCGATTCACCCACACCGATGATGGATGCTATTTCTCAAGGATCCTGGCCCAGCCATGCGGCGGAACTCAAGAAGACTCGGTATCCCCTTCAGATGTATGAACAGGCACTGCAAAAACGCGCAACGCAATGGGGCTACGGTGGCTACGTTTCCCTGCCGGGTGTGGCGACGGGCGTGCTGGTTCGATCTTCCGCCCGACCTGATATTACCAAGGGATCGAATTTTGTTCGCATCATGGATCCGTGCGGAAATTTCTTCAAAACCGACGGCATGCGGAAACTTTGCGACATCGCCGATAAATACGCTTACGGTCTTCTGCACTTATTGAGCACCGGCGGCGATCTGGAAATGCTGGGTATCCCGACGGAAAACCTCAAGCCGGCGGTGGATGAAATAGTCCAGCTCGGGTTTGATGTAGGTTCGACCGGCGATGATTTTCGTACCAGCGAAGAGTGCATCGGGCCGGCCAAGTGCGACTTGCCGCTTTATGACACGCTGGGGTTTCGTGCGGCGTGGTATAAGCGATTTTTGGATGATGTTCAGTACCCGCGCTTTCCACATAAGGTCAAGTGCAAGTTCTCCGGATGCCCTAATGATTGCGTGCGCGGTGGACAGAAAGCGGATATTTTTGTCTGTGGCGTATTTCGGGACTTGCCGGTCATTGACCAGAGCAATGTTAAAACGTGGGTCGAAAACGGCGGCGATATCGGAACCGTTTGTACCCGGTGTCCGGGCGGATGCCTTAACTGGGATCCCAAAACCGGATTGAGCATTGACGGCGACAGTTGCCTGCGATGTATGTATTGCATTAATAAAATTCCCGGCGTGCGGCCCGGAGGGGACCGGGGAGTGGCGATTCTCGTGGGCGGCAAATTGCGTGGTAAATATGGCCCCATGCTGGCCAAAGTGGTTGTGCCGTTCATGAAAGCGGTGCCGCCGGATTATAAAGAAGTCTTCGACATGATTGAGAAGATTACCGAGGTTTATGACGAGCACGCGCGCAAGAAAGAACGCATGGGTGATTTCCTGTTACGCATCGGCCCGAACGAATTTTTCCGATTAATCGGCGTGCCATTGTCGCCGCGACTTTTCGCTCAGCCGCGAACCAATTTGTATTATCACTGGGAACCCGAGGAAATCAAAGACGAACGTGTTTCAGCTACCGAGCCGATTCAAGGCCCCAATTGAGGATTATATTATGCCAGGCATAGGAATACCACCGCTGGAAGCCAATTTGCCGCCGATTGTAAAACGTAATTACGGCAAATGGATAACACACGAACACCCCCGCCCCGGCGTCATCAAGCATGATTCCGAATCAGGAGAGGCCTGTTTTACCGTGCGTGCCGGAATGCCGCCAAATGCTCGCATCAGCACGCAAACGCTGCGGACTATTTGCGATGTCGCCGATGAGTTCTGCGAAGGCTACTTCCGCGTGACTCAGCGCAATAGCTGCGAGTTTGTCGGCGTGCCGGAAAATCGCATTGATCAACTCATCGCACGTTTGGCCCAAATGGGCTTTCCCGTCGGCGGCACCAATCGCTCACTGCACAATACCGTTTGCTGCACGGGTTATCTGCATTGCCATCTCGCGGCCACCGACCCGCCGGCGATTATGAAGGCGGTTTCGGAAATGCTGATGAAGGAATATACCCACGATTGTCTGCCCGCCAAGCTGAAAATTTCCGGATCCGGTTGTCTGAACAATTGCGGTGAATCTTCCACCGCGGACATCGCGATTATCGGAGTTCATCGTGATCTGCCGCCGATCCATGAAGAGAAGCTCAAAGGCTGTGAATTGCCGCTGGTGATTTCGGTTTGTCCGGTCGGTGCCATCCGTCCTAAAGGTCCGGGCATGATTGAAATTGATCCGAAACGCTGCATCCATTGTCCCGCCTGTTCGGTTTCGTGTGCCGCGATGGCACCGATCGGCAGTCCAATCGGTGACGGCGTGGCGATTGTGGTCGGCGGTAAAGCCGGTAACACCGGCGATGGACCGGCGATGGCCAAAGTTGTGGTTCCCTATTTGCCCAACAATCCGCCCTACTGGCCTGAAGTCACCAGCGCGATTCGGAGCATTGTTGATGCGTGGTCGGCCAACGCCCGGAAGGACGAGCGCGTCGGCGAGTGGATCAACCGCATCGGCTGGGAAAAGTTTTATCAACGCACCAGTTTGCCGCTCTCATTCAAAATTGTGGACAACTATGACGCGCGTGCCCTGGAGTACGCCAAGGCCAATGTGCGCTTTACATGGTAGCCAAGATACGGAGTCTTTTATGTCTGTTGTTACACTTGCCGGAAAGCAATTTGAGGTCGATGAAGACGGCTTCATGCAGGATACCACGCAATGGACGCCGGATGTGGCCATCGGTCTGGCCAAGTCCGAAGGCATTGATGCACTCACGGATGATCACTGGAAGGTGATCAACTATCTGCGTGAGTACTATCAGAAATTCAATGTTGCGCCGCCAATTCGGATGGTCTGCAAGCAAACCGGATTTCCGCTCAAGCGCATTTATGAATTATTCTCAACCGGGCCGGCTAAAGGGGCCTGCAAGCTCGCCGGATTACCCAAGCCCACCGGTTGCATATAAGCCAGCCGACGCGCGATCAATAGAGAAATGGCACGGCATGCGACACAGCCCGAAGGCACGCAGGCCCCATTTCAGGGCGTATACGTATGATCACACAATTCCTCCCAGCACTGTTATATGTATCTGCCGTGATCTTTATTATCGGCATGGGGCGGCGTATATACATCTGGGTACGCACGCCCGTGCCACTGAACATTGTGCTCACGCCCGCGCCAAAACATATCCCAGGAGTCATCGGGCGTCTGGTCGGGGAATTGTTCGGATTCCACGCCTTGGCCAAGGCGGATCGTTCGCTTTGGACTCCGGCGTGGCTATTTCATTTTTCGCTCGTGCTGCTGTTACTGGGACATCTTGGCGGCTTGGTGATTCCCCACTTTGCGCAGACGGCTATGGGACTCAATGAAAAACAATTTGAACATATGGCGCAGATCGTCGGCGGCGCGGTGGGCATTTTGGCCATTGCGACGCTTTTATGGTTGCTGATCCGTCGGCTGATTTTGCCGCGGGTGCGATGGATTTCAACCTTCAGCGACTATTTCGCGCTGGTTCTGCTGCTTCTGATACTTGCCACCGGAAACGCCATGCGATTCATGGGTGGTCTGGACATCGTGCAAGCCCGGAACTTCGTCGCGGGCTGGCTGGCGCTGCATCCGGTGGCCCCGCCGAGCGATCCGGTTTTTTCCATCCATATCGTTCTTGTGTGCATGTTGCTGATCTATATTCCATTCAGCAAACTTGTGCATATCGGAGGAGTTGCCCTTTTGAGTCCGACGCTCAATCAACGCAATAATCCGCGTGAACACCGTTATGTTAATTCCTGGGATAAGGCCAATGACAATTCCACAACTTCATCCTGATGCCGCCGCCAAGGTGCAGGCCCATCGCGCAAAAAAAGAGCTGATGGTGTCGCTAGGCTTGGCACCGGAACTTCCCGCGGACTGGCGGGAGAAGGCGTTGTGTAAATTTGATGAACTATTGCATCAACGCCGTTCGCTGGCGCTGTACATGGATATTTGCGTCCGCTGCGGGGCCTGCGCCGATAAATGTCCGTTCTTTCTCGGCACGGGCGATCCGAAGAACATGCCCGTCGCCCGTGCGGAACTTTTGCGTAAAGTATATCGTCGGCATTTTACCGCCGCCGGAAGGGTCTCGGGGCATTTGGCCGCCGGTGAAGAACTTACCGATACGGTGCTCAACGAGTGGTTCACTTATTTTTACCAATGCTCGGAGTGCCGTCGTTGTGCGGAATTCTGTCCATTTGGCGTGGACACGGCGGAAATAACCATGGCGGCTCGAGAAATCATGGCGTCAATTGGCGTGGCGCCAAAATATGTCACCGAGGTCATCAAAAAAGCTCATGAGCTTGGCAATAATATCGGTATCCCGGAAGCCGCATGGATTGATGGCTGCCAGTTTCTCGAAGAGGAACTCAAGGCGCAAACCGGGCTGGATATCAAGGTTCCGGTCAATCAGGCCGGTGCTGAAGTCCTGTTGGTACCACCGTCGGCTGATTTGTTTGTCAATACCGACACGATGGTGGGATATGCCCTGATGTTTCACGCGGCGGGCATCCGTTGGACCACGAGTTCCTACGCCAGTGAAGCGGGAAATTTTGGCTTGTTCCTGAACTATGAGCATCTCAAAAAAATCAACCTGCGTATCGTGGATTCCGCCCGGCAACTCGGCGTCAAACGGCTGGTAATGGGTGAATGCGGCCACGCCTGGCGTGCGGCACAGGCTTTTATGAACACGCTAAACGGACCATTGGATTTTCTGGAGCCACCCTGCCCGGAACATATTTGTGAGCTTGCGGCGCGGCTTATCCGCGCAGGCCGGCTGAAGCTGAATAAATCCGCCAACGATGGCTTGGTCGTTACCTATCATGATCCCTGCAATCTTGCCCGGGGCGGCGGTCTTATGGAGGAACCGCGGGAAATTTTACGTGCGGTAGTCAATGATTTTCGCGAAATGCCCGCCAATACGATCCGGGAAAAAACATTCTGCTGTGGTGCCGGCGGCGGTCTGTTGACCGAAGAACTTATGGAAACCCGGATGAATGGCGTCAAACCGAGATTAGAAGCCTTCCGCACCAGCGGCGCAACGCACCTGGCCACGCCTTGCGCCATCTGCAAGGCGCAGTTTCCGGTGGCATTTAAACATTATGCCATGAATGCCCAGGTTGTCGGCGTCATGGATTTATTGGGTAAGGCCCTTGTGCTCTGAAAACAAAGGAGTCTTTTATGTATCTGATTGTTATCGATGAAAAAAAATGCACCATCTGCGGCGAATGTATCAATATATGTCCCAATGAGGTCTACAAGCTTGAGGCTGGCCACGTGATCGTGGCCAATGCCACGGATTGCAGCAATTGCCAAAGCTGCGTTTCCATGTGCGAACCGCAGGCCATTACGATTTCGGAAGTCTAAGAGGTACTTATGAGTCTTATTTCCATTAAACATGAAAACGCTCTGCGCGTGAGAGCCGATATTCGCGGCCACAAGCTCGTTCTTGATGTTCCGGCCAATTTGGGAGGCGCGGATGCCGGCCCGGAACCGGTTGAGCTTTTCACCGCCTCTCTGGGCGCGTGCATGGCCATGCACATCGCAAAATATTGTGAAACGGCCAAGCTCCCCCATGAAGGATTTGAGATAGACCTCGATTTTCAAGTCGTGAAGGGGCCGTTGCGGGTTGGATCTGTGATGGTAGACATACGGTTGCCTGCGGAATTTCCGGAATCCCGCGTAGAAGCCATTAAGCGAGCAGCGCAGCAATGTACGGTCAAAAACACGCTCAAAGACACGACGGCTGTGGATGTAGAAGTCTACCGCGGCGCATAGGCGAGATGGCCTTGATGACGCCTGCCAAAAACAACGGGCAAGCCCGGCTGCGCAAATGTATCCGCTTGAATAGCCAAGCTGCGGCGGGCAGGCAGTCTGCGCACCGCGTCATGGCATACTTTTCCAGCATGACTTTACAAGTGATGCTACCGGATCAAATTCGACACCGCCAAGTCGATGACTTCATCGCCACGGCCATTTAACACCGCCTTCAACGCCCATAGATTAAATCCTACCGCCTGATCCCACTTAATCGACGGCGGCAGGGAGAGTTCCTGTCGATTCACCGCCACATCCACCAGAGCGGGTCCGTCATAAGCATTGTCATAAGCAATGTGTTCCAAACCGCGCAGGGCCGAGACAATCGGCGATTTAAGCTTCTCCGCCACCTGCATTAGTTCGCCATGCGCTCCGGCGCAGCCGGCTCCGCCAAGAATTGTCACTGCTTTAGCCTGGTTTAATGTTGCGGCCAATTGCTGAACTTCCTGCTCCGATGGCTCAACGGTAGGATGCAATTGCCGGACGCTGGCGCTGGGCTTGCGATAATTGGTTTGCTTTAATGCAATGTCGCCCGGAATGGCCACCACTGAAACGCCCCGCTTTGTCAGCGCCGTCTGGATTGCAATTTCCAATACCCGCGGAATTTGCCCGGGCTGGGACACCAGTTCACAGTAATGACTGCAATTACGGAAAAGCTGATCCGGATGCGTTTCCTGAAAATAATTGCTCCCTATTTCCACACTTGGAATTTGAGCTGCGATGGCCAGCACCGGCACCCGACTGCGCTGACAGTCATACAAACCGTTGATCAGATGCATATTGCCCGGCCCGCAACTTCCCGCGCAGACCGCCAGTTCGCCGGTAATATGTGCCTGCGCACCGGCCGCAAACGCCGCAGTCTCTTCGTGTCGCACGCCAATCCACTGTATATCCTTGCCCTTTCCCATCTCCTCCAAAATGCCATTGAGCGAATCTCCCACCACGCCATAAATACGCTTCACCCCGGCTGCAATGAGCGTCTCAATAATGATTTCAGCCACACTTTTCTGTACCATAATGATGCCCCTGAAATACGACGTTGCAGCCGTGCGAAATCCAGACACAATGCGCCTGCAACGAAAATCGCACCGCCCACTTACAACATCATAACCCCTCCCCGACACCAGTGCTCTGTCACGCCTAAAAATACGGGTTGATGGAGGGCAATGGGGCCGTGGGCACGAAGCGAGGAGGAAGGCGTATGGGTTCATACGCTGCCGCCGCCGAGGTTTTAGGTTACAGGTTACAGGTTACAGGTAGTTTTCAGTTTTCAGTACCATGCCGGAGCAAGGGGGCCAAGTCGTTTTCGAGGCCGCTACGGGGCCAGGAGCTAGAAGTCCTTTTCACTGATCAAGGAACACTGATCACGGATCAATATGGCAACGAACAACGAACAACGAACAACAGCTTTTCGGGCTGCCGAGGCAAGGAGTCCAAGTCGGCGCTGCGCTCAATGAACAATGAGTAATGAGACACCCGTTGCGACGGGTTTAATGAGACGTGGTGCCTGCGCACCGCTTAAAATGTTTGGAGCCTAGCGGCGACATTGTTTTAGAATCCAGAATCCGGAAGTCAGAAGGCAAAATAAGGAAGACTTTTGCTTGCGGATTTCAAGGTGGCCAAGTGGGCCAAGTTAGGGAGGCAAGGTGTCCAAGTTGGACATGTTGATGGAAGCCTTATAAATCGCGGGGTTCGTTCATGTTGTCCAAGATGTCCAAGTTGTTTTGAAGGCCCCTACGGGGCTAGCATTTAGCATTGAGGAGTTAGGAGTTAGAAGGCATTTGGGCGCGCGGATTGGGCGCGGGCGGTTCGCTTCAACGAACAACGAAACACTGCGTTTAACGAACAACGAGCAATCCCGATACGCGATTTCAAATCGCATCGCGACTACGGCATCCATGCTGCAGCTCAGCGCGGAAAATTTTCGCGGAGCGGGTCATGTCCCGGCGCACCGGGACATCATATTCTTCACTTGTCAAACAGCGCCGGTTCCCGGCTTCAATGATCAATGAGCAAAGATCAATGATCAGAAACTGGGAAAGCGCTGTGCGGCATCGCTTTAGAATCCAGAATCCGGAATCAAGTGATGTCGTTGACATGCTATAGAAGGGAGCGGGTGGAGATAAATAAAAAAATTGGTGAGAAGCTAGAACCTAGATGTTAGAATGGCTTGTGATCCACAGATGTTTTGACAGTATTGGCAGTAATTTCGGTATTGGTCAGTAGTCTCCCATGATGCAAAGCATCACCCGCGCAGCATGAAAAATGGCCGTAGTATTTTGATCGTCGCGCAGGGCATCAAATGGTGGCCTGTTCGCTACATCAGGGCATCTGGCCACAGGTCGGCGGGCCGCGATGCCGACAAAACAATGAATAAAACATGCCAGGTCGCCTATGGTTTTTCGGTCTTCTCCAAGTTCGGCACGCCAGGCGGTATCTTCGCCACCCGCCTGCATGTTGCGGGCGAGAATATTGCAGGCGTCAATGAATGCGTTATGGGCGCGGGTGCGGTCAGCATCAATCTGCGAATCGTCCGCAGCCGCCGGCTGTTGCGATCTCACGCGCAGTTCGGCGTATCGGATCGCGGCGGAAATTAGGTCGTTCCGGAAATCAACCTGACGCGAGCGGCTGATCTGCTGGTAGAATATTATTGCCTTCGAATAATCCAGTGGAATCATGGCCATGCTAAATTCTCCAGTAAACGACCGTTCCGGGCACCTGTTTCAGCGAATACCATAAAGCTCCAGCAGTGCCGCCCAGCCGAACGGCAATTGCTGCGGAGGCTCTTTGAACTCTTCCGCATATTTGACGGCCATCTCCAAAAAATAGCGAGCATGGAAAAATGCCTCGACGATCGGCGCTGTGCGTTGAACCCAGTTTTCGTTGTCTTCTAGGCTGAACGTGCGCTGTGTGCCGGCGGCGATGATCTGGCTGAAAAATTCGCAAAACGGCCGGCGATCGGGCGCAATGGCGGCAAGTAAGGCGAGAGCTTTGTCAGTGGCCGTCTGGAGTATCTGAAAAGTTTTAAATGACTGGTGATAGAAACGATAGATACCGTTTTCATAACATGACCGGGAATTTATTTCATCAAGCGTTTTACGCAGGGCCGGTGCGTGAGTGCGGATATTATCAAAGAAAATGCGCTCAAGGCGCTGAATTTCCTCGCGTGATGGATAGCGGCACTCGACCATAAATATCCCTTTTCCAAAAACACACATTCCGTGCCACCAACCGCGGCTGCATCCGGTAAGTATCATAATACCCGCCGGGGCGGACAGTTATTGTCCGGGGATAAATTACGAGTCCGTGGGCCTGTGACAGTTTCTGCAGCGCAACGGCGGCTGAGTTAATGGGGCGGTTAAGGCTTCAATATTCCACGGATCACGGGTCAATATGGCGACGGGCGGCTAACAACGATCAGCGGGCAACAACGAGCATGTCACAACGGTGGGGCCAGCAACGGAAGGGGACCATTCCGGCGCGCACGGGATAAACTCCTTGCACCGATCACACGGATACGACGGCAACCTATTGCACAGGGAGGTAGTGGAGGTAGGGGGAGGCTGACGATCAATAACCGTGGATCGCCGCGCTCAACGCGAGCGATGATCTCTGAGAGATGCGTTTTAGCTTCATGAATGGTGACAAACTGCACGGCAACACTCCGAATTACCTGTCGGCAATGAACCGGCAGGGTAACAATACGTCCCCGACAATTATTGACTAGTACAGGCTAGCTAATCACCTTCCTCAGGTCGAAGGGCAGACTTAATAGAAACTTTATGTACCGCAGGCGCCCCGCCTGCCGTTCTCGTTTTTCTGATGCGGGCAAGATGCCTGCGGTACAGGGGATTCTATCGGCGACTTTGGATGAAAGAGTCCCCGGCGCTTTTATCATACCCTACCGCCTACTCCATTGACTGTGATGACCAACAGGGAATTCACGGCCGCGCCGGGATTCTCCGTGTGTGTCGGAGCAGATGCCCAGCGTGATTGTGGGGAGACGATCAGCCTTACACCATCGCCACTTCAAGTTGCGCGGGCGACGATCTTGCTTTCTGCAACCGAATATTAATCTTCACATCATGCCCCAGCCGCAACAGAAAGCGAAGAAGGCGATCCGTGGAAAATTCAGTCAACCTGCCGCGCATCAGCGCGGAGACCTTTGGTTGGTCGATCCCGATGCGTTGAGCAACTGTCTTCTGGGTAAGCGATTCGGCCTCAATGAGAAGACATATCGCACGGGCCAGCTGCGCCTTGGCCAAAGCTTCTTCCGCGTGCGGAATGCCAAGATCGGCGAAGACGTTGCCGCTGCCGACTTCGTGTTCAACATTATGCAATTTCTTTTGCACTGCGTTCTTCCCATTCCTTGTGTAATTCGACCGCCGATGTGAGCCGTGCCTTGATAAGGTTGATATCGGACTTCGCCGTGGCGATGCCGTGTCTGGATTTTTTCTGAAAAGCGTGAAGGACATAAACTCTTCCTTTTAATCTAACTGTGTAAATCGTGCGATAAGTATTACCATCCTCATCTTCCACCACCTCTAAAACTCCGGCCCCGCCGAATCCTCGCAAGGGCTTTACCGTAGGAGGCGTGTCGCCATACTGCACCCTCATCAATACCAGACCCATGGCATAAATCACCTCATCTGGAAACTTCATCAAATCCCGCTTTGCGGAACCCACCCAAACTAAAGGCCGCAATCCTACGGCATCGCCCATAAACCCATTCCTTCTCTAATATGCTAAAATTAGCATAATTAATCGCACTTGTCAAGTCCAGCGTTGCATGCTTATAGGTATCCGCTGACGTGGACAGTTATTGCCCTTACCGCTTTGCGGGGCGGTGGCACTTGGACACAGACAGCGGGGCCGCGGCCTGAAAAACCGCCATGTTCCCCTTCGCAGAATGCTCTTTTGCAGGTATTGCAATACCGTCTTGTCAGCCGGATGCGCTGAAAAATTTCCTCGCAGATTCGGCAGGGAACCCATATGCCGTCGTCCATGATCTTTTTCTGATCGTCATGCGCGGCGTCAAACGGGGACATGTTCGCTAATGGGTCAGGCATGGCATTTCCTCGAATAAAGAACAGTCACCGCCGGGGTGGCCGAGGACACTGAGGTTACATCCTATATTTGCCCAGGTGTCATGGCGGGTCCGCGCCGCAATATTTGAGCTTCTTCTCGTGCAACCGTCGTTCAAAACCGGCGAGGGACCCTCGCTCTTTCAGTTCCTGAATTAGCTGCCGAAATTTCTCTACATTTTTCGGAACGCCTGAGCCCTCTGCATAGAGGAACGCGAGAATATACTGCGCGTCGCCATCACCAGTTTCCGCGGCGCGTGTGTACCAACACGCCGCTTCGGCGAGGTCCTGCTGGCGGCGAATACCGAATGCGTATTTGTCGCCTATGCGCCGCAATCGCCTCGCCTCTACGGCTCGCGCGCGACGTTGCAGAATGTCCTTTGCCTCTGCATCCCCGTGGTCAGCCGCGCGCTGCAGCCAATGGCGGGCTTTTTTGGCGTCGGCCTCCGTGCCATTGCCGCGTTGATACATCTTGGATAGTGTAAGCGATGCTTTGGGATGTCCCTGTTCCGCCGCTTGTTCGACCCATCGCTTTGCCTCGGCGAAGTTCCGCTTCACCCCCTCCCCAAATAGATATATGCCACCCAGCAGGAATTGTGCTTCGGCCAAACCATGTCCCGCGGCCTTTTTCAGCCAGCGATCGCCCTCCTTCGTATCGTTTTCCGCTCCCACTACCGAACACGACATGTGCGCCGATCGTGCGCGTAATATATCCCCTTCATCAGTTGCCTTTTCCGCCGAGTAATACATGCATGCCAGTGCGAGCTCGGCCTTGGCTGATCCTTGATTCGCGGCCCTCATGAACCAGTGCCGCGCCGTGGCCGCGTTATGCCTTCGCCCTTTTCCCGACAAATATGTAAAACCGAGAATCGCCTGAGCCTCCGGCAGCCCCTGTTTGGCCGCCATCTCGATCCAGCGGGCGCCGCACTTGCAGTCCTTTCTGACCCCGTATCCGGTCAGGTACAACTTGCCAAGCTTCAGTTGCGCCGCAGCGCCGCCTTGCTCGGCCAATCGCGCCAGCGAGTCCACCTCCGCAGCCTTGTCGCTGCTGGTTTCCAAATCTGCCACCGGCATTTTATTATTGGATTCCATTCGCATGCTCCTAAGAAGAAGTTTTTCTTTTACGCGTTTCGGTTCCATAGATATTCCCCTTCTAGCCTTACCATGTGCCGACGTGCTTATGTTAGATAGACGCTCCTATCCAGTAAGGAGGCCAAGCATTTCATAAAGGCAATCGTGCCCCTCCAGGTTATCGGTCGGGGTGGACAGTTATTGTCCGCATGCACGATGCGTCGCTGCTTTAATATTTGATGCACCTGAATAGTTAATGATTTTCCGTTACGACTCCGGCAAGGATCCTAATTTACCCTCTCCTTTGAATACCAACTCTGGGCAGATGCTTTTGGCCGCCTCGACATATTTCCTGATTATTTCCGCTGACTCTATTGCTCTCTTCTGAAGTTTTTCATGATCCGCTACTACTTCACCGAATGCCTCCAATGAGAACGTTTCTGGCAAACTAACGGCAGCCTGGGTATTTTGAAAATTCCTCTGACACCTCATATCTGATAGGCGGGCCTACATGTTCTTCGTAAAGTCCCTATCAAGCTTGTCAACCTCGGCCTTTGGCCACGCGCAAATATAAAAATACATCTCGTGTTCGAAGAATATTGTCAATAATCCAGTTTCAGGTTGTCCCTGTTCATTGATGACCGATATTCGCCAATAATCATAGCCGCCACAATCAGTTCCGGTGCGTATTTCGCCAACTCTAATATTGTCTCTGCTAAGATGCTTGTTCACCCCCTCCCAGAAGGTCACATAATTTATTCTTCGCAACTCTTTTATTGCGGGGTAGAGTTTCACATAGTGTTTGATAATAGCTGGATGTTTTTCAATTATCTTCACGATTTTTTTCCTGTATTCATTCTCCAAAGGTAGTTCTCCTGTAATTTCACACACTACATTTCTATATTGCTGTATCGCCTGATTAATATTCACGTATTGATACGTTTCCCGCAGGCATTCCTCCAACCATTTCAGTATATGTTTGCGATACGAGATACGATAATATTCGCGTCGATTCGCCGACTCTGATTTCGCACCATCGCGCGTGAGGTAGAGTAGCAGAGGGTGTTTCCCCGATTTGCCATATTTCCTATCGAGGATTTTACCATAGTGTTCGAGTTGATCCCGCTGATCGCCCGCATATATCTTGTTCTCGACGATGATGCCGCCCCAGAGTGGCAGATCAATTTGAATGTCGGGTTGGCCCTCCGCCTCTCGTTCCTCCGAAATCATCTTGGCGCTGGTTGAACTGGCGGTTTCCAAGCCGTGCGGCAGATATACGCCTTGGGAATCGTCATGCGGCTGCACGCCTTCGGCGAGCGTTTTTAGGAATAACTTCAAGAAGGTATCGTCGCAATCATGAGTGCCGTTGGGGTCCAACAAGAACGCTAGCCAGCGTGTGTGCAGTCCAACTTCGTCTCCTGCACTGCGGAGCACTGTGAACACGTTGAACCGCCCTTTGGTGGCTGTCAGGTGTGTTTTGTGTTCGGTATTGAGCAATTCAAGCTCTTTTGCCACGGGGTCAAGACTATCAGCAAGGTCCTCCAAGCGAACTTCTTCCTTCGCACACAGGCCGTGGTCATACTCGGCCACCGCTGGCAAGCCCATCTCCAATCCCCATAGATCAGCGTCCATTTGATTCCTCCATCTGATGCGAAAGTGGTTCATCCTAATCCGATAACAAATCACATCCCTGCATCAATTGTAAGCACCTACCACTTTACTTTACAGAGATTGGATGCAATTTCCTTAATGTTCGATGGATCGATGTTGATTCCGGGGATTACTTCTCGAAGGTCGTGGAAAAGAGCACCCTGAATCGCATAAGGAGACTCTTTTCTGTATGCAGTTTCCTCGGGAATTCCACAAAAGAAGCGATGGCCAGTTGACACCTCGTATCCAAGGTCTCTTCTTGCTGCGTTTATTATACCGATTATTTTATTGTCGTATTCAGTAGTTTTGCGCCCATCGACCAACGTCGTAGTGAGGTGACCGTTGACAAATTCCGCGTCGTAAACCGCGTCGACCGCCCAGATGCAGGGCACATTTTTCTGTGCATATATTCCAACGAACCTGTGCTTTCTATAGCCGCGGTCCTGCGCGTGAAAATAAACGCCAAATTGCTGGTTAATGTTTACTGTTTCGCTACACGGAACGATTCGGAGCAGGAACTTTGATTCATCGAATAGCCCCGTATCGCTGCAATAGTCTATATAATCTTCCACCAAGGCCAGCATCTGCGGCTCGTGTTCCTTAAACATCGATTTAATTTCTCGGCAGATATCCTCGTACGTAATGTTATGAAAAACGAGGCCAATGGCTTGTTTTACAATTTTTCCCCCCTGTACGGCAGATAATTGTTGCCTTTGTCGAGTGAGCAGCAGAAGGATTTTCTGGGACTCGTTTGAAAAGCTAGCTGCGTGCCGTGAGAGTTGGTCGATGTCGACGCCGCTGTTCACCTTCGCTTCCACAAGAATCTTAAAGCTCCGCTGGATTATGGCGCCATCAGGCACCGATTGATGGGAACGTGGTTGTTGGTTAATCTCGATTCCAACCACTATTTCCTCCCCGCAGAGCCTAGTTAGCAGATTTGACAGGTGCTGCGGGGAGTAATCGTATATGCGGGCGAAGAGTTGGAGTGTATTGTTTGTGACGGTGTTCTCTTGGCTTGAATACCGCGGAAAGTAATGGATTTTAGACATAGCCGACTTCCTTCGTGTTCCCTATAAGGATGGTGTGGCCGAGCGCGTGCCGGGAAACCACGCACATCCACAACTGTTCCTGAACGGTGGTGTCATTATATATGTCAATCCACTACCCGCAAATAACTCGTCACTTCGGGGTTATGTTGGCCGGTAGCGGCATCGGTCGAACGCCAACTATTTCCGCCAGCACAATTCGCCATGCGAATTAGAAAATAGTGGATTGAAACATAAAGCGGCTCCAAGAATTCAACCAAACACCATTTTATGCCAATTTCTCTCCACCGATATCCAGCCGCCCCATTGGCACGCCCACAGCCGCCGCAAGGTCGCAGGGCGTGGAGATGCCCTTTTGGATCATCATGGCCAACAAAATCCATCCTGCGGCGCCGGCATCGGCTTGGGCATGGTGATGATCGAACTGGTGGCCGATGTGGGCGGCCAATGCGTCCAGCGAGTGGCTCTTCAATTCTGGCCAGACGCGTCGGCCCAAGGTCAGTGTGCATAGATAATCAAACGCCGGGCAGGGCAGATTGAAATGAGCGGAGGTGCTGCGCAGCACGTGCATATCGAATTGGGCGTTATGGGCGACAACCACATCCGCGGCAGCGAGCCGAGTAAACAGTTCGGGCGCGATGGCGGGAAATTCCGGGGCGTTGTATACGTCGGTATGGCTGATGCCATGGCATTCGGTTATCCAGTCGGGCCGAAACCAGCCATAGCCTTTGGGGGGCCGGACCAGGGAATAATAAGTATCGGCAAGCTGGTTATTTTCAAAGATGGCAATGCCCACGGAGCAGATGCTCAGATTGCTATAATTGGCGGTTTCAAAGTCAATGGCGACGATTTTCATACTGCCTCCAGTCTACTGTGAATGGCAAAATTGCGCCGCAGAGACGCTGGGCATCAACTTTTCCTGAAACCAATATGCCATACCGTGCGGACAGTTATTGTCCGTGAGGATAGGGCTGGATGGTACGTAAACCGGGGATCGCCACAAAATGTTTCTGGTTGAAGGTGTGCAGCGGCGTTTTCATGGATACGGCTAGTTGGCCGATCAGCGCGTCCAGTATTCCGATGTTATGGCTGAGCCGCCCGTCCGCGTATATCACGAGTGCCTGATCGGCGACCTGGGGCGATGGCCACAGCAATGGAAACGGGTTAATGAAATTTTGTACGATTGTTACTTCACGTTTATTGGCGCACCCCTGAATCAGTTCCATGGCAACCAGGCCCGGGATATAGATTTCTTCGTTGATTTGGGTGGAAAGCCACGCAGTTGCGGGTGAATACTGCCGGAGTAAATCAATAACAATGTCCGTGTCGAGCAGGAGCAAAACTTAGTCCCTCCTCCGGGTTTCGGCCTGTTGGCGAAGCTTGCGAGCGTATTGCAACGAATCGCCGATGTCGGGACGGTCTTTCCATAGACCAATCAACCCGGACTCAAGGAGATCCTTTCCGGTCATGGGACGCTTGCTTTCCACGAACACGTACAACGGTGTGTCCTTCGGGAGATCCACCGGTTCGTCCGGAACAATGGTCTTGCCGTCGAAATGAGCTTTAATGGCGGTCATTGATTCACCTCAATGATTGATTATACCATTTTTGGTTGAGAGTTTGAACAGCCCTAAGAATCATCACTTGAATAAGGGTGCGTGACACTTTATGCGGGTAATGAAAATAAGGTTTCCGAGCACCGGATGATAATCCGGTGGTTGATCTTATGCCGCGAACCAACCACCGGGTTATCACCACGGTGCTGTACGCTGCCGAAATCCATTCTGTATTGGGATGGTTCAATCGCGGATTATCGGCCATTGCCCGCAGAATCTGTCACGCACCCCTTGAATAAGCCGTCATCTTGGCCGGGCGGATCAGGGAATAATAAGTACCGGCAAGTTGGTTGTTTTCGAAGATGGCAACGCCCACCGAGCAGACGCTTAATTCGCTGGTGTTGGCGGTTTCAAAATCAATGGCAACGATTTTCATAGAACCTCAATTCAGTATAAAGACAAACAAGCCACAGAGATACAAGGGGGGCCACAGAGCCGACAACTGAATGAATTTACCACGACGGCACAACGACACAAAGACCATGACGCATCATAAGTTCCCGGCTCACGCTGACATACTTCGGTACTCAAGACATAAGCTATTATGCCACCCCAGGCGGACAGTTATTGTCCGGGCGGTAGGGATTCGGTGCATTTTTTAAGAAATCAGAGAGTGGTTAATAGGATTGGACAACCAAGCCGGGTATATATTCAAAATGGCGACTATTCCGCGTGAGCAGCATTTGGCCATTGGCTAAGGCAACGGATGCAATCATGGTATCGCAATCACCGGCCGGGCGGCCGCTTTTGAATAATGCCGATTTGATGACCGCGTAATATTGAGAAGCATGGGCGTCGAATTCCAGAATGGCAATCCCTGATAATACGCGCTGAACGCGTTCTAATTCGCGCTGGCGCTGATCTGACATTTCAGGCCCCACGCGGAACTCTGCCTCATTGATTCGGGAGGTGAAAAGATTCTCCCCACGCAACAACAATTCGCGCAATACCAAACGGATGCGGCGGTGTCCCGCTGTATCCGCCCGGCGGCCAAGATCCACCAATACGGTTGTGTCAAGCAGCGCCACGGGGCCGCCTCCCGTTTCGGCGGCTGCTGCGGTCGGATATCACGCGTTCAATGGCATCTACGGCCTTATCACTCAATGGATCTTTTTCAATGGATACCATCCACCGCTGAAAGTCGATGGGCCGTTGTATCATCCGCTTGATAGCTTGGCTGAACGATTCATTAGCATGTTTCTTGCGTTTAAGCCGCTCATAGGCTTCCGTGTCAATGGTAATTGTTTTGGTGGCCATAGGCAGCTCCGTGTACGTGCATGTACACATATTATATCAGAACGCACGGGTAACGCAAGATGCTGTCGGGAGGACCACGGCGCGGTGTAGCCAACGACCTAAAATTTGCCATCCCGGTCACAATTATTTAAGCCGAAGTCATCGGGATAAATTATGGCACAACGACCCAAAGGATGTTTGCCCATCACGGTGACGGAGACACAGTGCGTGTGGCGCCGCCGTTTTTGCTGATGCTGCGACTACGCACTTCATGTTTCCTATCCTTATTTCGTCCGTCGTAATCTCCGTTTTTTCCGCTCAGCCACTTTTTCATGTGTGGCAGGCGGCTGTGTTGATTCGGATGATGAAGTAGTGGTCGTCGGTATTTCGTCGGTATGACCGAGGAGAAATGACTCCAGTTGAGAGTCAAAATTAAGGTTGCTATCCAGGCAGCCCAGGGTTGATAGATGGCTTGATTTGTGTAAGAGCTTCCTGCCGACCGGGAGTGGTACGCCTGTCGCCTGGCACATGAGCCGGAGGTGATATTGATATAAGCGGTTGCCCTCATCCTGGACATGCTTCAAGTCTAACCATTTCCAGATACCAATGTGGCGGATGAACGCAAACATCAAGAGGTCGGCCTCATATCTGCCCAAGGCTAAGTGACGAACCATGATCTGAAAACGCTGATAAAAAATGTCTTGAGCCTCGGTCGCGGCGGCGGATTTTTCAGCCTGGGCTATGTTTTTCTTCAAGACAGGCAGCAGGGCCTTGGCAAAAAGCCGGCGCGTTCGCGGCTCATTCCAGCGATCGAGCAAAATGTTCTGCGGAACAACGCGGTTGTTTTCTAATTTCCTCCGCGTCGGATTATCCAGGTATTCCACAGGCCCTGATGCAATCGCCAACTGAATCGCCGGCTGGTTGCCGAGCGCTTCAACGACGGGTTCGAAAAAAGCGGAGTCATCGATTTGGCCTTTCTGGCGGTGAAGAAAATTCAAGGTAAACTTCAGCGTTTTTGCGAGAAGAAACGGTTTATCATGGAACCGCGTTAGCTCTATTGGTTTCTCGCCAAGAAAAGAAATTTTGATAGGGGCACACATGATGTTTCCTTTCCGTAAAATAGACCACCTGCGGCAAGCGTGAACGGTTATTGGTTATATCTTACCATCCCATGCGGACAGTTATTGTCCGGGGGAAACGATTGATGAATATTGCGGAGATGCCCCAACGCGCCGGGGTAAACTTCAGATGCGGAGCGTTTACGATTTATTCACAGAGAGGTAACGGAGGATAACGGAGGTTGGGAGACAGATGGGGGGAACCGCAGATCACGCTAATGGCGCGGATAACAAAAGGTGGAACAGAGCGATGATAATCCTGTGTTGGGGGCAATTTCTGCGGCGTTATTTTTTAGCCTTTCGCGGCAAAGATTGGACGAGGTTGATGTATTGACGGATAGCAGCAGCGGTTTCGGAGGCGATGCACTGCATTTCGGCGGGGTCGGCGATCAGTCGGCTTAGCGATTTGTTTGAGAATTCGCCGGGCAGTTTGCTCGCAGCCAGCCAACCGCGATCATAATCGGTTTCCGCATGGACAATCCAAGCGGCCGCTTCGCCTTCGTCTTGCGGTAACTCCAAGCTGATGAATAATTCGTTGCCAAGCGGATCGCACCATATCTTCGGCGTCAGGATAGACTGCTCGATTGCTTCATTTTTGCATTCAATAGTAACCGGCCAGA
>JAJZVR010000316.1 GCA_021847065.1 Planctomycetota bacterium | reverse complement strand
CTTCAGAACCGGTCCAAAGGATCCTGGCGCAATGACAGCGGCTTATCCAGAAGTTCACTTAATACAAACACACTTCGCAGCGCATGGGGATTGTTCATTACAGCTCGGACGCTTTGCGCAGCGGTACGCGGGCTTGCGGCAGGCTTGGCGGGAACTGTGGACGATTTTGCCGCGCTGGAATCCGCGGGCTTCGCATCTGACGCGGTAGCGGCCTTGATTACCCCACCGCGCGTTTCTGATGTCGCGCGTCTGGTACCGGAGGCACTTGGCGCTGATTCGCCGCCCGGGCGGGCCTGTGGCCGCGGCTGACGGGGCATTTGACTGGCGGGTTTAACAACTTGTCGGCTACCGGGTTGTCGGGCCGGCGTGGCCGGTGGATTGGGGCGCGTACGCATGTTTTGGCGTAAGGCTTCCTGGGCGGCGCGACGGCGGGTCTGTTCAGCCCGCAATTGCTCAATGCTCACACGCCCGGCGAGAATATCCTGGGCCAGTTGTTGTGGATCTTTGGGAAGTTGTCCCATCGTTGCGTCCTCTGGTTTGAAAATCAGGTTCCCGCGGGGCGATTATCCGTCCCGGAGCCGGTGGCATTGGAGCCGCCGATGGATTCGCGCATCTGCGTGTCGGCCTGCATATTTTTCATGCGGTAATAATCCATGATACCCAGATTGCCCTTGCGGAATGCCTCGGCCATGGCCATGGGCACCTGGGCTTCAGCCTCGATAACTTTGGCACGGTTAAATTGTGCCAGGGCCTTATTTTCCTGCTCTTGCGCCACCGCCAAGGCCCGTCGCTTTTCCGCTTCGGCCTGGGCGAGTTGCTTGGCGGCCTCCGCCTGGGCAATTTGCAGCCGGGCACCAATATTTTCGCTTACATCCATATCGGCGATATCGATTGATAGAATCTGAAAGGCGGTGCCGGCGTCAAGACCTTTGGCCAGAACCGTTTTACTGATCATGTCGGGCTGTTCGAGTACATGCTTGTACGTGTCGGCGGAACCGATGGCCGCGACAATACCTTCACCGACGCGGGCCACGATGGTTTCTTCACCGGCTCCGCTGACGAGTTGACGCATATTGGTACGCACAGTAACGCGGGCTTTAACGCGCAACTGAATGCCATCTTTGGCCACGCCTTCATGGGTCTGGCGGCCACTGGCGGCGTTGGGGACATCAATAACGCGGGGATTGACACTGGTTTGTACCGCTTCGAGCACATCGCGGCCCGCAAGGTCAATGGCCGTGGCCTGATCCCAGGGCAATTCGATGTTGGCGCGGTGGGCGGCAATCATGGCCTTGGCAACATTTAACACATGACCGCCGGACATATAGTGAGCCTGCAATTGATTGGTCTCCACCGGCAGGCCGGCTTGAACCATGGAAATTTTGGCCGTGACGATGGCGCGGGCATCAACTTTTCGCAATTTCATGCCGATGAGGTCAAAGAGACTGATATCCGCACCGGCGGAAAAAGCCTGCAACCAGAGATTAAACACATTGCCCACGGTGATCAGCACGATAATAACAACAACCAGTGCCACCACGAATAGAACAATTAAACCAGCCGACGGCATAGATACCCCCGATATTCTTTCAAACAGCCCGCGAACGGAAATTCAGACCATCACAATAGGATCGCCGCGGCCCGGTGTCAATGAATGGATGTGTCAATAATTTCAGGGCGACCGGTTGGCATTACGGTCGGGAGAGGTACAATATGCCACAATGGGTGAGCAACTGAACAAACAGAATATCGCGTCGATTGATCCGGCGGAACTTACGCCGGCCATGCGCCAATACCAAACCTATAAAGCTCAGTATCCCGATGCCATTTTATTTTTTCGCATCGGTGATTTCTACGAAACATTCTATGAAGATGCGCGCATCGTGGCGCGAGCTTTGGGAGTGGCCTTAACCAGCCGCAGCAAAGGTGAAAATGCGGTACCCATGGCCGGAGTGCCATACCACGCGGTCGACGGGTATCTGCAACGTATGATTGCCGCGGGTTATCGCGTGGCAATTTGTGAACAAATGGAGGATTCCAAACAAGCCAAGGGAGTTATCGATCGGCAGGTGACGCGCTTAATTACCCCCGGCACGCTGACGGAAGATACCATGCTCGATGGTAGAGAGGAAAATTTTCTCTCCGCGATGCTGGTTCTCTCCACTGCACCGGGGACTGATGTTTCAAGCGATCCGTTTGCCCCGGCCCCCGAGGCCGCTGAAACGCAATGGGCAGCCATTGCGTGGTGCGAATTATCAACCGGTAAGTTTTTCACACTTGTTGATACGCTTTCCGCGTGCCGGGAGGAACTGGCCCGCATCAGCCCGCGTGAGTTAATTTATCCTGAAGCACCGGATCATCAGGTTCCGCCATGGGTGGAGCATTTATGCGACATCATTAAACTCACCCTTACCGCCAGGCCGAGCTGGGAGCTCGATCAGCACCATGCGGTGGAAAGTATCCGCAAACATTACGGCGTTTTGAATTTTGCCGGCTTTGGTTTTGACGATGACCGCAACCCCGCGCTGCGCGCGGCCGGTGGTTTGCTGGCCTATTTGCATGAAACCCAAAAAGCGGCGCTGGAACATCTCCAGCCGCCCCGCGCTTTTGAGCGGCGGCGGCATCTGGTAATTGACCCCACATCGCTAAGGTCGCTGGAAATTAATCGCTCCATGCGGCACAACTCGGCGGAGGGATCGCTGGTGCGGGCACTGGATAATACCAAAACACCGATGGGATCGCGTCTGCTGCGGCACTGGCTGTTATTTCCATTGCGTGATCCGGTGGTTATTGAACAACGCTACAACATGGTACAGCGGATGCTGGATCTGGAAAATCGGCTTGATGAACTGCGGATGGTTATCACAGATTGCGCGGATATTGAGCGCATTACCGCCCGAATCTGCTGCCGCCGCTGCACACCACGGGATCTCATTGCCCTGGCGCGGTCGCTGGAGACACTTCCGGTACTGGCCAAGCTGGCGGGGCAGACCGGCTTTTTTGAAAATGCCACCGATGAACTGGCTCCCCTCGCCGGCCCGGCGGCCGCGATTGCCGAGAAAATCCGTGCCGCGATCGCCGATGAACCGCCGGCACATCTGCGCGACGGGGGCGTGATCCGGGACGGTAGCGACGCGGAACTCGACCGATTGCGCCTCCTGGCAACCAACAGCCGGGCGTGGCTGGCGAATTATCAATCGGAGCTTGTGACACAGACCGGCATTGCGTCTTTGAAAGTGGGATACAATAAAGTTTTCGGCTTTTACATTGAAATCACCCATGTGCATGCCCCGAAAATTCCCCCGGAATTTATCCGCAAGCAAACCGTTAAAAATGCCGAGCGCTATATTACGCCGGAGCTGAAAACCTTTGAAAGCGATTTATTAACCGCACAGGAACGCTCCAAGGCCCTGGAAATACATTTGTATGAGCAATTACGCGAGTTTCTGGCCACGCAATGCCAATGTCTGCGGCAAATCGCCGAACAGATTGCCCGTCTGGATGTCATCGCTTCCATTGCGCACCTGGCCCGGTTGCACCGCTATTGCCGGCCGGTAGTCACCACGCAACGGGAACTGCGAATCACCGACGCGCGGCATCCGGTGGTCGAGCAGATACTGGGCGAAAAGTTTGTCCCTAACGATATTGAGCTTCCGGCGGATGGCCCAACGCTGCAATTGATTACCGGGCCAAATATGGCGGGTAAATCCACGTATATCCGGCAAACCGCGCTATTGGTAATTATGGCGCAGGCGGG
>JAJZVR010000315.1 GCA_021847065.1 Planctomycetota bacterium | reverse complement strand
ATCCGCTAAAAGCAACGACTCCATTAGCTTGCTCGACTTGGCCACCCCCGCGCACTTTGCTTTTCTAATCTATCTGATGCGTCGCGCTGCACTACCTGTTCAAGCCCCGGAAGTGTTGCGGAGATTCGGCCATACCTGTGCGGTGCGATACGATCATCGCCGTCATCATCGCGGCGGTTTCCGGCAGCAGGTGCGGCCAGCCTCGGTGGGGGGATGAAGCAGCGGTGAAATGCCGGCAGAAATTTTCCAGTTCCCGCAGTGCCTGCGCTACGTAGGAAGTTGGTGCGGTGGAATCGTCCTCAGTGACTTGGTCCCGGGCGGACGTCCAGCGGTAGCTGAATTCAGAAAGTTTTACCCGGCCCTCCCGATTCGCTACGCTGATCTCCCGTTTTAATGATCCTTCCTGGTCAGAAAGCTGAATCACCGCGGTAGCGCCTTCCAATGTTTTCATCACCACGCCGACATCACCGGTCACATCCGTAAAGTTGTCCTGTTGGCCGCTGCTGCCGTCAATGGATGCATAAAGCGCCGCCGGCAGGCCGACGACTTCAATGGTGGTGCGGAACGCATCCCACGCCAGAACCGATAACGATCGCACCGCACCTTCCTGAACTCCCCGCATCCGCGCCACGGCATGATTGGCCGCGGACCAATGGCCGCTGAGAAACTGCACTCCTCGGAAAAAATTCTCGGTTTGATGGGCCTGCCCAAACCCCCATGATCCGGAAAATTGCGGCGCGGTATATAACAAATGCGTTTTGGGTTCCAGATGAATGCTTAGCCGGTGGGCTTCTTCCAGCGTTTGCACGGGTGGTCCCAAGCTCAATATGGCAATATTCTGCTGCACGCAGGCTTCAACAAAATCCAGCGACATATCGGCGGGGCGGTCCAGAAGCACCATTTGCGGAGTTGTTTCCAGTAACATTCTCCGCAGATCACCGTAAAAGGGGACATCAAAAATCTGTCCCACTTCCCGCGCCAGCGACAAATTACGTTCACCGACCACCGCGATCTTAAACCAATCGGTTCTGTGGGCTTGCTTTAATGCCTCAATCCAATCCTTTTGTATCGGATCAAGACCAACAATCGCACATGCTACGGCCACAAATACCCCGCCAGTCAAATCAACTCGCCACCGTCCACGCCCGGCCAATTGCCGGTAACGCCCGGAGCGACTCCAACAATCCCCCTCAAGAGATTATATGTTGTAGTCGGCCATCGGGCTGAATTTGTTCAGAAATACGGAATGTTTTAATGGACGCGCTGCCCCGGCGTGGCACGTTCATCAACCGATAATAAAAATACATCCTTGCCACCCGGCCCGCTGGCCAGAATCATTCCTTCACTGGTTCCGAACTTCATTTTTCGCGGAGCCAGATTCGCACAGAAAATGACCAATCGTCCGGTAAGCTGTTCCGGGGTGCAGGCTTTTTTTATCCCCGCCAGAACGGTACGCTTACCCATTGGCCCGGCATCAATTTCCACTTTCATGAGTTTATCGGTAGCCTCAATGGCTTCGGCACTAATGACGCGGCCAACCCGCATATCCACTGCGGAAAATTGCTCAATGGTGCATTCCGGTGCCAGCGGTTCCTCAGTGGTCGTCGTTGCCGCCGGCGCAGCGGCGGTCGGGTTGGTTGTCACGGTTTTAGTTTCCTCAAGCATGTCCTGAATTTTCCTTTCTTCAACACGTCCGGTTAAATGTTCAAATGGGTTAATAACATGTGATTCCATGGAATTCTGCACGTCGCCCCAGGTTTGTGGCCGGATATTCAGGCATTTCTCGACGCCTGCGGCAATATCCGGGATGATGGGTTTGAGATAAATCATCAAAATGCGCCCGCATTCCAGGGCCGCGGTCAGTACGCCGCGCGCCGCTTCTTCATCGGTTTTCACCAGCGACCATGGTGCCTGCTCTTCCACAAATTTATTGGCCTTGTCCGCCAGAGCGCAAATCCGCCGGGTCACAGCCGCAAAATTCCGCTGGTCATAATCTGCCGCAATCTCGGACTCAGCCGCACGGAATTCATTGAGCACGGGCAGTGCGTCCATGGTCACTATGCCCGTGCGGCCACCAAGCAACCGGGTTAATATCGGTGCCGCCCGGCTGATGAGGTTGGCCAGTTTTCCGACCAATTCACTGTTGACGCGGTTGCAGAAATCCTCAAAACTTAAATCAATATCCGCCGGCGAAGCGGAAAGCCGCGTGGCAAAGTAATAGCGCAGCCATTGCGTATCAAGATGCCGCGCGTATTGGGCGGCATTAATAAATGTTCCCCGGCTTTTGGACATTTTTTCGCCATTAATGGTCAGATGTCCGTGTACGCATAATTTCTTTGGCGGCTTGAGTCCGGCACCGATCAGCATGGCGGGCCAGAACAATGCGTGAAAGTAGATGATATCCTTGCCGATGAAATGGTACACTTCCAAATCATCCATCTTCCAGTATTCCTCCGCATCCGCGGCGGAACCTGCCATATTTTTCGCCAGAGCCGCCAGATACCCGATCGGGGCATCGAGCCAGTTATAAAAATATTTATTCGCTTCACCGGGAATGGGAAAGCCGAAGAATGGCGCGTCGCGGGAAATATCCCAATCCTTCAACTCTTTACCGAACCATTCTTCGAGTTTGTTGGCAACGGCGGAATCGACCAATCCGCCGCGAATCAAGGCCAGGAGTTGTTCACGAAAACCTTCCAGACGCAAAAAAAAGTGGCGGCTGGAACGGCGTTCCGGCACCGCACCGCTGACGGCACTTTTGGGATTAAGCAAATCCGTGGGATTGTAATGCTTGCCGCAAACTTCGCAAGAATCACCATATTGATCTGGAGATTTGCAGTTGGGGCATTGTCCACGGATAAAGCGATCCGGCAGAAAAATGTTTTCCACCGGGTCAAAAAATTGCTCAACATCCCGATGCACGATATGGCCGCCGGCCTTCAGCCGTTCGTAAAATAAGTAACAAAGCGCTTCATTCTCCGGTGAGTGCGTGGAGTAGTAGCAATCAAATTTTACGCCAAATCGGGCAAAATCCTCGCGGTGCTCCTGATTCATCCGGGCGATAAACTGTTCCGGTGCCAGGCCTTCGCTGCGGGCACGTAACATGATGGGCGTGCCATGGGCATCATCACCGCATAGATACACCACACGATTTCCCATCAGCCGCTGAAAGCGCACCCAGATGTCCGTCTGGATGTATTCCACCAGATGTCCGATATGAATAGCCCCATTGGCGTAAGGTAGTGCCGATGTAACCAGTAGATTTCGTTTTGCCGCCATTTAAATCTCCAACGCGGATATCAAGATCAGCATTCTACCGACTTTTTGGCGAATGCTCGACCAGTGATCGCCGTCGCATTGTTTTTGGGGTCTGCCAATAAATCTGGCGTCGGGCCAAATCGGATTGCGTCAGGTGGCGTTGGCGCTATCAAAACGCGAGTTGCGACGATGGAAACGCTCACCCCGCCAAAACAATTGGCAGACCCTTGTTTTTGAGCCTTGGCCATACGCGATTTAAACCGCAAGATCCATGTCCCCGGCGCCTTTTACCTGTTTGGACAATGGTTTGGCTATCGGCTAATCTTTGAACAATCAAAGGCTCGGTTGGCTGTGGCGTTGAGGCAATTGCTCTGTGCGGCTAGAATTCGTCCCATGAAAACAATTGCGTATCAGCAGTGTATTAATCCTGATTGTGCCGCCACCTTTGATGTGGGGCAGACACTTACGGCTTGCAGCAAGTGCGGAGAACTGCTGGATA